>CAZZFV010000007.1:0-18979 GCA_964653855.1 uncultured Lachnospiraceae bacterium
AGTGAGTGCGCTTTCGAAAAATACGATTATCTCGGAAAAGGCTGCAAGCTCATAAATTCCGAAGAATTTACCGGACTCACCGTTGAAGAGGCAAAGGAACAGATTACAAAGAAGCTTTGCGACATGGGCGTTGCAAAGCGTGTGACGAATTATCACTTCCGCGAATGGATTTTTGCGCGTCAAAGATATTGGGGCGAGCCCGTTCCGATCGTATATACGGAAAACGGCGAAATCCACGTTCTCGACGATGACGAGCTTCCGCTTGTATTGCCCGAGCTTAAGGACTATAAGGGCAAAAACGGCAAGGCACCGCTCGAAAATGCGGTTGAATGGAAAAAGTACGATCACAACGGCATAAAGGGAACAAGAGAAACGTCCACAATGCCGGGCTCTGCGGGCTCAAGCTGGTATTATTTCAGATATATCGATCCGGACAACGATAAGGTATTCTGCGATCCGAAGCTTGCCGAGCATTGGCTTCCGGTTGACCTTTACATAGGCGGCCCCGAACATGCGGTGGGACACCTTATGTATTCGCGTATATGGAACAGATTCCTTTACGACAAGGGACTTTCTCCGGTAAAGGAGCCTTTCAAGAAGCTTGTTCACCAGGGAATGATTTTGGGCTCAAACGGTATCAAGATGGGCAAGCGTTTCCCCGAATTTGTCGTAAATCCGAGCGATATCGTTGACAAGTACGGCGCAGACACGTTGAGACTCTACGAAATGTTCATGGGCGCGCTCGAAGTTTCAAAGCCTTGGAGCGACGAAGGCGTTGCGGGCGCAAGAAGATTTTTGAACCGTGTATGGACGTTTTTCACGGACGAAAAGAATATTACGGACGGCGAAAACAATAATCTTAAAAAGGTTTATCATCAAACGGTCAAGAAGGTTACGTCGGACTATGAGACGCTCGGCTTCAATACGGCAATCAGCCAGCTCATGATTTTTGTTAATGCCGCTACAAAGGAAGGCACATGCCCGAGGACTTATGCGGAAGGATTTGTAAAGATGCTTTCTTGCGTTTGCCCGCATATCGGTGAGGAACTTTGGGAGTCACTCGGTCACAACACTTCAATCGCTTACGAAAAGTGGCCTGAATTTGATCCCGCTGCTCTTGTCGAAAACGAAATCACAATCGGCGTACAGGTAAACGGAAAGCTTCGCGGAACGGTGATGCTTAGTGTCGACGAAGATTCGGAGAGCGCAATAAGCAAGGCAAAGGCACTTGACACCGTAAAGCCTTTTGTTGAAGGAAAAACAATTGTAAAAGAAATTTACGTTAAGGGCAGAATCGTAAATATTGTCGTAAAATAATGCCGTAAAGTATATTTAAAGGCAGGCTGCAAGGCTGTATTTATGGCTGCTACTGTTAAAATGTGATTGCCGGAGGTGAATTATGTTACTCGGTTCGCATGTGGGAATCGGCGGAAAGGAAATGTTACAGGGCTCCGTACGGGAAGCCGTTTCCTATAAAGCAAACACGTTTATGGTATATACGGGAGCACCGCAAAATACGGTGCGCCGTGATACGGCAGAAATGAAAATCGGGGAAGCGCACGCTCTTATGCGCGAAAACGGAATCGAAAGATTTGTTGTTCATGCGCCCTATATCATAAATCTCGCAAATACGGTAAATCCCGAAACATTTAAGCTTGGAGTCGATTTCCTCGCAAAGGAAATTGAACGTACGATCGCGTTCGGTGCCGAAACAATTATTTTGCACCCGGGAGCTCACGTGGGCGCGGGCGTGGATTTGGGAATCAAAAGCATTGCGGACGGATTAAACAAGGTTTTATATAAGGACATGCCGATTACGGTTTCGCTTGAAACGATGGCGGGGAAAGGCACGGAAATCGGTAGAAATTTTGAAGAACTCGCACGCATCATGGATCTTGTAAATGAACCCGAAAAAATCCGGATTTGCTTTGACACATGCCACACCTTTGATGCGGGATACGATATCAAAAACGATTTTTCGGGTGTGATGACGGAATTTGACAAGATAATCGGAAAAGACAAAATATCCGTTTTTCATATCAATGACAGCAAAAATGTGCTCGGGAGCCACAAGGACCGCCATGAAAACATAGGAAAAGGGAATATCGGATTTGATGCGCTATTTGATATTGTGCATGCGCATGAATTTGAAAATGTTCCGAAAATCCTTGAAACGCCCTATATAGACAAGGTTCCGCCGTACAAAGAAGAAATTGAAATGTTACGAAACGGAATCGCTTGACAACTTAAAAAAATCTTTATATAATCGCACACATAGCCTCGGTCTTGCGAAGCAATGCACTCGAACCGTGTCAGGTCAGGAATGAAGCAGCACTAAGAGTCGCCTCTTGTTTGTCGTAAGGCAGCCGGGGCTTTTTTTGTTGTAACCTTGTATCGATTGCAGAAAAATGTTAAAATAATTTTTAATGCACAATGATCAAAGGAAGTTACGAAAAAATGGCAAGTGAGTCCGTTTCAAAAAAAATTACAAAGAAATTAAAAAAAGTGAAGGCGAAAAAAAGAGCCGAGAGACTTGCGACGGGGAAAGTGTTTTGGGAAAAGCATTACGAAAAAGTCGATTCGAAATATTTAAAGAAAAAGCGTAAGGCGGCGGACAAGGTGCCGATCGACGAAAATCTTATTTTTTTTGAGAGCTTCCTCGGGCGCAGCATTGCGGACAGCCCCTATGCGATTTTTGAGGAAATAAGGCGTGAACCCGCATATTCAGGCTACAAATTTGTGTGGTCGGTAGATGACGTAAAAAAGCATCAATATCTTGAAAAATATCCGCGTACAAGTGTTGTAAAGAGAAAAAGCGCCGCATATTATGAGCTTATAGCAAAGGCGCATTATGTAATAAACAATATCACAAACAATATCACGGCACCCAAAAAGCCGGGGCAGATTTATATTCAGACGTGGCACGGCACACCGCTTAAACGCCTCGGGTGCGACATAGAGCTTGACGGAAATTCGGCAAAGTCGGTCGAAAAAGTTCATGAGCAATACAGGCGCGAGGCGGACACGTTTGATTATCTGCTTTCGCCGTCACATTATGCGACCGAGAAGCTTTCGTCGGCATTCGGGTTGAGTGCTGCAGAAAAAGAAAAAAAGGTAATTGAAACAGGATATCCAAGAAACGCATTTCTTTTTAATTATACCGAAGCCGAAAAGCGTGCGATCAAAAACGAAATGGGAATTCCCGATGACAAAAAGGTTATTTTGTATTGCACAACGTGGCGTGAGCAAAACAAAAAAACGGGAATTTATTATAAATACGATTTGGAGCTGGATCTTGAAAAACTTTATCGGGATCTTGGTGACACGGCATGCGTTGTTATGCGTATGCATTATAATCACAAAAACACGAAAATCGATTTTGAGTCCTATAAGGGCTTCCTTTTTGACGGAACAAATGTGGATGACGTGAATCGCCTGTTTGTGATTTCGGATGTCCTTGTGACCGATTATTCGAGCGTTATGTTCGATTTTGCGGATTTGAGACGCCCGATAGTATTTTATATGTATGACAGGGACGTATACGAAAATGAGGTAAGAGGATTTTATTTTGATCCCGAACTTCTTCCGGGGCCGATCACGACAACGCAAAACGAGCTCACGGACGCCTTAAACAAAGTGATTTCGGAACCTTTTATACCTGACGAAAAGTATAAGGAGTTTAATAAGAAATTTAATCCGCTTGACTCGGGGAATGCGGCGAGAGAAGCATTAAAGAAACTTATTCCGGAAAAAAAAGAACTCACTCCCGATTCGCCGGAACTCATAAAATATAACGAGAAAAAGGCAAAAAAATCAGAACGGGAAAATAAAAGAAAGCAAAACAAGTTTTTTAAGAAATTCGATTCCGTTTCCAAAAAAATAACCTACTTTTTCAGGTGTGTCGGAAGATTTTCGTTTGCGACGGGCTACAGGGAAGGGGCTTATTGTGCCTATGTTTATAAACATACGCGCGTAAACAAAAAAATCGTGCTTTACGAGAGCTTTTTCGGGCGAGGAATGCTTTGCGGTCCGTATGCATTGTTTAAGGAAATTTTAAATGACCCGCGGCTTCACGACACGGAGCATTTTTGGGTGATTTCGGGGAAAGAAAACGTAAAGCGCTTTAAGCGCGAAAATAAAAACCACAGAGTGCATTTTGTGTTATACGGAAGCCGTAAATACATAAAAATGCTTTCGAAGGCCGGGTATCTCATAAACAATACCACGTTTCCCTCGTATTTTAACAAAAAGCCGGAGCAGATTTATATAAACACCTGGCACGGCGTGCCTTTAAAGTCGCTTGGGTATGACATGCCGAGCGGTAAAATCGAAACAACGAATACCATCCGTAATATGCTGCATACGGATTACATGGTATCCGCAAGTCCTTTTCTCACGGAAGTTTATCTTGAATCTTTTAAGCTTCACGAGATTTATACGGGTAAAATCATAGAAGAAGGGTATCCGCGTCTTGACATTATCGACGAAGGCACGCGCGAGGAACGTATTGACGAGCTTTTAAAGCACGGAGTCGAAATCGACAAAAACAAAAAGATTATTCTTTACGCACCCACGTGGAGAGGCAAAAGCTATGCGAATCCGGACAGGGACGTATCGGGACTTTTTGAGGCAAAAGCGCGCTTAGAGGAGCTTATTGACACAAATGAGTATCAGATTCTCATAAAACCGCACCAAAGACTTTACCAGGTGTCCAAAAAAGATCTTGGATTTCCGTTTATCGTTCCCGCGGAAATCGATGCGAACGTGATACTTAAGATTACCGATATTTTGGTATCCGATTTTTCAAGTATTTTTTATGATTTCCTACGGACCGGCAAGCCCGTGCTTTTCCTTATGGAAGACTATAAGGGATATTTAAACGAGCGCGGATTTTACGAGAGTTCGCTTAAGATGCTTCCGGGGCCTATGACCGATAATATAGAGGAACTTGCGTCATACATAAACGATATCGATGCGGTTGCAAAAAAGTGGGCGGATAAATATAAGGAAGTGGCAATATATGCGGGAGCGGATGCCGCACCCGGCATTTCAAAGCGTATAGTTGACATTGTGTTTTTTGGAAAAGAAGACGGATACAATATCAAAAAAGTCACGCCGACCAAAAAGAAGCTTTTGATTTCGAGAAAGCAAATGGGAATAAACGGCATTACGACATCAATGCTGAGTCTGCTTAATCAAATCGATTACGATAAGTATGATGTCACTTTGATGCTTGAAAAAAATGCGCATGACTGCAGCAGCGGATTTGTAGAAAGAATAAACCCTCGCGTTCGCGTATATTATAGGACAAAAATGCCGCCCATGACCGCGGCGGAAGTCGTTTTTTATAGGCTCGAGAGGGCGCGCTTTTCACATAAAGAAATCCGTTCAAAAGGCTTAAAGCGCGAATGGAGAAGACTTTTCGGCGATACAACTTTTGATTCGGCGGTGGATTTTTCGGGATATATATATTTTGATGCGGCGATTTTACTTTGCGGTGCGGCAGCGCACAAAAGCATTTGGCTGCACAATGACATGAAAGCCGAATACGACAACAAAAACAAATCCTACAGACAGGTGTTTGCGCTTTACTCATTGTTTGACTCGGTTGTTGCGTGCGGCAGGGAAATCATGCGCGTGAATGCGGAAAAAATCCCCGAGCGCTATGATTTAAAATCAAGGATTACATATGCCGGAAACACGATAGATTATGAACGTATTCTTTCGGAAGCGGAAAAAGAGCCGTGTATTACGGTAACGCACGAAAATCCCGTAACGCACGGCAAAATAACCAATTTCCTTACGATTGGGCGCATGTCTCCCGAAAAAAATCAAAAGGAACTTATACGCGGTTTTAAGATGTTTCATGACGAAAATCCGGATTCGAGACTCTATATTCTCGGCTCAGGGAAACTGTTACACGAGTTAAATTTATATATTGCGGAATGTGATCTCGCGGACTACGTAATCATGCCGGGGAACGTAAAAAATCCTTATCCCTTCTTAAGGGAATGTGACTGCTTCATATTGCCCTCGATTTACGAGGGGCTTCCGATGACCGTATATGAGGCGAGAGTTTTGCATAAGCCGATTATCATGTCGGATTTTGAGTCGGCATCGGAATGCGAAACGGAAAACGGACAGCTTGTTATCGGAAAAACGGCGGAAGAGATTTATCAAGGAATGGTTAAATTTAAAGAAGGAAAAGTGCCCGCCGGTTATACGTTTGACCCGAGGGCATACAACAGGCAAAAACTGGACGAGTTTTATAAGGCAACAGGAGTTTAAAAATGACACCCATCAGCATAATTATTCCCGCATACAATATAGAGGAATATGTTTCGGAATGCATAAAGTCGATTCTTCCGGACGTTTCTTTCGGTGCGGAAATAATTATTGTGGATGACGGAAGCACGGACAATACGGGCGCAATAGCGAAAGACTTTGCGGATAAAAATCCCGAAAACGTAAAGTATTACCTTGTTCCTCACGCGGGGCTGTCTATGGCACGTAATTTCGGAATTACGAAAGCACGCGGCGAATATGTGGGATTTGCGGACGGAGACGATTATGTTGCGCAAGGATGCTTTTTTAAGGCATACACGGAAGCAAAAAAGCATGATGCCGACATGGCGGTGTTTGACTGGGCAAAAACGGATGCGTGGCATATGAAGTTTTCGCGCGTTACGGAAGGGATTTTGTCGGAAGGGATTTCGGCGGCAAGCAATTCTGCAAAAAGCGTTTTGGTTCCCGAAAACCTCAAAAAAGATTTCATAAAAAAATGTCAGCCGTACGCATGGTCAAAGATATACAAAAAATCGTTTCTTGATGCGAATAAGGATTTGAGATACCCCGTCGGAAAAATTTATGAGGACATTCCCGTCACTTTTCCGCTTCTTTTTCTTTCCGAAAAAACAGTCAAAATAAACGAGTGCCTTTATTACCATGTTGACGAAAGAAGCGGCGCAATCACAAATAAAAAAACGGAAAAAGTCCTTGATATTTTTGATTCGTTAAAAACAGTGATCGAATTTTTTAAGACTTACGGAGTTTTTTACGAATACAGGAATGCTTTGTGTTACATATGTCTTCGCCATACGTTTGCGAGATTTATGGACTTTTTTGAGTATGACGACAAAAAGTTAAAGGAAAAAATACTGGATACGGGACTTGATTTCCTTCATCTTGAATTTCCCGATTGGAAACGTCACAATGACTTCTTTTATGACGCTTATCACAACAAAATCGTCGCAAACGCGGTGAAATCGAGGTTTTTTTGGGAATTTGCGATAAGACACAAATGTTTTTTCGGGAATATTATAAATTTTAAAAGAAATTTTCCGGGTACGGCGGGCGAATTTTTGCGGCGCTCAAGAGCAAACAGAAATTATTATGTAAGCTGCACATCTCGGAAAATAAAGAAAGACACATATCTCTTTGAAAGCTTTTGGGGGCGCGAGGTCACGGGTGCGCCGTTTGCGATATGTGCGGAACTTGTGCGTAAAAGTGCGGAAGCCGGAAGCAAAAAAAATCCGATAATTTATTTTGTGACCGACAGGAAAAACAAAGATACAAACCGCCGCACATTGGATTCTGCGGGGCTTTCAACCGTGCGGCTCGTAAATATCAAGAGTTTGAAATACAATAATCTCCTTGCGACAGCGGAGTATTTGGTGAATAACGTCACTTTCGCGGAATATTTTATAAGACGCCCCGAGCAAAAATACCTAAACACATGGCACGGCACACCGCTTAAGACGCTCGGTAAGAGTGAGGGACATTCGCTTCACGGCCTTCAAAACACCGAAAGAAACTTTTTGCAGGCGAATTTGCTTATTTACCCGAACGAGTACACAAAAGACATAATCTTCCGGGATTACAATCTCGAGATGCTTTATACGGGAAAATATATGATTGCGGGATATCCGCAAAACGATGTGTTTTTAAGGGAAAAGGGCGTGTTGCAATCGGAACGGGATGTATCTTTTAACAAAAATGCTGTGTCATCGGAAGATAAGGCATCGTTAATGAGGCAGAATGCGGAGAGTACTTATGCTGTGACCTTCAATATCGCATATATGCCCACGTGGCGCGAGGAAAATTGCGGTGACACAAGAAAATCCGACATCGTTAATATTTTAAAGCAATTTGACTCTATCTTAAAAGACAATCAAAAGCTTTTTGTAAAGCTTCATCAATATGACCAAATGCGTGTGGATTTTAGGGGATTTAAGCATATTTTTTCTTTTCCCTCAGACACGCCCGCATACGAATTTTTGAGCCGCATGGATGCGCTCATAACCGACTACTCAAGCGTTATGTTTGACTTTATGGCGTCACGCCGTCCGATCGCCTTGTTTGTGTATGACAAGGATAAATATTTGTCGGACAGAGGGTGCTATATTGATCTTGATGACCTTTTGTTTAAAAAAGCTTACAATTTTGACGAAATGCGGGAAATTTTGAGCAATGACTTTGCGGGATGTGCGGAATATCGTGACGATCCGGTTTTCATGAGAAAATTTTGCGGGACTTTAAGACCTACATCCGACAGCGTTCTTAAATTTCTTCAAAATACAGAATCGGAACGTGACGGCGAAAAAACCGGACCCGTCACTTACAAGTCTGTAACCGACAAAACCGTAAGTGCCGGGCGTGAAACCGAGAGACAGGCAGCCGTTCCGCCCGCAACAGGCAATGCCGTAACCTGTTATTCCGTAAGCAACCGTCCGGTACCGGATTTCCCCGTAACCGATTGCTCCGCAAACAAGTTTGTTTTAAAAGACGTTTATGTGGTAAGACCCGACCGTGAATTCGAAAAAAATATAAAAGCGCTTAAAGACCGGGATCCGGCACGCATGATTATTGTGTTTGACGGAGAGCCGGGGGATGCGGAAATAAAAATGCTTGAAAGCATAACAAGTGCGCCTTTCGTTATCGCGGGAAGATTCATGCATGTGAGAGGCATGGACGCGGTACGCTTAAATAAAATGTTTGAGCGGGAAGAAAAATGTGAAGATCGGGAACAGGAAAGCGGCACAACGCTCCTCACACACGCATTTTCGCGTGAAACGGAGCGCGTGCTTCCGAATATTACGATAAAAAGCGTGAATGTGCTTTCAAAAAGCGCATACGGCGATGAGCTCAAGCGTGCATTCGAAAAAAGTACGGAGTGACAAACAAATTCAACCGATACGTGAATATGCAAAGGATATTTATATGGGAAATTTAATCGACCCCAAAGAAACAATAGAAATATTAAACAAATACAAGTTTGTGTTCCAAAAGCGATTCGGACAGAATTTTCTTGTGGACGCGCACGTCCTCAACAAAATCATAAATGCCGCGGGAATCACGTCGGACGATTTTGTGCTTGAAATAGGCCCGGGGATAGGCACAATGACGCAAAAGCTTTGTGAAACCGCAAGAGAAGTGGTTGCGGTCGAAATCGACAGGAATCTCATCCCGATTCTTACGGAAGACACTTTAAAGGAATACAACAACGTAACCGTCATAAACGCGGATATTCTTGAGCTTGATTTAAATCAACTTATCGAAAAGCGTAACGGCGGTAAAAAAATCAAGGTTGTGGCAAATCTTCCTTATTACATCACAACCCCGATAATCATGTCGTTGTTTGAAAAGCATGTTCCGATCGAGAGCATTACGGTTATGGTGCAGGCGGAGGTTGCGGCAAGAATGCAAGCGGGTCCGGGCACAAAGGATTACGGCGCATTGTCGCTTGCGGTTCAATATTATGCGGATGCTTATATTGCGGCAAATGTTCCCATGAATTCGTTTATGCCGCGTCCGAATGTGTCGTCGGCGGTCATAAGGCTTACGTTAAAGGACGAAAAAATTAAGGTTAAAGACGAGCAATTAATGTTTGCGATTATAAGGGCATCTTTTAACCACAGGCGCAAAACTCTCGTAAACGGACTTTCGGGAGAATTAAAGGATAAGTATTCAAAGGAACAAATCATTTCCGCGATTTTGTCATGCGGCTTTAAAGAAACCGTGCGCGGCGAAGAGCTTACGCTTTCGGATTTTGCACGTCTTTCGGAGGCTTTATGAGATTCAAAAAAACAGATGCATTTGAGGGTGTGCTGTTTTTTAGGGGTATAGTGTGCGAATGTTATTTTTTGTCGGACAGTGAGATTGAACTTATTATCAAAAAATACGAAGACAATCTGACCGTAAGAACGCTTTACAAGTTTTTTCGTAAAGTAAAAAAGAAATTCGAGAAAAAAGGATATACGGATATTTCCGTTGTGTCTTATGCGGACAGTGTTTTAAACGAGTTATATAAGAGGACGGCGGGGCTTGAGTTTTCAACGACCGAATATATGCTGGTGCTTCCTGCGTGCGCAATGCGCTTTACGCCGACCGCGGAAATTGTAAAAAAAGAAATCGGTGACGAAAGTGCAGAAGAAAGCACGGGCGGACGTGATAATGACAAAGATAAAGATAACTGTAGCGACACCGACGCAGATTGTACTTGCATTTTGTCAAAGGAGCCCGGAGTTTTTAGGTGTTTCGTGAAAGACTATCTTGACGGAAAATATATTTACGATGTCTTTGTGAAAGAAAATTTGCGGAACTTGGGCTATGGCACAAAGTACATGAAAAGAGTTTTGTTTGAATACTCGGATTATAATATCTATATCCAGGTGAGCGGTCAAAATACGGCCGCGATGGCATTATATAAGAAACTCGGATTTGAAGTAAAAGAAGAGTTGTGGTACCATAAGATTTGATATGAAAATGACTGATGACGAAAAATTTATGGGGGCGGCGATAAGAGAAGCCCGTAAGGCCGCAAAGTGCGGTGAAGTGCCGATAGGCGCCGTGATAGTATACGAGGGCAAAATAATCGGCCGCGGCTACAATAAGAGAAACACGAGGAAAACAACACTTGCGCACGCGGAGCTTGAGGCAATTTTGAAGGCGGACAAAAAAATCGGCGACTGGCGGCTTGAAGACTGTACGATTTATATCACGCTTGAGCCCTGCCAAATGTGTGCGGGAGCGATTGTGCAGGCACGAATAAAGCGGTGCGTTGTGGGATGCATGAGTCCGAAAGCGGGATGTGCGGGTTCAATTTTAAACATTTTGCAGCAAAACGCGTTTAATCATACGGTTGAATATGTAAACGGAGTGAGAGAAGAGGAGTGTTCGGAACTCTTAAAGGAGTTTTTTAAGAATTTACGTATAGAGAATGCACTTATAAAAAAGCAAAAGAAGCAAAGTACGGAGGAAGAGTATGAGCTTAAACTTAATTCCGGGGGAACAGAATCAAATTAAAGCGGGAACGGTCATTTTTAAGGAAAAGGAACCGATTGACTGTGTCTTTGCGGTTGTGCGCGGAAATGTGCTTGCAAGCAACGAATATTTTAAAACGGTGCTTTCGGCGGGGCATTTTTTCGGAATCTGCGATCTGCGCGGAATGAGAGCGCTCACCGATTACACGGCCTCCGACGATGTTGTGCTTTATCCTTTCAAAGCGGAAAACATCGGGGATTTTATTTCGCAGCTTTTAAAAAACAAGGAATATAAGGGACTTGTTGTTTCGTCGCTCGCAAAAATCTTTAAGGATGTCGTAAAGGCCGACAAAACCTATCTTTCGCTTTCAAAAAGTCTTTATGAGCTTATCGAAAACGTAAACGACAAGTATGTGAAGGCATGCCGTGCGGGCGGTGTTGCCGTAAACGAGCTTGTGCCCGAAAATTTTGCGGCATATACGGGCGCGGAACTTAACAACACGGAAAACTTCTTCCTCGAATTTTCCGAAATTCCGCGCAACGTGATGAACGCTTTTTATGCGGAAACACACCTTGTGCTCGAA
The DNA here is from genome assembly GCA_964653855.1 of uncultured Lachnospiraceae bacterium. Taxonomy (GTDB): domain Bacteria; phylum Bacillota; class Clostridia; order Lachnospirales; family Lachnospiraceae; genus RGIG3528. The sequence continues at coordinate 11,846 of CAZZFV010000007.1, forward strand.
AAAATCGTAAATGATTTTGTTGATGAATATTTAAAAGTTTTTGCGAACGTTTCGGAATCCGGAAAATATGCCGAAGAAGCTCTCCGCATGATTTACAACGACGGCGAAATGAATATCGTATGTGAGCTCATAAAGCTTTCGAAGGAGCTCGAAAAAACGGGACGCCCCGATAAATCGCTTGAACCGATTGTTATGCAAACGGCGGATATTTACGTAAAAAGCGAGGCTCAAATTGCGGAGTGCATGGGTGCGTTTACGGGCGCCCGCCGCGACCGCATGAAGAAGGTGCTTTTGTCGCTCAACAACGGTACGGAAATAAAGGCGTCGCAGGAAGACGCGAGAGCAGTGTCGGACGAAGACAATTACAGAGCCCTAAAGAACTCCTTAAAGACGATTTTGGCGTTCGGAAATATAGAAGCGGGATTTGCTTTGGAATTTGAAAATCTCATAAACGAATTTGCGGACAGCCGTGACAGGCTCAGCACCGAAGACGAGCCGAGAAAATTGCGCCGCAAAATTTCGGACGGATTTTTTAAGATTTACAGGGATGTGTTCTTTAATTCGTTAAACAATCCGCGCCTTCCGAAGGCGGTAAGCTTATTTTTAAATTTCGGATTTATGGACGAAAGGCTTGTCACAAAGGAAGAAGCGGTTTTACTTTGCAACTTGCATGTGAATTCCGATAAGGATTATTTTTGCACGCTTTATACGATGCCCGAGTGGCTGCGTGCGATATATGAGGGCTTGCGTGAGCCTTCAAAAAACGAATTTGACCTTGAATTTAACGACGCGATCCGTGAAAAATTAAAGACAAAGGAAATCACGGAGGAGCAGGCAAAAACGCTTTCGCGCGATCAAAAATCGAAGGTCGATTACGAAATCTTTAATATGTTTAAGTATACCGAAAGAATCGTAAACGGTGCACTTTCGACGTTTGTGCCGGTGCTTTGCTCGGAACAGGTGACTGCCGATTTTATGAAGGCGCTTGTGACATTCGACCGCATGGGGCAAACCGTCGAACGCTTCCGTGAGCTTGATTTTTCGGCGTTTTACCGTGAAAAATTGTTTGCCGACAAAGAGCTTCAAATAGAAAAAGAAACGGTAATGATAGAAGTGAAGCCCGACATCATTCTGTTCCCGTGTTACGGTTCAAACGGCACGATGTGGCAGGAGATAAGCTGTAAGCACCGTGACAGTGCGGGGAGATTTTTGTTCCCTGTGCTCTTTGACGGAAATCTTGACGATGTTTATATCAAAAATCTGGGGCGTTTCCGCTGGGAGCTTTGCCGCACAATGCAAGGCACGGCATGGAACAACATTCAGTTTAAGTCGCTTACGTCCGAATATTACGATTATATCGAGTATTATAAGAAGAACAAGGCTCTTACGGACGACAAAAAAGAAAAAATCAAAAATCAAATCGCAAAGGCGAAAAACAACGTCCGCGAAGTTTTTGTGCAGGACTACGAAATGTGGATCAAATACGAATCTCAGGGCGGCATGAAGTTAAACAAGCAGGCGCGTGAGATACTTGCGCTTTATTGTCCTTTCTGTAAGCGCATCCGTGCGGAACTTCAGTCCCAGCCCGCAATCAACGAGGCAATTGAGCGCTACAACAGGGAAACACTTAAGAAAGTGCGTGAAATCGAGCTTCGTCATCATGCGATTTTGTCAAAGAACAAGATTACTTTGCCTCAGGTGATGACCGATACATTAAAGCTTTATAAGGAGATGTAACACATAATGGCTTCCGAAAACGAAAATTTGGAAAGATTAAAAAAGCTTTTGAATGACGAAAAGTATGACGAAGCGATTATGCTTGCCGGGGAAATCAAGGAAAAGCAGGCAAAAAGTGCGTCCGACGTCCTTGCGCTCGCACGTGTTTACGGAAAGATGCACGATTTTAAGAGATCCGAAAATCTTTTTAAAAAGGCTTACAGGCTCCGTCCGTCAAAGCTTATGTATCACGATGTCATGGATATGTGCCTTGAAAACGGGCATGTGAAGGATGCGGAAGAATATCTGGAAGAATATTGTGCGCTGTCAAATTACGATAAGGAAAGCGCACTTAATTACGAATATAAGATAAAACTCGCAAAAAATGCGGATAAGGATGATTTGATCGATGTCTTAAAACGACTTTTGGAAATTTCTTATACCGAAAACATGGCTTACGAGCTTGCGAAGCTCTATTACAGAAGCGGTAAGATCGAAGAGTGTCTGGAAGAATGCGAAAAGATAATAAAGTATTTTTACTTGAGTCCCATCGTAAAGCGCGCTTCGCTTCTTATGGCATATTGTAAGGGTGACGTGACGGCGGAAGAGATAAAAAGTTTTGCGGATGAGAATGAAAGTGAACGCGGAACGGCAGACGAAAAAGCATGCGCTGCGGCTTATGATACGGCGGACGAAAAAGCATATGCTGATGTCTACGCGGCGGAAGAATCGCATTCTCCCGAATTTTATGCGGATACGATAATGGAATCCGAAAAAATCAACGATATCAAGGACAGTGCGGAAGCGGTTTACGATATTATGGATGAGGAAGAACAGGCGGCGATGAATGAGCTTGTGCACAATATTGCAACAAAGTGCATGAAGAATTCAACAAAACCCAAAAAAGAAAAGAAGAGTTTTTTCGGTAAAGGCTTGTTCGGTAATCGTGAGAAAGAAAAAGAGTATGCTTCGTATGCAAATTTTGTGATGCCGGACGAGACGGAAGACCGGGAAGACGAAATTTCCGAAGACGCAGAGACCGAATCACATGACGAGCCGCAAGACGAATCTGCGCGTGAGCCGCAGGATGAATTTATGGGTGAGTCTCGGGACGATTTTCAGGGTGAATCTCAGGATGATTTTTCGGATGCGGACGGGAGTAATTTGACATACGGTTCTTCCGACGATGACATATATGAAGAATTGATGCGTGAGGCTGCACAGTCGATCGCAAACGATATAAGTGACGGTGAAGAAGCAGAGAATGCTGTCGATACGGCTTATGACAGTATCGCTGCATCGGACCGGAGTGAAACTTACGAATCCGAAAACGCATACAATAACAAAAACGCATATAACACGGGAAGTGCGAATGATAACGCGGGCACATATGACCCCGAAGACACCGCTCCGAACGACTCTCTCAAGTTTTATGTGCCTTATACGGAGCAGTTTACGTTCGAATACAGAAACGAAAAACTGTGCGGCATAATGAAACGCAATAATGTCGACGTGTATGAAATATGCAAGAATTATTACAGGATTCCGGAAACGAGAAAATTGATTTTCCAGGCGCTTGACATGGCGATAAATTACCGCGGAACGATGTGTCTTGTGGTGACGGGCGAAAAGGAAAGCGGGAAAAGCACGCTCGCGCTTCGCCTCGTAAAACTTTATTGCAAAATCGGAATTTTAAAGAGCGGAAAGGTTGCAAAAATCGGAGCGGAAAAATTAAACAAAATTGACTTTGAATCGCAAAAAAAGGCTCTTTACGAATGCAATATATTGATAGAAAATGCGGGTGACATTGAGCCTAAAGTTTTAAATCAAATCATCGATTATTATGACAATAAGCACAACGGAACGGGCATAATTCTTGAAGATGAGACAAAAGACATAAATAAGCTTTTCAGGGAAGACGACGAATACGTAAAGCGTTTTAATTCGAGGATTCATTTGCCTAAATATAAGACGGAAGACTTGATGGGCTTTATGTACGATATTTTTTCGGAAAACGATTACAGGCTTGATAAAGATGCCGCCGTGATGCTTGCGGAAGTGCTCGACAACAGGCCCCGAAACGCGCACGCGCTCACATGGACCGCGGGAGTCGCAAATATCGTGATTGAAAATGCCGACAACCGCCTTTCACCCGCAATACTCGAAATGGCAAAGAAAGGAGAGTACGAAAACTCCAAACTTGTGATTACGAAGGAAGATATTGTGTAAGATTGTTGCAACAACCAAAAAAGTCCCGGGGGCATCGCCCCGGGACTTTTGATTTGCGCTAAATATCATCGGAAATTTATTCCTTAAATCTCATACCTTAAATGTCAGCGAAACGTCGTTTTTCAAATTTTGCCCGCCGACCGACTTGACGTTTTTCGAAACATTCAAAATATAGGACGAATCCTTGGCATAGGCCTGCAAGGGCTCGATTTCTATTTCCTGCGTGTTGCTGTTGTAATGAATCGACGTCTGGAGCGGATTTCCGGACATATCCGTAACCGACAGATTGTTTTTGTTTACGGAAGCCGGGTCAAGAGGCGCCGTGAACTTGATTTTCCAAACAAATTTGCCCGTCTTGAATTTTAATTTTTGTTTGACCTTGCCTTCAACGTCGTGAGTTGTTGATTCGATGTTTATAAAATCCATTTTTTTTGACTCCGTGAAAAAAAATCCCCAAAATGTCTTATTTTTGACAGATTTATGATTTACACTTACGATACCCGAAAGAAAAAACCGGGTACCACTCATAGATTTAGATAATTGTAACACACTTTGCACCTTGTGAAAAGTAAAAATTTGCTTTACAAAAAGTGGATAAACAATTATCATTAAGAATAAGTCTGTTTTGCTTTGAATGTCCTTTAAAATCGACATTCGAAACAAAAATAATCGGGAGCTTTTGTTAATGGATCAATATGTTATTACGGGCGGGATTCCGCTTAACGGTGAGGTTACAATCGGAGGAGCAAAAAATTCCGCACTCGGAATTCTTGCGGCGGCAACACTTACCGGAGAAACCGTCACAATCACAAATGTACCTTGTATCAGCGATATCGAAATTCTTTTGAAGGCACTTTCGGAAATAGGAGCCACAGTCACAAAAAAAACTCCGAATACCGTTCAGGTTACCGCAAAAAACATCACGCCTTATGCGCTTAACAGCGAAAATTTGAGAAAGATCAGAGGCTCTTATTATTTGATAGGCGCTTTTCTAGGCCGTTTCAAAAAAGCGGAAGTGGTTTTCCCCGGCGGATGCAACATAGGCACAAGACCCATAGACCAGCATACAAAAGGTTTCGAAAAGCTCGGAGCGCATGTTCAGATAAAACACGGCATTGTTTATGCCGAAGCGGAAGAACTAAAGGGCAGCCATATTTTCCTTGATATAGTGAGCGTGGGTGCAACAATCAATATTATGCTTGCGGCCGTTCTCGCAAAAGGACAGACGATAATAGAAAATGCGGCAAAAGAGCCTCATGTGGTTGACGTCGCAAACTTCTTAAACTCAATGGGCGCGAATATCAAGGGCGCGGGTACGGATGTTATCAGAATCCGCGGAGTTGAGTCGCTTCACGGCACAACTTATTCCGTGATTCCCGATCAGATAGAAGCGGGAACGTTCATGATTGCCGCAGCGGCAACACGCGGCACGGTTACACTTAACAACGTAATCCCGAAGCACCTCGAAGCGATTTCCGCAAAGCTCACCGAAATCGGCGCTGAAGTATACGAATTTGACGATACGGTGCATGTTTCCGCAAAAGGAGCTTTAAAGAGCACAAACATAAAAACAATGCCTTATCCCGGCTTTCCGACGGATTTACAGCCGCAAATGACGGCGCTTCTTTCACTCTCCAAGGGCACAAGCATAATCAACGAAAGCATATTTGAGTCAAGATTTAAATATATCGACGAGCTCGTGCGCATGGGGGCTCAAATAAAGGTTGACGGAGCAACGGCGGTTGTGGGCGGAGTTCAGAATCTCACGGGCGCGGCGGTTTCCACATCCGATCTTCGTGCGGGTGCGGCTCTCGTAATAGCGGGGCTTGCCGCGGAGGGCGTGAGCGTCATCGAAAATATCGAATATATCGAGCGCGGCTATGAGAGATTTGAAGAAAAGCTTGTTTCGCTCGGCGCTTCGATCACAAAGGTAAACAAGGAAGAAGAAGCAAGCAGAAGCATTTATAAAAACAAGATTTCTTAAAAAAATAAAAGGATGTGCTTTAAACACATCCTTTTTTAATGCAATTATTTACTTAAAGGTAATTGTTAAATTTATACGATTCCGACAATCGTAATCGATCTTTCCGCCGACAAATCGATGCATTGTCCGTCTTTTAGGCGGACATAGGGACGGGCGGGTGAATGCTTGTTTAACATGACGATTTCCGCAACCTCGCCGTTACTTAAAAGGACATATTGATTAAGATATGTCGAAATAACGTGGTCCATAAACGTGAGAAGATATTTCGGATCGTATTTTGTGAGCCCTTCGCTTTCGAAGGTGTTCAAAACTTCGAGCGGGCAAATGGGACCGCGGTAACATCTTGCGGCTGTCATAGCATCATAAACATCCGCAATCGCGATTATTTTTGCGAAATTGTCCGTGTGGCTTCCCACAAGTCCGTCGGGATAGCCGGAGCCGTCGGCTCTTTCGTGATGCTGGAGCGCAACGATCGAAATACGCGGGTCGACGTTCAAATCTTTTAAGAGATTGTAGCCGGCTCTCGAGTGACCTTTTATTATTTTGTATTCGTCGGCAGTGAGTGCACCCTTCTTTTTTAATATCGCTTCCGGAATCGTGAGCTTTCCTATGTCATGGAGAAGTCCCGAAAGAATAAGCGCGTCGGAGTCTTCACGGGAGAGGTTAAGCCATTCAGAAAATGCTGTTGCGATTATTGCGACGTTGAGTCCGTGAACAAACGTAATGTCATCGAGATTTCGTATGCACATAAGCATATCGAAAAGCTGCCCCTGGCTCGAAACTTTTTGGTATATGTTTGAAACACACTCGAGAAGGGCGTTTGTGTCAAGCGAACTTTTGCCGGAAACAAACGAACGCATGCGCTTTTCTATCGAAAGAACGGAGTCCTTGTATGCCGTCGCAAAGTCCGCAAAATCTTTGCTTCTTCTGACGGATTCGGTATAGCTTCCGAGTCTTTCCGCTTCACTCTTTAACGAAACCTGCGCTTTGGGCTTTACCTCGTATGAAACCGTGACCTCACGAATCGAATAAAACTTAAGACGAGAAATGCTGTGATCGGACAGCACCGTTCCGGCGCTTAAGATCATCTGGTCTGCTGCATTGTAAACGTCTTCGGTAAGTGTCATACCGGGTTTTATTTTTGTGATCGGTAATTTGGCGGTTTTCACGTGTTTCTCCATGGGTAAAAAAGTAAGTTAAAGTGT
>CAZZFV010000007.1:19079-63900 GCA_964653855.1 uncultured Lachnospiraceae bacterium
TTTTAAGCTTGGATATATTTCTTCAAATCTTCCGCTTTGTCGGTGTTTTCCCAAGGAAGCGAAAGGTCTGTTCTTCCGAAGTGTCCGTAGGATGCGGTCTGCTTGTAAATCGGACGGCGAAGATCGAGCATCTTTATTATGCCTGCGGGACGAAGATCGAAGTTTTCGCGAACGATCTTTGTGAGCTCGGCATCCGCAAGTTTTCCCGTTCCGAATGTGTCAACCATGACGGATGTGGGCTCGGCAACGCCGATTGCGTAGGAAATCTGTATTTCGCATTTGTCCGCAAGTCCTGCGGCAACGATGTTCTTTGCCACATAACGTGCGGCATAGGATGCGGAACGGTCAACCTTTGTCGGATCTTTTCCCGAGAATGCGCCGCCGCCGTGACGTGCGTATCCGCCGTAGGTGTCAACGATAATCTTTCTGCCCGTGAGACCCGAGTCTCCGCAGGGACCGCCGACAACAAATCTTCCCGTGGGATTTATGAGATATTTTGTGTTTGCGTCAACGAGCAAATCGGGTATTACGGGATCTATGACATATTTCATGATGTCTTCTTTTAATTGCTCTTCGGGAACTTCCGGAGCGTGCTGAGCGGAAACAACAACCGTTGCAACGCGCACGGGACGGCCGTTTTCGTCATATTCGACCGTAACCTGGGACTTTCCGTCGGGACGAAGATAAGGAAGAACGCCCGTCTTTCTTACCTTTGTGAGCTGTTTTGTGAGCTTGTGGGCAAGGACGATGGGGTAAGGCATATATTCTTCTGTTTCGTTTGTTGCATATCCGAACATCATTCCCTGATCGCCTGCGCCCGTTGCGGCAATTTCAGCGTCGGAATCTTTCTTGTCGCGTGCTTCGAGCGACTTGTCGACACCCATTGCGATGTCGGGTGACTGGTGATCGAGCGCAATCATTACGTTGCATGTGCGTCCGTCAAAGCCGATGTCGGAACTTGTGTATCCGATGTCGCAAACGGTATCGCGCACGATTTTCTGATAATCGACTTTTGCCGTTGTTGTGATTTCGCCCATTACAAGGACAAAGCCGGTGGAACATACCGTTTCGCATGCAACGCGCGCGTCTTTGTCTTCCGCAAGTATCGCGTCAAGTATCGCGTCCGACACGTTGTCGCAAACTTTGTCGGGATGTCCTTCGGTAACCGATTCGGATGTAAATAATCTTCTGTCCATAATTCTCCTTAAATTTATTTGGATTTGTGGCATTTTTGCGCGTCTTTTTTGTGACGCACGCGACTTTTTTTAAGTCACTCTTAATCATAACTCAAATATTATTTTTGTCAAGATTTGAGAGTACCGGATACTTAAAAAACGGGCATAAAGAATAAATAAAAAATCCCGAATTTTGGGCATTATATAGCTTATTTTTGTTTACAAATACGTCAGATTTGTTATATAATCATTAATTAAGTATTAAGAGGAACTTGTGAGGACCGGATATGAAGGTTAGGCAAAAGATTCTGATTGCGTTTGTTGCAATCCTTTTGGTCCCCGGTATCTTGATGTTTGTCGTAGGAATGCTGTCTTTTAACGGAATCGAAAAAAAACTTGGAACGGTGAGCGGACATGCTTCCGTTCTCTTTGAACCGATTCAGGCGTTTACCGAGATTACCGACAGCGAATACAACGAATTGTGCGTCACGGCGGATTTTTATCCCGAAAGGTTCACATCCGATACCCGGCTCAAAAGTATCAACGATGCGCTTACAAAAAAATATTCTTATCTTGCGGTGATGAAGGGTGGAGAAAGTTACTTTGTCGGTGATGCGGAAAATTTTGCGCTTTACGGCGAAAAAATTTTGAAGGCTGTCGAAGGAAGCTCCGAAATCCCCGACGGTATTGTCGTTTCCGACGACAAATTCCAAATGATCGTGAAGATGCACGAGATTAACTTTGAAGACGGCGACACGGGAAGCTGTATCATTGTCACAAAGGTGTCGGAGGCGGCCGGAGAATTTATCACCCGTGCGGCGGTGGGAATTTTTGTCGGTTTTCTTGTTTGTCTCTGCGGTACGGCTTTGCTTTATAAGTGGGTCGACGACAGCATCATAAAGCCGCTCGACACATTAAAGGTCGCAACAAGGAAAATAGGCTCGGGTGATTTAAACTTCACATTAAAGCGCGACAAGCAGGACGAAATCGGACAGCTTTGCAGCGACTTTGAGGAAATGCGGCGCCACCTAAAGACGCAAATAGACCAGACGGAGCATTACGAGCAGGACATCCGCGAAATGATATCCAACGTTTCACACGACTTAAAAACTCCTCTTACCACGATCAAGGGATATGCGGAAGGACTCCTTGACGGAGTTGCGGATTCCAAAGAAAAGCGCGATAAATACCTAAAAACGATTGTTGTGAAGGCAGGGGACATGACGCTCCTCGTCGACGAACTTTCTTATTATTCGAAGCTCGACAACAACAAGCTTCCGTACAAATTCGAAAAGGTGAATGCGGTCGGATATTTCGGCGACTGCGCGGAAGAATACAAAACGGAGCTCGAAATGAAGGATTTTGATGTTTCGTTTGTTTCGGAAATAGATCCGGCGACGCTTGTTGTGATCGATTGCGAACAAATCAGGCGCGTAATGAACAATATAATCGGAAATTCCGTCAAGTACAGGACCAATGATATACACGGGGAAATCGAAATCCGTCTTACCGATTCGGGAGATTCGGTGAGGGTGTCGGTGACCGACAACGGAATCGGAATTTCAAAGGAAGAGCAATCGCACGTGTTCGAAAGATTTTACAGGGCGGACAAATCAAGGACGTCCGGGCGTGCAGGTACGGGAATCGGACTTGCGATCGTCGAAAAAATCATCAAGGAACACAAGGGAAGGGTTTTTGTTAAAAGTGAGATCGGAAAAGGGACCACGATGTCCTTTACCATAAAGAAAGGAGAGCAGTAAAATGGCTACAAAAATACTTATAGTGGAGGACGACAATTCCATAGCCGAACTCGAGAAGGATTATCTCGAACTCGGAGGTTATGAGGTACAGGTGCAGGCAGACGGCAGGAGCGGCTTAAAGGCGGCGCTTGACGGGGACTTCGGGCTTTTGATTCTTGACATCATGCTTCCGGGCGTTGACGGCTTTGAAATTTGCAAACAGGTCCGCGAAAAGAAAAATGTTCCGATTCTTTTTGTTTCGGCAAAGAAGGAGGACATCGACAAGATCAAGGGACTCGGTTACGGTGCGGACGATTACATCACAAAGCCTTTCAGCCCCAATGAGCTTGTTGCGCGCGTAAAGGCACATATCGCACGTTATGCGCGTCTTGCCGGCGACTCGGAGCACAAGAGCGAAACAATCGAGATCAGAGGCTTAAAGATCGACAAGGCTTCACGTCGTGTTTTCATAAACGGCGAAGAAAAGAATCTTACGAAGAAAGAATTCGATTTGCTCACGTTCCTTGCGGAGCATCCTGACCGCGTTTACGAAAAGGAAGAGCTTTTCAATAAGATTTGGGAAATGGAATCGTACAGTGACGGCGATATCGCAACCGTTACCGTTCATATCAAAAAGATAAGAGAAAAGATTGAGGAGGATGCCACAAACCCGCAATATATCGAAACCATTTGGGGCAAGGGCTACAGATTTAAGGTATGATATCGGAACAAATGATGCGACTCGGAAAAAAACGGTCGACAATCAGAGAAATTTTTGAATACGGAAATGCGCGGGCACGCGTTGTCGGACGCGAAAACATTTTTGATTTTTCACTCGGAAATCCGAGCGTAAGTCCGCCGGACTCCGTTACACGCGAAATCAAATATTTTGTTGATACGGAAAAAGCGGACGTTCTTCACGGATATACTTCGGCGCAGGGACTTCCCCGGGTACGCGAGGCAATGGCGGAGAGCCTCAATTCACGTTTCGGGACACATTTTAATGCGGATAATTTTTATATTACGGTCGGTGCGGCGGCATCAATATGCATTACGTTAAAGGCGATTGCATGCGCGGGCGACGAATTCATAGTTCCCGCACCTTTCTTTCCCGAATATAAGTGCTGGATCGAAAACACGATAGGCTGCAAGTGCGTGCTTATTCCGGCTGATACAGGCAATTTCCAGATAAATTTTGACGCTTTTACCAAAAGTATCACAGAGCACACAAAGGCGGTTATAATCAATTCGCCCAACAACCCGAGCGGCGCCGTTTATTCCGAAAGCACAATCAAGCGCCTTGCGGGAATACTTGAAGAGGCACAAAAAAAATACGGCCATCCGATTTATCTTATTTCCGACGAGCCGTATCGCGAAATAGTTTTTGACGGCATCAAGCTTCCTTTTGTGACAAAATATTACAATAACACCTTTGTATGTTATTCGTTTTCGAAATCTTTGTCGCTTCCGGGAGAACGCCTCGGATACGTTGCGGTTCCTGACGAAATGGATGCGGCGCGTGATGTGTACGCCGCCGTTTGCGGAGCGGGAAGAATTCTCGGATACGTAAATGCACCCAGCCTTTTCCAGAGAGTTTGTGCAAAGTGCGCGTCGGAAACATCCGATATTTCGATTTATCAAAAGAATCGCGATGTTTTGTACAACGGACTCATTTCAATGGGATATTCGTGCGTAAAGCCCGAGGGCGCATTTTATATGTTCCCGCGTGCCTTGGAAGAGGACGAATATGCTTTTTGCGAGCGCGCAAAGAAATACGATCTTTTGCTTGTTCCGGGAACCGATTTCGGATGTCCGGGACATGTGAGAATCGCATATTGCGTACAGACGGAAACGATAGAAAGAGCTTTGCCCGTATTTGAAAAGCTCGCAAAAGAATATGGTATAAGATAGAGAGGATATACAAATGGACATTAAGATTACAAGTGTTCGCGATATTTTTCGCAACAAGGAAAAATTTATCGGGAAAGAAGTGCACCTCGGTGGTTGGGTAAGAAGCATACGTGATTCCAAGAACTTCGGATTCATTGTGTTAAACGACGGTACTTTTTTTGAGCCTATTCAGGTTGTTTATCATGACACAATGCAAAATTTCGACGAAGTTTCGCGTCTTAACGTCGGTTCTGCGGTAATCGTCACGGGTACGCTCGTTGAAACACCCACCGCAAAGCAGCCTTTTGAAATTCAGGCATCCGAAGTTTTTGTGGAAGGCACGTCGACACCCGATTATCCTCTCCAGAAAAAGAGACATACTCTTGAATACTTAAGAACAATCACGCATTTGCGCCCCCGTACAAACACATTTGAGGCCGTGTTCAGAGTGCGTTCGCTTGCGGCATACGCAATTCATAAATTTTTCCAGGAAAGAGATTTTGTATACGTTCACACTCCCATTATTACGGGCAGTGACTGCGAAGGCGCGGGCGAAATGTTCCGTGTGACGACGCTCGATCCCGACAATCTCCCTCTTACTCCCGACGGTAAGGTGGATTTTTCGAAAGATTTCTTCAATAAGCCCGTAAATCTTACGGTTTCCGGACAGTTGAACGGCGAAAACTACGCAATGGCGTTTAAGAATATCTACACATTCGGACCCACATTCCGTGCCGAAAATTCCAACACGACACGTCATGCCGCGGAGTTTTGGATGATTGAGCCCGAAATCGCTTTTGCGGACCTCGACGACGACATCATTCTTGCGGAGAGCATGCTTAAGTATGTTATCGGCTATGTTCTCGAAAATGCGCCCGAAGAGATGAATTTCTTCAATCAATTTGTTGACACGGGACTTATCGAACGCCTGAATCACGTAATTAATTCCGAATTCGGACGCGTAACATACACGGATGCGATCAAGATTCTTTCCGAGCACAACGACGAATTCGATTACAAGGTATCGTGGGGTTGCGACTTGCAAACCGAACACGAAAGATATTTGACCGAGCAAATCTTTAAGCGCCCCGTATTCGTTACGGATTATCCGAAGGACATTAAGGCGTTCTATATGAAGTTAAACGACGACGGAAAGACGGTTGCGGCAACGGACTGCCTTGTGCCCGGAATCGGTGAAATTATCGGCGGCAGCCAGCGTGAAGACAACTACGATGTCCTCTTAAAGAGAATGCATGAGCTTGGTTTAAAGGACGAGGAATATGAGTCTTACCTTGATCTCCGCAAATACGGAACGGCTCGCCATGCGGGCTTCGGACTCGGCTTTGAGCGCCTTATCATGTATTTGACCGGTATGTCAAATATTCGTGACGTAATTCCTTTCCCCAGAACAGTCAACAATTGCGAGAGGTAATCATGAACATAACCGTACAAAACGAAAAATTGCACAAGATAAACAGGGGGATGTTCGGCCTCTTTTTCGAAGACATAAACTATGCCGCAGACGGCGGACTTTATGCCGAAATGATCGAAAACAGAAACTTTGAGGCTTACAGCACAACGGGCATAAACGATGCATACGCAAATGCTTACGACGGACTTTACGGATGGTATAAGTACCCCACGGATTGCCCTTTTGTTGCGCTTGAAACAAGAACCACAAATCCTTTAACAAAGGAAAACCCGCATTATCTTCATTTGCTTTCACGTCGCGCAAATTCGGGATTTACAAACAAGTCTTACGACGGACTTACACTTGCGGAGGGCGAGTCTTATAACGGAAAATTTTATGCGAATACGCCCGAATATGACGGTGAAATAATTGTTTCGATCGAAAAAGACGGGGACGTGATTTTTAAGAAATCATTTTCTGCGGTAAAGGAAGATAAGTGGAAGGAATACGATTATTCATTTGTTTCACCCGTTTCCGTGCATAACGCAAAGCTTGTTGTCACACTTTCCGCATCGGGTGCGGCAGATTTTGATTTTATATCGCTTTTCCCGGAGAACGCCGTTAACGGCATCTTCAGACGTGATCTTGCGGATCTCTTAAAAGGGCTTAAGCCGGGATTTTTAAGATTCCCGGGCGGATGCATAATCGAGGGAAACAACCTTGAAAACCGCTACCGCTGGAAGGATTCGGTCGGCGACCCTAAGACAAGAAAAGCCAACTGGAACAGATGGTCGGTTCACGACAACAGCGAAAAGAACGGATACAGAAGCCGTTATACGCATTACAACCAGACATACGGACTCGGCTACTACGAATATTTCTTACTTTGCGAATATATCGGTGCCGCAGCGCTTCCCGTTGTGAGCGTGGGACTTGCATGTCAATATATGTCCACAGAAATGGTTGAACTTGAAGATCCCGCTTTCCGCGAATATATAGATGATGCGCTCGACTTAATCGAATTCGCAAACGGTGACGAAAGCACAAAATGGGGACATGTGAGAGTTAAGATGGGTCATCCCGCTCCCTTTAACCTAAAATTCATCGGTATCGGAAACGAGCAATGGGAAACGGACAAATCGAGATTTTTTGAACGTTATCGCAGGTTTGAAGAAGCAATTCACGAGAAATATCCGGATATGCTTTTGATAGGCTCTGCGGGCCCGGATGTTCATACTGCGAGATACGAAGCAGCATGGAACTTCTATCGTGAGAATAAGAACAAAAAGAACTTCGCATACGCAATCGACGAGCATTATTATATGTCTCCCGAGTGGTTCTTTACGAATACAAAATTCTATGACGACTATGACCGCGACGTAAAGGTATTTTCGGGCGAATATGCGGCTCATCCCGTGCGTACGGGTTCGGTGCAAAGCGGAAACACGCTCGTCGGTGCACTCAGTGAAGCTGCATTTTTGACGGGTGTCGAAAGAAACTCGGATGTCGTAATAATGGCATCTTATGCGCCTCTCTTTGCGAGACTCGGATATGTTCAATGGGCGCCCGACATGATTTGGTTTAACGATGAAATTGCTTACGGTTCACCGAGCTACCACGTTCAAAAAATGTATTCGGTAAATTCGGGTTCGGATACGCTCGCGTATTCACTTGATTTTGATCAGGAAGAGCTGCGCGTTTATGTAAGCTCCGTATTTGATTCCGAATCAAACGAAGTGATATTAAAGGTTGTTAATGCGACGGAAGAGGATAAGAAGATCGATATTTGTTTTAACGGATTTAACGTGGATGCAAGCGCGCATGTAGCACTTCTTACGGGAAAAGACTTTAACGATTTTAATACGGCGGAAAATCCGAATAAGGTTTCCGAAAAGGAATTTGATGCGGATATCAGGGATTCGTACGTATTTGAAAAGAGAAGCTTTTATGTTTTGAGATTTAAGGTAAAATAGAATAAATAAAAAAAGCGGCTTTTTATGGCCGCTTTTTTGTTACTTTTTGCGTATCATGAGAAGTAAAGACTGACTTCTCATAATCGATTATCGAGCTACTTCGCGACTCTTTTATCGGATAAATTTACATGTGTACCGGAAATGTGAGACATGTTAAATAATTGCGGAGAAACGGTGGTTTAAGATTTTTCTTTTGAATTAAATTTTGTATGACTTACGGATTCAGCTTCAAAACTGTCGGAAAACAGTTGACATGTATGAAAAAATCTTGTATAAATTATAGTGTTTGTTATGGACAAATATAAAAGATTATGGAGGGGAAGGAATGAACAAAAAAGAATCAAAAAAGAGCCATATGGCAAAAATTATGATTCGGGCAGCACAGAGGATCGTTGCAATAGCACTTGTAATAGGATTGTTTATGTATGGTTATCCCGGGGTGAAGGCATTTGCGGCAAGCGTAGTGCTGAATAAGTCATACAGGGACAGTGGTGGCCCTGCAACGGTTAGAACGACAACAACGGATACGTTTTATGCATCTGTAATCGCTGATGCTTCATATACTGAAACTATAGCGTCAGAATCGCTGATGCATATTCATAATGATCCGGTCGGAAGTATGACGATTGAAAGGGGAACGAGCGTGTCTGTAGCATGCAGTAACGAGATATCATTTGTTGCAGGATATGAAGTGGGCCCCGTAATTGCAGAATTTCAGGATACGATAGGAGTAACGACGGAGGAAACCGTGTCCACTTCGGTTGCGTTAACCATAAGTGTGCCGGCTTCTTATCGTGACGGATATTACAGACCTGTTGTGACAATACCCGGAAAAAGTATAAGTTATTCAATTGAACAAAATGTCAAATCGGTGAACACTTCCAATACGATACTTTCTGATACTACCAAAGAGATCTATGCATGGACGGTTGACTATTCTCCCATGAAAACAAACGGAACATTACAAAAGTATCTCAGATGGGAACGCACGGGAGATCTTTTGAAAGAAGATTATGAGTATATGGCAAATTAAAGAGGACATGTTTGGGCGATGGAATAAATCCCATCGCCCAATCTTTAAAGGGGAAAATAAATGAGAAAAAAAATTATTCTGACATTTGCAATCTTAGTTCTTATATTGTCTTCTACGGGGTGCTTGAAAAAAGATAAGAATATCGAAAATCAAAGCGGAGAAGCAGAGACGGAGATATCTTATATAGATATTCCTTCGGATTATTTTGAGGTTGTGCTTAGTGATTATAATATACAATATTCTGAATATTCCATGATAGCTTACACCTTTTTTACCTTTATTACAATCGATCCCAATATTTCAATAGTAAATGCCGAATTGGATACGAATGCCGCATATGAGTTTGATTTTACGATAAATGAAGATCCGAAAATAATGAACCTAAATATTTTCTTTACTGAGCAGGGAATAGATTGGGATGCTGTTGCAGAGAAAATGCAGGAGGGAGAATTATTTGATGAAGCCACGGAAGATTATTGTCTTATGTGGAAAGAAAGAGAAGTTGATAAATGCAATAATCTTTATATCGGAACAATCAATGTATCATTTCCGGATATGAAAGCATTAAAGGATGATCCCGTTACAAAGATGAGCATTACATTGGGTGACGGAAGAATCTTTGATTATGATATCGGAAAGATAACGTATGAAGAAACAGAGGATATTACCGTTGACGGTGTGGTATGGTGTAAAACGGCAGGCTGTGTCGGAAATGTATTCGAAAAAAAACATGAACAAAACATGCAGCTTACGGATGACGGTTGGGTTTATTATGCGAATGCGGATGCGGAGATAACGGGACTATACTTTTACAATTCACCGGAGGTTATGGTTGACCGGGTGGAAGTTTCAAAGACAACGTGTGACGGAAAGAAAATAAACTTTACGTGGGACGGAAAAAGCTCATTTGAGGTCGAGAAGGGCGAAAGCCTTAAGCTGGCTATATATGCGAACGATCCGACATTATCGGGATATGGTTCGAAATGGGTAAGCAGGCCACTCTGTCTTGAGTATGAGGCTTATGGAAAGAAAGCCGTGGCTTTTACCGATATGTGTTTTTATTGGGAAGAAACGGATGCTTACGAATATTATCTTTTAAAATATGAGGGAATTGACATGTCAACATATTATGAAATGATTGGTAGCATATATGTCGATATATTATGAAATGGTTGGTAACATTGGAGTATAGAAATGGGGAAATTAGGTAAGATTATTACGGGTATTATAGTTGTACTTTTGCTTTCATTTCCGATAATTACGACATGTATCATTTCGGAAACGGAACAGAGTAAGTATTTGCAGGCGGAAAAGGTGACGCTTACAAAAAAATCGTACGGAACGCTCTGCGCGGCAAAGAGGATGGACGTGAAAGAATATTTCACCGTATCCGGAGAATATGTGAGTTTATCGAACTATGTGCTTGATATTTCAGAGATTTCGCAGGACAAAAACGCATTCATCTTTGTGAAAGAAGGAGATCTTGTTAACGCAGGCGACAGGATAGGAGTCTGCGACGATACCGATATATGCTCACCCGTATCGGGAGTCATATCGGAAATTGATATTACGAAAGGGCGGGAATGTGTTCTTATTGATGACTACGAGGATGTTGCGCTTAAGATAAAGTGTACAAACAATTCCAGATACGTAAAATATATGAAAAACGGTACGGAACTTAAGGACAGCAAGGAAAACAGGTATGTTGTTTCCAAGTGTTACGACGTTCAGAATGCCGACGGTTACTATGAGGTGCTTATATCTTCGTGTGACGGCACTTTTTCGCATAAGAGCGGTGCATGCGATTTGACGCTTACAAACGGAATGGTGTACACAGGGATGCTCGTGCTTGATAAGGAGTGTATTTACCGGTATGACTATTCGGACGCATATTATGTTAGACAGGTTGATGAACTCGGTAACTTTATTGCCGAACTTGAAGTTGAACTCGGTATTTCGACCGGACGTTATATAGGGGTTGAGGGCGTAGAGGAAGGCATGTTGTTTGACTCCGGCTATAAGAGTATTGTGGAGGGCTGATCTTGGAAGGCGTCAAAATTGAGATAAAGGATCTCCGCAAAAGTTTTAACGGCATGACGAGAAACGTCCTTGACGGACTTGACTTAAGTGTCGCAAAAGGCGATATCGTAACGATAGTCGGAAAGTCGGGATGCGGGAAATCGACATTTCTGAATATACTTGGGCTCATAGGAGAGTTTGACGGCGGAAATTATGTGCTTGACGATACTTCGATAAAGAGCGGAAGAGACTATAACAGAATGCGCCTTGAGAGGATCGGGTTTGTGTTCCAGAACTACAATCTGATCCCGACTCTTACATGCAAAGAGAACATAATGCTTCCTACCATGTACAGCAAAAAGCAGGTTAACGTAATAAACGATATGGCAGAGAGGCTGCAGATTGGGGAGCTTTTAGAAAAACGCGCAAATCTTCTTTCGGGTGGCGAGAAACAAAGGGTTGCCGTTGCAAGGGCCCTCGTAAATGACCCCGGGCTTATCCTTGCGGATGAACCGACGGGAAACCTTGATGAGGAAAATAAGAAGGCGGTACTCGGCATCCTTCAAAATGAAAATAAAGCCGGACGGACGATCGTCCTGATCACCCATGATACGGGAACGATACTTCCGGGTTCAAAGGTGTACAGACTGGAGAAAGGAAGGCTTTATGAAGCATGTATTTAACCACTTGAAACACGCTTGCCTCATGCTTATGCGAAACATGCGGAGTTATAAGAACCTGTCGATCACGATTGTTTTTTCGTTTATGATACTGGCAGGTTATCTTATCTATTCGGATTCTCGGGTCTACAATAATTATAAGACCGTGAAAACATTTCCCGATAATGTTTTGAGCATAGATAAGGAGAACGGAGAGGGAAGTATTGAAAAGATAAAGAATGCCATAAATGAAAGCGGGATCGAAGCAACTTATTATACCTATAATCATGTAAGTTTAAAACTCGCAGAATACGGGAACAGGCTGTGGCTCACACTTAATACGGTGCCTGAAGGTGAAACGTCGATGATGCTTCAGGTGTCTTCAGAGGGCGTAAACGGTATGAAGGAAGTTCAGGTGATATACTGTGACGAAAGTAAGAAATCACTTTCGGGAAATGAAGCGATTATTGAAAAAAGTTTCTATGAAGCGCTTGGAGAACCGGATATGCCGTTTGAATTTTCAACGGAATACATAAACTATAGCGGTAAAAGTGATCGTTTTGTAATGACCGTGGTCGGAACTTTCGAATGTGATGAGTTATACAAACTTAAATACGATGAAGTTGAGGGATGGAGCAGTGAGGCATATGTTTTTATTTGCGAAGAAGGACTCGATATAGGAAATCTGGATGAACGATACAAAACAAGATCAGGAATAGTTATCGAATCCGAGTATCTTGAACAGATCGAGGAAATTGTAAACAGATATATGGATACGGCATGTTTCACGGCATACAAAAATTACAGGGAAGAAGCCGAAGCAAAGATTCAAAATGCATCCGATAAGGCAATCATTGCGGTGATGCTTGTAGTGATACTCGGGATAAACCTGTACGGCTGCTTTGCGAATGTTATATCGGAACGAAAGTTTGAGATAGGCGTAAAACGAGCACTCGGTGCCTCAAAATTCAACATTGTTGTGCAGTTTATGACAGAGAGCTTTGTGCTTCTTGTTGCGGATATCATGATTGCAATCGATATGGTGCTCGTTTTCTTTAGCGGTTATAAACTGTATCGGTACTTTAAACTGTCGGAAATGTGGACAATTTATGTTTCGGGGTATTCGATCGCGATATTTTTTGTGTGTGCGGCCGGCATAACGGTATTTTTAAGCGTGATGCTGTCATATAAGGCAACGCAGGTTGAGATTGCGGAAGAATTGAAGGCGGAATAAAAGAGGGATGGAGATAATAAAAGACGGAAGGTGACAGAAAATTATTATTCCTATCAAAAAAGCGGCTTTTGTGGCCGCTTTTTTTAGTTAAACAACTTTCCTTTTATCGGTAACAGAGCCCGGTAAAGTATATTCCCGACAATCCCTGCCGAAATAAATTCGCCTGCAAATACGGTCGCAAAATTTAAGATATACGGCGTGTCGATTCCGTAAAACTTAAGCACGAAAGGCACAATCAGGGAATTTGCGAGTATTGTGGGTAAGGGTAAAAGAAAAGGAATTATTTTCTTTAAAGTTTTGTTTTTTGGGCTTCCGGAACCGGACTTTACAGTAAGCATTCGCGACATAAAATATGTGCCTGCGGCGCCTATAAGCGTTGCGACGGAGCCCAGTATCACATCAATCATGATGCATCCGGATGCGAGATTATATAAAAAGCATCCGAGCGTTACTCCCAAAATCGCACTACCGGTAAAGAAGGGGAGAATACACAAGGCTTCCGAAATTCTCACCTGAATTGCGCCGGACGAAAGCCCGAATGCGCCGGATAAAGCGCTTAATGCAAAATATAAGGCAGCCGTAACGGCTGCCCTTGTAATAAATAAAACGTGTTTGTGATCGTAAAAATTGCTTTTCATATTCGATTACTTCCTGGTTTTGTTTTGCGAGAGGAGGACTGCGAACTCTCGTGGGTTGTCATTCTATCACACGACCTTGATAATTTCAAGCTCTGTTTTTCTCGAAAGATCTATAAATTCGGAACCGACCTTTATTATGGGGCGTGTGAGGCGTTTATTTAACATTATGATGTTTCCTTCGCTTCCGTTGTTTAATATGACATGCGCTCCGATTTGCGATTGCGCGATGCAATTCAAGAAAGGCAAAAGGCCGCTTACGTTATATTTTTGGTAGCCGTCGTCTTCAAATGCCGTGAGCACGTCGAATGCGCAAATGTCATCGCGGTAGGTGCGCTTTGAAGTCATTGCGTAATAAACGTCGGCGATTGCGACATAGCTTGCGTAAAGTGGGATTGCGTCGCCCTTTACGCCGTCCGGATATCCCGAGCCGTCATAACGCTCGTGGTGATAAAGCGCGCATTCGGCAACAAAGTGAGGAAGTCTTGTTTTTGAAAGTATTCCGTAGCCGAGCACCGTGTGGGAGCGGACTTCTTCAAGCTCGTCTTCCGTAAGTCTTCCTGTTTTGTTTAAAACGTCCTCGGAAATCGTCATTTTGCCTATGTCGTGAAAAAGAGCGGAGAGCACAAGTTCGTGAAGCGTCTCCGTATTCATTTGCGCTTTGATTCCGATTATTCGCGAAATTAAGGCGACTCCGACGGAATGAATATAAACCGTGTCGTCAAGGTCGCGTGCGGATTGCAAAAGTTCGAGCACGCGTAAAGTGTTACCGTAACGCTCCGACAGAGAGTTTGCTTTATTTACAAGCGAATCGAAATCATAGTGCGCCGCGGGATTTATCATGAGTGATTCAAACATTTCCGATAAATCGCCCGCAATTTGCAACAATGCTTTTCTGAAGTTTTTTTGCTCCGGGTCAATCGTGTCATTGAATGTTTTTTCGGGCTCCGTATGTGTGATCAAATCGGTTTCTTTTAAAATCCTGTCGGGAATAAAAACATGTACCTCATTGATTTCGTGACGAATGAGAGCCTGCACGATGCGCGGCGAAAGCACGGTGTTCTTTGCCGACACAACTTTACCCGTAATGTCGACCGCGTCCGCCGAAAGTATCATTCCGGATCTGATCTCTTTTGTCGGAATATTTTTGTTAAGCATAAAAAAACCTCCTTAACCCTTGCTATATCATACTTTATTTGTATTGATTTTGCAAGAAAAACAAGGTTTGGAGGTTTATTCGGGTTAAATTTACATGTCAGATGCACGTTTGTGCAACCGGTGATTTACTTCACTTTGCTTTATTTCACGTTATTTTCCTGTTCGCCGCGGTATTTTTTAAGAAACTTCTGAATTCTCTCGGTCGGGCTCAGGAATTCGCTGATTGAGCGGTCGTGGTTAAGCGCATCGATAAGAAGCGCAATATATTTTGCCATTTCGGCCGTCGCATAATAGGGGCGCGCAAGAAGCTCGGGTGTCTGGTAAACTAAGTTTGTTGTGATCATGAGGTTGAATACGCCGTTTTCGTAAGCTTCGTCAAATGCCGCAAGTCCGTTTGTGAAAAGACCGAACGTTGCGCAAAGGAAAATACGCTTTGCGTTTCTTTTCTTTAATTCTTTTGCCGTGTCAAGAAGGCTTTCACCGGATGAAATCATGTCGTCGATGATGATTACGTCTTTGCCGGCAACATCGGAGCCGAGGAATTCGTGTGCGACAATCGGATTGCGTCCGTTTACGACACGTGTGAAATCACGGCGCTTATAGAACATGCCGACGTCCGTGCCCGTTACGGAACCGAAGTACACGGCTCTGCTCATTGCTCCTTCGTCGGGGCTTATAACCATTGTATGCTGTGTGTCAAGGATGATATCGGGAACCTTTTTGAGGAGCGCCTTTATAAATTGATATGTGGGCTGTACGGTCTCGAACGAATTTAAAGGAATGGCATTTTGAACTCGGGGATCATGTGCGTCAAATGTGATTATCGAATCGACACCCATGTTGATGAGCTCCTGGAGTGCGATGGCACAGTCGAGAGATTCGCGGGCGCTTCTTTTATGCTGGCGTCCTTCGTAAAGAAAAGGCATGATGACGGTGATTCTGCGTGCCTTACCGCCGACTGCGGCAATGAGTCTTTTAAGATCCGCAAAATGATCGTCCGGGGACATGTGATTTTCGTGTCCGCTTACGTTGTATGTGATGGAGTAATTTGTGATGTCTACAAGAAAATATAAGTCATCGCCGCGAACGGTTTCTTTGATTAAACCTTTTGCTTCGCCCGAGCCGAATCTCGGACATTCGGCGTTTACAAGATAGGATTCCTTCTTGTAACTTTCAAAATTGATTGTGTCCATTTCGTCGTGTACACGACCGCTTCTCCACTCGACGATATAATCGTCAACCTCTTTTGCGATGCCGGCACAGCTCTTTAAAGCGATAATTCCGAGCTTTCCGACGGGAATGGTGTTCCAGATTTCATCCTGTGACATTTTTGATCCTCCGTATGATTTGTTTAAAAAGTGACTTTTAAGCCGCGACAAACTTTATAACAGTTTTTTTTGTTTGTCAAGTGGCGAAAAAATTACAAATTTTTTATTTTGCGTTTTTCTCACGTCGTAAGACTTGCCTTATGTCGTTTCCGTAAAATCTCAAATTTTGGTAATAGCCCTGAATACGAGAGGTCGTTCTTTCTCCGTAGGTGTTTTTTAATTTTCCGTAATCCATGTTTGTGGAAATGATTGTCGAGCGGTTTAAGTTTAAGCGCTCGTTTATGCACGTAAAAAGATTGGATACGGAAAATTCGCTCACGAGCTCCGAACCGAGATCGTCGATTATGAGAAGCTCCGAGTCAAAAATATAGCTTTTGGTGTCAAATTCCGCATTTCCCGTGCCCTTCTTAAAAAACGTTCCGAGAGCCGAAAACAGTTCCGTTGCCGTAAGATAAAGCACCGTATGACCTTTTTTTATAATTTCGTTTGCGATGCAATGCGAAAGATATGTTTTTCCGAGCCCGGCATTTCCGAACATGATTATGTTGCCGGGATGCGTGTCAAAATCACGCACAAATTTTTGCGCGGTTGAAAGCGATGCGCGTGCAAGCTTCAAAGAATCCACGTTGAATACGGGATCGATTAAATTTTCGTCATAAAATCTCAACGAAAAATCATCGAGAGTGACATTTTTGAGAGTCGTGTTGATGTTTGATTCCGAATAAATAAGATTGATTTCTTTTTGTTTGAAGCATCGGCATTTTTTGTTGTCGACAAAGCCCGTGTCATGACAAAAAGGGCAAACATAAATATTTGTGAGATAATCCGCGGGGAAGCCGTTTTGAGTCAAAAGCTCCGTTTTCTTTTGTATTATCACTTCGATTTCGCGCTTTAAATTGCCCGAAAAAGGCTCCTTAAACAATTCCGCCTTTGCATAGTCCATCGAAAGCGAAATTACCTTGTCGGAGAGGGCCTTGTATTCCGGAATCTTTGTCTGCACCTCGTTGAGGCGCGAGTCAAAAAGATCGGCGGACTTTTTTTTGCGAACCGCATAGGAATTTATTATTTTGTCGTATTGGTCGTTTGTGAGAGCCATAAAAACCGCCTTATCTCTGTGATGTAAGTTTATACCGTAGTTTCAATGCAAAGTTATGTGCCTTTTTTTAGTTTGAGCCGTTAAGCGTTTCCATAACAAGCTCGCACGACATGTCGTTGATCTGGTCGTCCGTGTAAGCGCGCTGTTCGTATCGGGAATTATAATTTTCCGCGGAACGTGAAAGTGCGGATGCGGGCTTTTTATAAGACTTATTCGCGTTTTCTGCGGATCTCTTTAAGTCTTTCTCGTGAATTTCGGAAAGAGTCATGAGTTCTTCCGCTTTCCATTCCTTCAAAATTTTGTCCGCATATTCGAATTTCGGTTTGTTTATGCCTTTTAAAGTCCTGTCGCAGGCTTCCTTCACGATTTCCGGCGCAAATCCCATGCGCTGCCAGGAATTTACATATTTCATTTCTACGTCGCCGAGAGAGCGGTTCAAGCCGAATGCCCTGTTTACCGCAGATACGAGAGCGTTGAATTTTTGCATGTAAATGTCCGCTTCTTCGGTTGTTTTGATGCCGTTTTCGTACCAGTCGAACGCAACCTTCTGAATATATGCAATCTTCGTTTGATTTTTTTCGATGCATGTTTCGTATAAGTGAAGCAAAAGCGATTCCGAAAAACAGAGTTCGTTATAAATAAAGAGAATAAGGCTTGTTTCGTCCGACGTCAAGGTACGCTCGTAATACGTCTGTATCGCGTTTGTGATACTCATAAGTTCTCTCGAATCGAGAGATTTCATTATTTCGTCTGCGGTATATATATGATATTCGGGGCGTTGTACGACCGGAGGCTTTTCGGAGTCCGGAGCCTTTGTTTTCGGATTGTGAATCGAAATGATCGAAGCCTTGTTTTGCGTTTGTGCTGCCTTAAGCGCATGCATTTCGGGCGTAACAACGTCAAGAAGCGTAATTCCGAGAATTTCCTTGTCGTCTACGGTAAGGCTCAAAAGACCCTGCTTTTCCCAGTATTTGAGCGCACGTGTGATGCCGCCCTCGGTGTCGTCAAAAAAATCCGCCGCGGTGGATACGGAAAAAGACTTGTCCTTTGCCGAAAGGCAGCGGAGCAAATAAAGGTACACTTTTACATATGAACCGTTTGCGGATGCAAGATATCTGTCTATGAATATGTTTGAAACGTTCGTTGTGGAATTTTCATGTTCAATATTTATCATTATATCGCCCATAATTTTAAATAAACACTCCCCGTTCGTAATCCCTGTCATCATCTGACAGCGCACATTATACCATACGAAAGAGAAGTTATCGGATTTATTTTTTTGGGGGCAATCACACGTTCAAAATGTGGACAATGTGGATAAAAAAACACTTGACAAACCAAACTGTGTCAACAGTCGGAGAGTTAAAATGCGATTTAAAAATTATCGCCCGATGTGGATAATGTGGAAAACTTTCCGCTCAAAAGTTCTTCGCCAACATTTACAACGTTTCCGGCGCCCATGGTTATCAACATATCGTTGTTGATTAAAAAGGTGCTCAAAAAATTTTCTATTTTTTTGAAGGTCGAAAAATAGTATACTTCCTTACCTTTTTGCTTTAAAAGGTCATATATTGACACAGATGAAACCGTTCCGTCGTCGATTTCCCTTGCGGCATAAATGTCGGCGAGAACAACCACGTCGGAAAGTGAAAGAGCGTCCGCAAATTCGTGTAAAAATGCCTTTGTGCGGCTGTATGTATGCGGCTGAAAAACCGTTACGATTCTTTTATTGTAGGCGCGTGCACCGGTTAATGTCGCCTTTATTTCCGAAGGATTGTGCGCATAATCGTCGATTACGGGAACGGTGTTAAAAGTGCCTTTCGGTTCAAAGCGTCTTTTTGCGCCCGAAAATGCGGCACAGGTTTCCTTTATCACGGAGAAAGGGACATCGTAGTTCAACGCCATAAGTATTGCGGCAAGCGAATTTGAAACGTTGTGGCGACCGATTAGATTAACCGTGATACGCCCCATAAATTTGCCGTCAAAGTATAAGTCGTAACTTCCGCGCCCGCATTCGTCGTAGGTTATGTTTGCGGCGGCCGCGTTGAAATCGGAAACACGCGAAGATTCATTTTCAATAAGTCCGTACGTTTTTATATGACATTTTGTGTCTTTAAAAAGCTCTGTGTAATCGGGGATTTCCGAATTTATTACGGCGAGACCCGTACCAGGCACAAGACATGAAAATTTCTTAAATGAATTTCTTATGTCGTCTATGTCCTTAAAAAAGTCGAGGTGATCTTCTCTTATATTAAGTATGATTATGTCCGTCGGCGAAAAATCGAGAAACGAATTTGTGTATTCGCACGACTCGACAACAAAATAATCTTCGCTTCCTATTTTAAAATTTGTGTTGAGCGCGGGGATAATTCCGCCGACCGATATCGTGGGATTAAAGCATGCGTTTTCCAACATCATCGAAAGCAAAGACGTGGTCGTGGTTTTTCCGTCCGTACCCGAAATTCCGACCGCGTGACGGTAGTGCTTCATTATCATTCCCATGAGAACCCCGCGCGTAATAAGCGGGATTTGATTTTCTTTAGCCGCAACGATTTCGGGATTGTTTTCGGAAATCGCACCCGTATAGATTACGGCATCCAAATCATCCGTTATATTTTTTTTGAAATGACCTTTTGAAATTATTGCGCCGTGAGATGCGAGGTTTTCCGTGATTTCGTTTGAGGCTTCGTCCGACCCCGATATCTTAAAGCCTTTTGAAAGCAAGAGCAGCGCGAGTCCGCTCATCGATATTCCGCCGATTCCTATAAAATGGATGTGTGCGGGTGTATTTAAATCAAATTTGTACATGGCTTGTTTCCTTCATGCTTTGAATTTGTTGTCATTATAAGATGAGGAAATTAAAAAATCAAGAAAACGAACATGGGACTTATACAAAGGTGAAAATCTATATAAAAAAATCAAAACGCTAAAATATCCCAATTTTATCTTGACAGAACGTATGAAAAGTTATATTATCAAACAAAGTTTTCGAAAATTATCGAAACTTTTAGAGAAACGGAAAGAAAACCGGCATGGGGTTTACATGCAATCGGAGGATAAAATGGAAAAAAATTCAAGATGTCTTACGCGCGGCGCGGGCGTTCTTATGCCCATAAGCTCGCTCCATTCGCCTTACGGAATAGGCACGTTCGGAGCGGCCGCATACGAATTTGCGGATTTCTTAAAGAAATTCGGAGCAAAATACTGGCAGGTGCTTCCGATAGGACCCACAAGTTACGGAGACAGCCCCTATCAGTCTTTTTCGGCATTTGCGGGAAATCCTTATTTTATCGACCTCGACATGCTTGCGGACGAAGGACTTATCGACAGGACGGAAGTGCAAAGCAAAAACTGGGGCGCGGATCCCACGGACGTCGATTATGCGCTTATTTACGAAAACAGATTCGATGTGCTTTATTCGGCTTACAAAAAGAGCAATCACAAGAAAACACCGGAATACAAAAAATTCGTAAAGGACAATTCGTTCTGGCTTGACGATTACGCGTTTTATATGGCGGTAAAGGAAGAGCATGGGGGGTGTTCTTGGCAGGAATGGGAAGACGACATAAAAAAAAGAACCGATGACGCCGTTTCTTCCTATATGGATAAGTGTGCAGACAGAATTGATTTCTGGAAGTTTTTGCAATTTGAATTTGATGCACAGTGGAACAAACTCAAAAACTACGTAAATTCCCTCGGAATCGAAATAATCGGCGACATTCCGCTCTATGTTGCGCTTGATTCGGCGGATGTCTGGGTTCATCCGGAATTGTTCGAGCTTGACGAAGACCTAAGGGAAATCAACATTGCGGGAGTTCCGCCCGATATGTTTTCCGCCACGGGTCAGCGCTGGGGAAATCCGATTTACCGCTGGGACGTAATGGAACAAACGGGCTTTAAGTGGTGGGGAGAACGCATGAAATCGTCGGGATACCGCTATGACGTCGTTCGTATCGATCACTTCATCGGAATCGTAAATTATTGGTCGATTAAGTCATCCTGTCCCACTGCGATTGACGGCGAATGGATCAAGGGACCGGGCGAAAAGCTCACAAAAATGTTTAACCGCGTGATTCCCGACACAAAGCTTATTGCGGAGGATCTCGGAGTTCTTACCGAGCCCGTGAAGGCACTTATAAATAAAAACAATTACCCCGGCATGAAGATTCTTGAGTTTGCGCTTGACGCAGATCCCAAGAATCCTTACCTTCCGCACAATTACACGTCCGACAACATAATTGTTTATATAGGAACGCACGACAACGAAACGCTTGCGGGATCGCTCCTTTCGACAACCGTTTCGAATATCAAAAAGCTTATGAATTATTACGGAGCGACGCGTGAAACGGAGCTTCCCAAAAAAATGATTCGTGCGGCTTATGCGTCGGTCGGAAGGGTATGCATCTTGCAAACGCAGGATTTGCTTGGCCTTGACAACAAATCGCGCACAAATTTCCCGTCCACGATCGGCGGAAACTGGCGCTTCAGAATTACGAAGGACGAACTTGATTCGATCGACACCGCATATTATAAGAAGCTTGCGGAAACATACGGACGGATATAAAAAAGTGACCGGCAGCGCACGTAGCAATCTGCGTATCGCTGAGGACAAAATACCTTTTAAAATACGAAAACATGTGACATAAAACCGCTTGCATGAAAAAGTATAAGCGGCATAAAAATGCTCACATAAAAGAACAGGAGGCAATATGGAAGATTTTAAAACTTGTGTAAAGGAAGCTCTCAAAATAAATTACGGTAAAACCGTCGAAAATGCCACAACACGCGAGCTTTATGCTGCTGTTGCGGAGGCTTCGATTACCGGCATGGGACATGATTTTGCGGAGAAAGCGCTTTATGCTCCCGGAAAAAGAGTTTCTTATCTCTCTGCCGAATTTTTGATCGGAAGACTCACATACAACAATCTCCTTAATCTCGGACTTCTCGGAAAATATACCGAGCTCATGGATGAAGCCAAGAGAGATCCGGGCGAGCTTGAGGAATTGTCGGATCCCGCTCTCGGAAACGGAGGACTTGGACGTCTTGCCGCATGTTTCCTTGATTCCGGCGCAACGCTTTCGATTAATTTAAACGGCTACGGAATCAGGTACAGATACGGACTTTTTAAGCAAACGATAGAAGACGGTTTCCAGGCTGAAGCACCCGATGACTGGACTGCAGACGGGGATCCGTGGTCTGTAAGATGTGACGCCGACAAGGTAAAGGTTCATTTTAAGGATATGGATGTCTATGCCGTTCCTTACGATATGCCCGTTATCGGTTACGGCGGGAAAAAGGTAAATACGCTTCGCCTGTGGAGCGCAGAACCTGTAAATGAGTTCGATTTTGAGCTCTTTAACGACCAAAAGTACGAAAAAGAAGCACGTGCGCGTTCCGCAGCTTTTGCGATTTCCGCCGTTCTTTATCCGAATGACACGACTTCGGCCGGTAAGCGCTTAAGACTCCGCCAGCAATATTTCTTCTCGAGCGCATCCGTACAGGATATGGTTCGCGCCTACAAGAAGGAATTCGGAAACAACTTTAAGAAATTCGGCGAAAAATATGCGATTCAGCTCAACGATACGCACCCGACGATTGCGATCCCCGAGCTTATCAGAATACTCGTCGAAGAAGAAGGCATGACATTTAAGGCTGCGCTTAAAGTCGCAAAGGAGACATTTGCATACACAAACCACACGATCATGGCGGAAGCTCTCGAAAAGTGGGACGTGAAGATGTTTAAGGAGCTTGTTCCGGATGTGTATAAGTATGTCCGCATGATCGAGCATGCGGCTGAAAAGGAGCTTACGGGTCTTGACCTCGCGCCTTACACAATCGACAATTACCGTATAATCGACAACAACCTCGTTCATATGGCAAGAATGGCGATTTATGCGAGCCATTCCACAAACGGTGTTGCGGCAATTCATACGGAAATTTTGAAGAACGATGCCTTAAAAGAGTGGTATCACATTTATCCCGAAAGATTCAACAACAAGACAAACGGCATCACGCAGCGTCGTTGGCTTGCGCTTTGCAACGGCGAACTTACGGGATTCATAAGTGACATGATAGGAAAGAATTTTGTCACCGATCTCGATGAACTTAAGAAACTCATGCCTTATGCGGATGACGAAACGGTCATTAAGAAGTTTAACGAAATAAAGCATATCAAAAAGGTACAGCTTGCAAAATATATCGAAGAGAAGGAAGGAACCGTTATCAAT
Organism: uncultured Lachnospiraceae bacterium; assembly: GCA_964653855.1. Lineage (GTDB taxonomy): Bacteria > Bacillota > Clostridia > Lachnospirales > Lachnospiraceae > RGIG3528. The sequence continues at coordinate 42,657 of CAZZFV010000007.1, forward strand.
CCCGATTTCATATTCGATATCCAGATAAAGCGGCTTCACGAATACAAGAGACAGCTCTTAAACGCTTTTTCGATACTTGACATTTATTACGGCTTAAAAGACGGCAGAATAAAGGATTTCACGCCCATGTGTTTTATATTCGGCGCAAAGGCGGCTCCCGGATACTTTAGGGCAAAGGGCATAATCAAGTATATCAACGAAATCGGACGCATGATTAACGCTGACCCCGACATGAAGGACAAGCTTAAGGTTGTGTTCGTGCAAAACTACAACGTTTCTTATGCCGAAAAGCTTTGCACGGCAGCGGATATTTCGGAGCAGATTTCAACAGCGGGAACGGAAGCGTCGGGCACGGGCAACATGAAGCTTATGCTTAACGGCGCCGTAACTCTTGGAACGTACGACGGTGCAAACGTCGAAATCGTTGCGGAAGCGGGCGAAGAAAACAACTACATCTTCGGAAAACGTGTCGAGGAAATCGAGGAGCTTAAAAAATCAGGCTACAATTCAAGGGCAATCTATGAGCAAAACGAAAGACTGCGCCGTGTTGTCGATACCCTTATCGACGGCACATTTACGGACAACGGCACGGGAATGTTTAGGGAACTTTACACATCCCTTCTTGACGGAGCATCGTGGCACAAGCCCGATCACTACTTTATCTTTGCGGATTTTGACTCGTATGTCGACGCAAAATTAAGAGCAAACCGCGATTATAAGGACAGAATCGCATTCGGCAAAAAGTGCTTCATTAATGTTGCATCCGCCGGCAAGTTCTCGTCCGACAGAACGATAGAGGATTACGCAAAAGAAATTTGGGGCGTGTTATAAAAAAAATAACGGAATCGGGACATTGTAATGCCCCGGATAGGGCTTTGACTGTAAAAGGTCAGAGCCCCTTTTTGATGGAAACGATTTTTCGTATCTGAAGTTTGGCCTGAATTAAAGCACGGATTAAGGAGACATTGTAATATGAGTAACTACGGATATATCAGAGTATCATCCAAAGATCAAAATGAAGCAAGGCAGACGGTATCGTTGTTCGGTTATGACATTCCTGCAGAAAATATATTTATTGATAAGCAAAGCGGAAAGGACTTTGAACGCCCTTCATATAAAAAAATGTTAAGCAAGCTTAAATATGGTGATGTATTGTACATAAAAAGTATAGATCGTCTCGGCAGAAATTACGAAGAAATTCTTAAACAATGGCGGATTATAACAAAGGAAATCCGGGCGGATATTTTTGTAATAGATATGCCACTACTTGACACACGAACAAAAAACAGGGATTTAACGGGTACTTTTATTGCTGACTTGGTACTTCAAATTCTTTCTTATGTTGCCCAAACCGAGCGAGAGTTAATAAAGAAAAGGCAGGCGGAGGGAATTGCGGCCGCAAAAATCAGAGGAATAAGATTTGGCCGCAATCCGTTAGAATTGCCAAATGAATTTGATAATATTTGTAATTATTATATAAAAGGGGAAATTACTTCACGAGTTGCGGCGGAAAGGCTCGGTATATCCAAATCAACATTTTTTCGACGACTTCATACGAAAAAAAATAAATAATTTTGTTTTATATAGTAGACTATTTGAAACGTTGTTTTAATAACATCAATGATTTAAGAAAATGATTAAACATGTTAAAAACGGTCTGTTTTATAAGCATTGTAATTATATCATTAATGTTTCAAATAGTCTGCTTTATGAGACAACGTAAAGTGAGGAGGTAAATGTGAGATGTTGTATGCGGCTTTTGCATGTGGTGTTATTGCGGGTTTTATCTTTGCTTCGATTGTTAAGTAGACAACACCGAAAAATATTGGCTTCGGAAGCGGAAAGGGGGTAACATTATGGCTATGGCAATTTCCTTTATATGTGGTTTTGCATTCGGTATTTATTTATACTGCAAATAATTACATAGCATATACATGAAGGATCCACAAAAGCACTCTGTTTGTTGGGATAATGTGAAGACTTTCCGGCAAATGGAGTGCTTGTATATTCCGATTTTTAGATTTTATCCGGTTTCCGGTATTTTTTATGCGATCGGATGTAAAATTTACTTGTCATAATGCTATAATACTTGACATTGAGGCAAAAATACCTTATATATAAATAAAATAAAAACCGGGAGGTATCAAAATGAACAAAGATGAAATTTTGAAAAAAGCACAAAATGCAAAACAAGATGAACGTACTGAGGCAATGACAACAAAGGCCCATAAATTGGCGGGTAATATAGGGATTCTGTTTGCCTGCATTGTCGCTTTAATAATTATAATTGACGGATATATTTTTGAAAGCGGTCGTACTTACGATTTTTTGACGGTTGCATTTTTATTGATTGGCGTAGGTGCCGTAAACAATGTCGTATTTTCATTTTATCAACTGTTGACTTTGAAAAAATACTCAAGAATCGCAGATATCATTGTTTTCGGCGGATTGGCCGTCAGCGCCGTTGTTAAGTTTATTGCGTTTTTTCATGAATAAGGGGCGAATTATGGGAAATGATTTGGTATTGAAAAATAAATTAAAAGTTGCGCGGGCGGAGAAAAATTTATCCCAAAGCGAACTCGCCGATATGGTTGGTGCATCCAGGCAAACGATAGGTGCAATTGAGGGAGGAACATTTAATCCGTCTGCAAAATTGGCTTTGCTTTTATGCATTGCGCTGGAAAAAAAATTTGAGGATTTGTTTTATTTTTAGAGGTGCAGGATGACTAATACTTTCATTAACGTATTTGTTATGGAATTAAAAAAATTTTTCGGTAATAAAAAAATGATTATTTCCGTTTTTGTGATTCCGATTTTTCTTATAGCTTTGATTATATGCGGCATATCCGTTATTGAAGCAAAAGAAACGGAAGGAATATTAAAGATCTATTGCTCCGACAAAATTTATCAAATTTTGTTAAATGCCGGTTTTGATGAAAAAACGGAATTTTGTGTTTCAAACGAAAATCAAAAGATGAGTACCGATGTTTCTTCTTTGCGTAATTTTGTGGGAATTGCGATTGACGATACGGAGAAGAAAATTACAATCGGTTACGATTCCTCAATATCGGAAAATACAGAGCTAATTTATCTTGCTTCGGAAATATCGGAAAAAATAAATATAGAACTTAATGCAAACGATTATTATGAAATTTATATGAGCGGTATGCCGAGTATTACATTTGAAGACATAAGCAGTGCTGAGGAGCAAGTCGTTTTTTCTTTAAAGCCTTTGCTTGTAATGATATCGATTATATCCGTAATGCTGGTATGCATGAGCCTGATATCGTTATCTGCGGATATGGTTACCGGAGAAAAAGAAAGAGGAACATTTGATATATTCCGCCTCAGCGGATCGAATTTATATTCTGTAATTTGCGGAAAAACCGTTTTTTTGGCGATGCTCGGAACTTTTATTTTTATAACGGAATGCATTGTTGCCGGTTTTTGTATAAATATTTTTAATCATCGATTGTTCAAAATGATTACGGACAGTTGCAATAATATTTTTGATTTGATTTTTTGCGTAATATTATCATCTGCAATTTTGGCTGTTTTTTGTTCGGCTTGTTTTATTTTTATTTCATCTATGTTTGAAAAAGTTAGGCAAGCATCGTCATATTGCAGCATAGGAATGCTGATTGTCTCACTTTCGATATCCATACCTGTTTTTTGCGATAAAGAATTTGTTGAATATATTCCGATTGCTAATTTTACGGTGACGGTAATGAAGGCAATTACAAATCAAGCGCATGTTTTACCGTTGATTATAGGTGCGTTAATCTCGGCTTTTTTGTCCCTGATAATGTTATTTTGTGCCGCAAAACAAACAGAAAGGAGTTTATCATTGTGATAAAAATATCAAATCTCGAAAAAACATTTGAAAAAGGTGCAGTTAAAGCGGTTTGCAACGTAAATTTTGAAATTAACGACAATGAAATATTTGCATTGTTGGGTCCCAACGGAGCCGGTAAAACCACAACAATGCGCATGCTCTCAACATTAATCACGCCTACCGACGGATACATTGAATATGACGGAATACGAACTATAGGTAATGAAAAAACAATCAGAAGGAAAATCGGTTTTTTAACAAATGAAATCAGGCTGGATGGGCAATTTACACCCAATGAACTTGCGCATTATTACGGAAAGCTTTATGGACTCGACAAGCAAACAATCGATAACAATAAAGATAAATTGTTCAAATATTTGGGAATATCAAATTTTGCGGACAGAAAGTACGAAAGCTTTTCTACCGGAATGAAGCAAAAGACGTCGATTGCTGTTTGTTTGATTCATGATCCGGATATTGTTATATTTGATGAACCGACGAACGGACTTGATGTGCTGACTCAAAAGCTTATAGAGGATTATATTCTTCAGCTGAAGCAAGACGGAAAAACCGTTATAATTTCAACTCATATTCTGGAAGTGGTCGAAAGATTGGCGGATCGAGTGGGCGTTATAATCGACGGCCGTTCCGTATTTTGCGGTAAATGTGATGAATTGGTCGGTTCGCAAAATGCTTCGGATATGAGAGAAGCGTTCATTGCACTTTATAAAGAATATCATTCTGAAGCAGAAACCATAAATTCCGGTTCCGGAAAGAAAGGATTAAAAATAAGGCTGTAAAATATGAAACAATGCTTTTGTATATTTGGTCATGAAGTTCAAAAATTATTGACGGATAAAAAAATGTTTGCATCTGTATTTGTTCTTCCTGTCATGACGGTGATATTATTGTTGTTTATTTCAAGTGTCACAACGGATAATTCAAAAGACACTTATAAAATTTTTGTGTTAGACAACGGCATTTCCACTTCAAGTGCAGAATATTGTGACGGGAATACAATTGAAATTGTGCCTGTAAAAGAAACCGGTTATCATGATGCGGTAAATAATAATGACATCACGGAAGAAAATGTAGTGATAAAACTAAATAGCGACGGTTCAGCTTTAATATATTACAATTCAACAAACAGTATATCCGAAACACTTTCATATTTTTGCAGGCAGTATATAGAAACGGCTTATGATGCGATGTTTTTATCAATAAACCGAATTGAAGTATTTGACACAGAAATCGTGGATTATAAAAAAACCGATTTTAACAGAATGATCGCGTTGTTTTTGCCGTATATGTTAATTCTTCTTTTGTTTACAAATGTTTCAAATTACACGTGCGATACTGTTGCGGGCGAAAAAGAAAGAGGTGTTTTTTCAAAGACGATACTTGCACCTGTTTCAACGTCGGCGATTATTACGGGAAAATTGCTCTCAAGTGCGATATGCGGATTATTCGGCAGCCTTGTATATATAATCATAATTGTTATGGGTTCACTTATTGCGGACACATTTTTTGATATAGATATTTTGGGTATTGATATTACCGAATTTTCCGGTGAAGAAGCTTTATTGATTTTTATTTATGCCGTTTTATTGTGTTTACTGCTTTCGGCACTTGCGGTTCTTTGCTCATTGTATGCAAAAAATGCAAAAGAGGCACGTTCATTACTGATTCCTTTTATGGGAATTTCAATCGTACTTTCTTTGGCTTCCGTTATGCGAGCCGGTGTTTTATCCGTATATAATTATATGATTCCGATATACAATTTGTGCGTGATTATTCAGGATATACTGTTGGGAAATGAAAAAATTTCAAACATGATAACGGTGGGAGGAACTTTACTGCTTTTAACTTTAATTATATTTGCCGTAACGGTGAAGTCGTTTAAGAACGAGAACATCAGATATTAAAATGATACAAGGGGCAAAATAAATAATTGTTAATGCCGTCTGTCGGATTAATTTTCGACGGACGGCTTTTTGGTAAGAGGCAGATCATACGTCCTGTGTTCGCAAAAGTTATGCGGCTTTTTTTGTTTTGCAGAGGCGCTTTGTAACTTTACCTTGACAAAATATAGTTTTTTATTTAAAGTAAATTCGGTATGCCTTAAGATAAGGCATGTAGGTTTTATATAAGGAGGAGCGCACAAAGGGTGTGCGTTGATGATTTTATGGCTAACGAACAGACAAAAAAGATGGTTGAAGAAATCACTTCCATGAAGGAGGATTTCGCACAGTGGTACACGGATGTGGTGAAAAAGGCAGAGCTCACCGATTACTCTTCGGTTAAGGGATGCCTTGTTATCAAGCCTTACGGCTATGCCATTTGGGAAAACATTCAGCACGAACTTGACAGGAGATTTAAGGAAACGGGCGTGGAAAACGTTTATATGCCCATGTTTATTCCGGAAAGTCTTCTTGAAAAAGAAAAGGATCACGTAGAAGGCTTTGCGCCGGAGGTCGCATGGGTGACGACGGGCGGATTGCAGCCTTTGCAGGAACGTCTTTGCGTGCGTCCCACGTCGGAAACGCTTTTTTGCGATTTATATAAGGACATTGTAAAGTCTTACCGCGATCTTCCGAAAGTTTACAATCAATGGTGCTCGGTTGTAAGATGGGAAAAGGAAACAAGACCTTTCCTTCGCTCAAGGGAATTTTTGTGGCAGGAAGGTCACACCGTTCACGCAACCGCCGAAGATGCGGAAGCACGTACGATTCAAATGCTCAATCTTTATGCCGATTTTTGCGAGGATTATCTTGCGATCCCCGTTGTTCGCGGCCAAAAGACGGAAAAGGAAAAGTTTGCGGGAGCTCTCGCGACATATACTATAGAAGCACTCATGCATGACGGAAAGGCGCTCCAGTCCGGCACAAGCCACAACTTCGGCGACGGCTTTGCGCGCGCTTTCGGCATTCAGTATACTGACAAGAACAACCGGCTTCAATACGCATTCCAGACGTCATGGGGAATGTCGACGCGTATAATCGGCGCAATCATAATGGTTCACGGAGACGATTCGGGACTTGTGCTTCCGCCCCGTGTCGCACCCATTCAGGTCATGGTGATTCCCGTTCAGCAGCAAAAAGCGGGCGTGCTTGATGCGGCTCTTGAATTAAAGAAGAGAATTTCGGGCGTTGCGCGTGTCGCAATCAACGATTCCGACAAGACTCCCGGATTTAAGTTTGCCGACGCCGAAATGCGCGGTATTCCGATCAGAGTGGAAATCGGACCCCGTGATATCGAAAACGGCTCATGCGTAATCGTAAGACGCGATACAAGAGAAAAGATTACCGTTTTGTTGTCGGAAATCGAAACAAAAGTTCCGGAAATCCTCGAAGAAATTCAGCACGATATGTATGAACGCGCAAAGATGCATCGCGACAGCCATATATTTGACGCACACTCCTACGACGAATTAAAAGAAATTTCCGTAACGCGTCCGGGCTTCATCCGTGCGATGTGGTGCGGTGACAGGGCTTGCGAGGAAAAGATAAAGGACGAGCTTTCGGTTTCGTCACGCTGCATGCCGTTTAACGATAAAGAACAGATTTCCGACACATGCGTATGCTGCGGACGTCCGGCTCACAAGCTTGTTTATTGGGGAAAGGCATATTAAAGAGAATTAAATGCATATAAATTTGCCGTCTGATGTTAAAAGAATATTGAATATTTTGAATCAAGCGGGATATGAAGCTTTTGCGGTCGGAGGATGCGTAAGAGACTCGGTGCTCGGAATTACACCGTACGACTGGGACATAACAACTTCTGCGGATCCTTATGCCGTAAAAGCGCTTTTTTTGCATACCGTTGACACTGGACTCAAGCACGGAACGGTAACGGTGCTTATGAATCATGTGGGGTACGAAGTCACAACCTACCGCATCGACGGTGAGTATAAGGATGCACGTCACCCCGAAAAAGTTATTTTTACAAAAAATCTTGAAGAAGACTTAAAACGCCGCGATTTTACGATAAACGCGATGGCATATAACGATGAAGCGGGGCTTATCGACCTGTTCGGCGGGGTTTACGACCTAAAATCCGGCATAATAAAATGTGTGGGCGATCCCGAAAAACGATTTACGGAGGATGCTTTAAGAATCCTTAGGGCTTTCCGTTTTGCGGCAAGATTCGGGTTTGAGATAGATGAGGGCACCGTTACGGCAGCGCGGAAAATCGCCGAAAACATAAAAAAAGTAAGTATAGAAAGAATACGTGAAGAATTAAACAAGATTCTTTTGTCGGATAACCCCGATATGCTGATAAAAGCGTATGAAACCGGGGTGACGGATAAATTTATCCCGGAGTTTGATTGCGTTCCCGACAAAATTTCGTTGTGCCGTATGATAAAAAGTGCCGGAAGCGGGTATCGTAAAAAGTATCCGGATGCTATAAGCAAAGATATTTTGATCCTTAAGTGGGCGGTGCTCACGGCGTATTGTGCGGGTGAGGAGACCTCTTTATCCGACAAACTTGATATGTTTCTGAACCGCTTCAAGTTTGACAATTATTCGAAGCACTCTGTAAAAACGCTTGCGGAATATGTTTTTCATGATATGACGGGTTTCGATGCAACCGACATGAGAATCCTCATGAGCGAGATCGGTGCGGATTTGTGTCCGATGCTCTTTGAATTAAAGCGCGTGATTGAGGCGGAGAACGCATTAAACGAATACGAAAATCTCACACGTCTTTACGACGAAATCATAAAAAACAACGATTGCACGTGTATTGCGGACTTAAGCGTCACGGGGCGCGACTTGATAAGCGCAGGCGTTTCTGCGGGACCTATGGTCGGCATAACACTTAAAAATCTTTTAAACGAAGTCATGAAAAATCCTTGCCTCAACAACAAAGAGGATTTGCTTAAAATCGCAAAGAGCGGGATTAAGTCATAAGTAACAAGATTCATTTATAAGGTGTTAAAAATGGCGGACACCAAAAATAAAAACAACATAACGGATAAAAACAAAAGGCATCCCGATATTTTTTCAAAAAAGGCTTCGGTGCTTTTTGTGTGTATTTTTGCGGCACTTGTGATATTCACGGTGTCGTTTGTTTTAAAAGGCGCGGGAACGGAAAAAAAGACGGCGGACACGTCAAAAATCACGAAAACGCCGACTCCTGCCGTAGTGCCCACGCAAGCGCCCTACATGGCAATTGTTTTAAATGTGGATACGGATTCAAAAAGCATTACGTTTCACGATGTCGAACAAGATACGGAATTTGATTTGTCGTATGACGGCGCGTCAAAGTTTTACGGAGAATACGGCACGCAAATTACGGCGGGAGTTTTGGAAGCGGGTGATTTGCTTTGTGTTACCGTGCGCTCTTACGACAACACGAAAATAGATACGGCAAAGGCGGACACGGACGCATGGGAATATAAGCGGGTCGACGATCTTGTAATAAATGAGGAATCAAAATATCTTACAATTAAGAAATCAAATTATAAGTTTTCGGATGATGTATGCATTTTGAGTAACAATAAAAAAGTGACCTTGTCCGATTTAAACACGTCTGCGGACAAGTATACCATAAGGGGAAAAGGCGAATATGTGTACGAAATTATCGTTACAACCGGTCACGGAACGCTTGTTCTTTTAAATCATGGTGACTATGTCGGCGGCACGATAATGCTCGGGCAAAAATATATGTTTGATGTTACTGAAGAGGGAACGTATGTTGTGAGAGAAGGAACATACGATGTGCTGCTTACGTACGGGGAAAGCAACATAAATAAAACGATTGACATAACCCGTGATGATGTTGTATATTTTGACATTTATGAAAACTTTTGATTTTAACGTTGTTATATGCATTTAGGAGGTTTTAAAAATGCGTGATTATAAAAAATTGTACGAAGAATGGCTCACCGATTCCGTTTTTAGTCCGGAAACAAAAGAAGAATTAAAGAGCATAGCGGGAAATGAGGACGAAATCCGCGAACGTTTTTACAAGGACCTTGAGTTCGGTACGGGCGGCTTACGCGGCATAATCGGAGCAGGCACAAACCGCATGAATGTTTATACGGTGCGCCGTGCGACCCAGGGACTCGCAAATTACATCAAAAAAATGAACGCCTGCGAAAAGGGCGTTGCGATTGCGTTCGATTCACGTCACATGTCTCCGGAATTTGCGGATGAAGCGGCATTGTGCCTCAACGCAAACGGCATAAAGGCATATGTTTTCCCGTCACTTCGTCCCACACCCGTGCTTTCGTTTGCGGTGCGTTATCTTCATGCGACTGCGGGAATCAATATTACGGCAAGCCACAATCCGCCGGAATACAACGGATACAAGGTTTATTGGGAGGACGGCGCTCAAATCGTTTATCCTCATGACACAAATATATTAAAGGAAGTTGCGGATATCACGGACTTCGGTACGGCGCTTACAATGAATAAATCTGATGCCGTAAAGCAGGGACTTTATAACGTAATCGGTTCGGATCTTGACGACGCCTATACGGATACATTAAAGAAGCTTGTGCTTCGTCCGGAAGCAATTAAGGCAACGGCAGACAGCTTAAAAATAGTTTACACGCCTCTTCACGGCACGGGAAATATCCCTGTAAGACGTGTGCTTTCGGAGCTCGGATTTAAGTGTGTTTATGTTGTGCCCGAGCAGGAGAAGCCCGACGGCAATTTCCCGACGGTGTCTTACCCCAATCCCGAAGCAAAGGAAGCGTTTACTCTCGGACTTAAGCTCGCCCGTGAAAAGGATGCGGATCTTGTGCTCGCAAACGATCCCGATGCCGACAGACTTGGCGTATATGTTAAGGATACGGCCACAAACGACTATATTTCGCTTACCGGAAACATGTCGGGATGCCTGCTTGCGGATTACGAAATCATGTCGATGAAGGAAAAACACGGCTCTCTTCCCAAAGACGGCGCACTCATCACAACAATAGTTTCAACCAATATGGCGCATGCGATTGCCGAGTATTATAAGGTTGATTATTATGAGGTGCTTACCGGATTTAAGTTCATCGGCGAAAAGATGCGTGAATTTGAAGAAAAGGGTCACGGCACATATCTCTTCGGATTTGAGGAAAGCTACGGATGCCTTATCGGCGACCATGCGCGCGACAAGGATGCCATCGTCGCCACAATGGCACTTTGCGAGGCAGCGGCATATTATAAGACAAAGAACATGACGCTCTGGGATGCGATGCTTTCGCTCTACGCGCGTTACGGATTCTATAAGGACGACATTATCTCGGTTACGATGAAGGGAATTTCGGGACTCGCAAAAATCGGTGAGATCATGGAAGAACTTCGAAACAACCCGTTAACCGAAATCGACGGATTAAAGGTACTCGCAATTCGCGATTATAAAAAGGACGTAAGACGCGATCTTGTTACGGGAGCGGAAACAAAAACAGGCCTTCCCGTATCCAATGTTCTTTATTATGAGCTTGAAAACGATTATTATGTATGCGTTCGTCCGTCGGGTACGGAGCCTAAGATTAAGCTCTATTTCGGAGTGAAGGGCGAAAGCCTTGGTGACGCCGCAGAAAAGCTTTCTTCTCTCGGAAAAGCGGTTAAGGAATTGTTGGAGAGAATGTAATATAAATCGGAGTAAGAATGATAAAATACGTACTTGTCGACCTTGACGGAACTCTCGTTAATTCCTGTGAAGGTGTCACAAAAAGCATAAAATACGCGCTTGAATCGATGAATATAAATTGCCCCGATTTAAATGCGCTAAAAAAATATATAGGCCCGCCGATTACTTGGTCGTTTGCGGATGCGGGGGTCCCGGAAGCAAAAGTTAACGACGCAATCAAAAAGTATCGTGAGCGTTACGAGGTTACGGGGCTTTTTGAAGCGGAAGTGTATACAGGGATCCCGGAATTGTTGCAGGCGCTTCATGACTCCGGGAAAAAGCTTATCCTCGCGACGTCAAAGCCCATAAATTATGCGGTTAAAGTAATGGAACACTTTAAGCTTGACACGTATTTCGACGATTTATGCGGAGCGGGCTCCGACACGGAACGGAACACAAAAGCGGACGTTGTGCGTTACATTATCGAAAAGCATGACATCAGCGACTTAAGCGAAGCGTTGATGCTGGGGGACACTAAGTTTGACGTTCTCGGCGCCCGGGAATGCGGCATCAAAACACTCGGAGTTCTTTGGGGCTTCGGCGATACGGAGAGTTTGATGAACGCAGGCGCGATAGGTGTTGTCAAAACACCCGAAGAAGCGTACAAAAAAATCGTTCAAATGAACTGAAAAAGGAGAAAACTTATGAGCAGTTTTTATGTGCCCGAGGGCTACAGATCGGAGCTCGGCGTAAAGGAAACACAAGGCGCGATCAAGCACCTTAAGGACTATTTTGAGAGACAATTGTCAAAACAGCTTAATTTGACACGTGTCAGCGCGCCTCTCTTTGTGACGCCGGAATCCGGACTGAACGACAACTTAAACGGCGTTGAGCGCCCCGTAAAATTCGGCATTAAGGAACAGGGCGACCGCGAGGTTGAAATCGTGCATTCCCTCGCAAAATGGAAGAGAATGGCACTAAAAAAATACAATTTCTCCTACGGCGAAGGCCTTTACACCGATATGAACGCAATCCGCCGCGATGAGGACACGGACAACGTTCACTCGATATTTGTCGATCAATGGGACTGGGAAAAGATAATCTTAAAGGACGAAAGAAACATCGAAACGTTAAAGTCGACCGTCCGCAAGGTTTATTCGGCTCTTCGCGAAACCGAGCATTATATCGCAAACAAATATGATTACATAAAAGAAATTCTCCCGAAGGAAATTTCCTTTGTGACCACGCAGGAACTTGAAAATATGTATCCGAATCTTACTCCGAAGGAGCGCGAAACGGAAATCACACGTTTAAAGGGCGCCGTGTTCATCATGCAAATAGGAGACAAGCTCTTGTCCGGCGAAAGGCATGACGGACGTGCTCCGGACTACGACGACTGGTCGTTGAACGGTGACATAATCGTTTATTATCCGGTACTTAACACCGCCCTCGAACTTTCGTCGATGGGAATAAGAGTTGATGAAACGGCTCTCTCAGAGCAGCTTAAAAAAGCGGGATGTGAGGAAAGAGCAAGCCTTCCTTTCCAAAAGGCGATCCTTGAAAAACGTCTTCCCTACACGGTCGGCGGCGGAATCGGACAGAGCAGAATATGCATGTTTTTCTTAAGAAAAGCGCATATCGGCGAAGTTCAGGCGTCGATTTGGACGGATGAAACAATTAAACAGGCAGAAGAAAACGGAGTGATGCTTTTATAAGCATCACTTTTTTTGCATGGGAAGCTTTGCTCCAAACTTTTTTTTAAACGTATATGAATTTTTGTTGCCGCAAGATTTACAATGTATTTGGCACACAATATTCACAAATTATTCATTTACAAACCACATAAAAAATGTTAAACTTTCGACAAAACGGCTTTATGATGCGATGTGAATGTACTTGTGATTGTGAGAGTGTAAAGCACATAGCAATCCGTGTATTTGTTTGTATCGTACAAAGCCCAAATTTTAGGAGGAAACAATATGTCCAGAGCAAAACAATCAATGGACGGCAATACAGCTGCGGCTCATGTGGCCTATGCGTTTACGGATGTTGCCGCAATCTATCCGATTACTCCCTCCAGCCCGATGGCAGACTACGTAGATCAGTGGTCGGCACAGGGCCAGGAAAACATTTTCGGTAACAAGGTAAAGGTTGTTGAAATGCAGTCCGAAGCAGGTGCTGCAGGTACCGTTCACGGCTCACTTGCCGTAGGTGCTCTTACAACAACGTTCACCGCATCCCAGGGTCTTCTTCTTATGATCCCCAACATGTATAAGATTGCCGGTGAGCAGCTTCCGTGCGTATTCGATGTATCCGCACGTACCGTTGCAACACAGTCACTCAACATTTTCGGTGATCATTCCGACGTTTACGCATGCCGTCAGACGGGCTTCGCAATGCTTTGCGAAACAAACCCTCAGGAAGTTATGGATCTTTCACCCGTTGCACACCTTGCATCGATCGAAGGCAAAGTTCCTTTCCTTAACTTCTTCGACGGATTCCGTACATCTCACGAGATCCAGAAGATCGAAAAGTGGGATTATGCGGACCTCAAAGAAATGTGCAACATGGATGCCGTTAAAGCATTCCGTGAGCATGCACTCAACCCCGAGCATCCCGCAATGCGCGGTTCCCACGAAAACGGAGACGTTTTCTTCCAGCACAGAGAAGCTTGCAACTCGGTTTACAATGCACTTCCCGCAGTTGTTGAGAAGTATATGGGAAAGATTAACGAAAAGCTCGGCACAAATTACGATCTTTTCAACTACTACGGCGCTCCCGATGCAGACAGAGTAATCGTTGCAATGGGATCAATCTGCGATGTTGCCGAAGAAGTTATCGATTATCTCACAAAGAAGGGTGAGAAGGTAGGCTTAATCAAGGTTCGTCTTTACAGACCTTGGGTATCGGAGAGCTTCCTTAAGGTTCTTCCCGCTACGGCAAAGAAGATTGCCGTTCTCGACAGAACAAAGGAGCCCGGTGCACTCGGCGAGCCTCTTTACCTCGATGTGGCAACAACACTCCGTGAGGCAGGAAAGAATGATTTGATCCTTACGGGCGGTCGTTACGGTCTCGGTTCGAAGGATACACCTCCGTCGTCCGTATTCGCCGTATACAAAGAGCTTGAGAAGGATGCCCCCAAGTCACGTTTCACAATCGGAATCGTTGATGATGTCACAAATCTTTCACTTCCCGAAGTTAAGCCCGCTCCCATCACGGCAGCGGAGGGCACGGTTGAATGTAAGTTCTGGGGACTCGGCGGTGACGGAACCGTCGGCGCAAACAAGAACTCGACAAAGATCATCGGTGACCACACAGACAAGTACATCCAGGCATATTTCCAGTATGACTCCAAGAAGACGGGCGGAATTACGATTTCTCACCTTCGTTTCGGTGACAAGCCTATCCGTTCCCCTTATTATATCAACCAGGCAGATTTCGTTGCATGCCACAACCCTTCATATGTAATCAAGGGTTACAAGATGGTTCAGGACGTTAAGCCGGGCGGAATCTTCATGATCAACTGCCAGTGGTCGGACGAAGAACTTGAGCATCATCTTCCCGCAGAAGCAAAGCGTTATATCGCAAAGAACAACGTTCAGCTTTACACAATCAACGCAATCGACAAGGCTATCGAAATCGGTATGGGCAAGCGTACAAACACGATTCTCCAGTCCGCTTTCTTTAAGCTTGCAAACGTAATGCCTATCGCAGAAGCAATCGACTTCATGAAGGCAGCCGCAAAGAAGTCCTACGGTAAGAAGGGTGATGCCGTTGTAGAAATGAACTACAAGGCAATTGACGCAGGTGTTGACGCACTTCACAAGGTAGAAGTTCCGGCTTCATGGGCAAATGCCGAAGATGCTCCGAAGAAGATTAATCGTACGGGTCGTCCCGCAACGGTTAAGATGGTTAACGAGCTTCTCGATCCCATCGGACTTATGGACGGTGATTCACTTCCCGTTTCAGCATTCAAGGATATCGCAGACGGCCAGTTCGAGACAGGTGCTTCTCAATACGAAAAGCGCGGTACGGCAGTTATGGTTCCCGAGTGGAATCCCGAAGCATGCGCACAGTGTAACTCCTGCGCATTCGTATGCTCACACGCAACAATCCGTCCGTTTATCTTAAACGCAGACGAAGTAAAGGCTGCTCCCGCAAACATCAAGCTTGCCGCTTCAAAGCATGCCGTAGACACAACCATGAAGTACACGATGAGCGTTTCGCCTCTTGACTGTATGGGATGCGGCGAGTGCGTAACGGTATGTCCGGCAGCCGAAAAGGGCGCTTTGAAGATGGTTCCTCAGGAAACACAGAGCGCAGAACAGCCTGTATTCGATTATCTTGTCGCAAACGTAGGCAAGAAGGAAATCAAGCCCGTATTTACGGACTTCACACCTATCGGATCGCAGTACAACCAGCCGCTTCTTGAGTTCTCGGGCTCATGTGCCGGCTGCGCCGAAACATCGTATGCAAGACTCATCACACAGCTCTTTGGTGAGAATATGTATATTTCAAACGCTACGGGATGCTCATCCATTTGGGGCGGTCCTGCAGCTACATCACCTTACACCGTAAACAAGGATTCGTTACAGGGACCCGCTTGGGCAAACTCACTCTTTGAGGATAACGCAGAGCACGGTTTCGGTATGTATCTCGGTCAGAAGGTTCTTCGTGACCAGCTTATCGCTAAGCTCGTTAAGATGAAGGATAGCGACAAGGCTTCGGATTCACTTAAAAATGCAATCGACAAGTTCCTTGCATCAAAGGACGACACAAGAAGCAATACAAAGGATGCAAACAACCTTATCGCAGAACTCGAAAAGGCTGAAAGCGCATTCACATGCGGATGTGCAACGGAGATCCTTTCAAAGAAGCAGTACCTTGCAAAGAAGTCTATCTGGATCTTCGGCGGCGACGGCTGGGCATACGATATCGGCTTCGGCGGACTCGATCATGTTCTTGCTTCCAATGAGAATGTAAACGTATTCGTATTCGATACCGAAATGTATTCAAATACGGGCGGTCAGGCTTCCAAGGCTTCCAACGTCGGCGAAGTTTGTCAATTTGCCGCAGCAGGTAAGGAAGTTAAGAAGAAGTCTCTTGCCGAAATCGCTATGAGCTACGGTTATGTATACGTTGCTCAGATCGCTCTCGGTGCAAATCCGGCTCAGGCAGTTAAGGCAATTGCCGAGGCAGAAGCTTACAACGGACCTTCACTCATCATCGGTTATGCTCCTTGCGAACTTCACGGAATCGCAAAGGGCGGCATGAACCATTGCCAGGACGAGATGAAGAAGGCTGTTAAGGCAGGTTACTGGAACCTCTTCTCCTTCAATCCCGCACTTAAGGCAGAAGGAAAGAATCCTTTCACTCTTACTTCAAAGGAAGGCGACGGCACATATCAGGAATTCTTAAACAACGAAGCACGTTATACATCGCTTCTTAAGTCGTTCCCCGACAGAGCAGCCGAGCTCTTCGCAAAGTCAGAGACACTTGCCGGTGAGAGATATGAGCATCTCCTTAAGCTTGTTGAGCTCTACAAGTAAAAAATAGGTTTAATTTGAACCTTAAATAAAAGCAAAAAGGAACATGAGAAATCGTGTTCCTTTTTTTGTTGTATGGGAAGATTGCAAAAAAACAATTTTTATTCACGAAAAAAGATTCTTTATGCAAATTTTCTTTTCTAAAAAATGTGTGGTATGTTATACTTTAATATTAGGTTTAAAAGGTTCCGGGAAAGGATATATTATGAAGATAAACATTTATTACGGGGGAAGGGGACTTATTTGCGATTCGACGTTGTTTGTGTTGCAAAAAATCACCGATGTGCTGACCGAGCTCAGAGTTCAGGTCGCGCGTTACAATTTATATGAAAATAAAAACGAAATAGCGACGCTGTCCGGCACACTTAAGGATGCCGACGGCGTAATACTCGCGTGCAACGTCGAATGGTACGGAATCGGCGGCTTTATGCACGAGTTTCTTGACAGCTGCTGGCTCTATGCGGACAAGGAAAAAATCAAAAAGATATATATGATGCCCGTCGTGATTTCAAACACATGGGGAGAGCTTGAAAGTGAGCTCACACTTAACAAATCGTGGGAATTGCTCGGCGGAATTCTTGCGCCCGGCATCACGGCTTTTGTAGACAACGCATCGGAATTTGAAACAAATCCCGATTATGCGGCTTTGATCGAAAAGCGCGCGGAAGATTTATATCGTACAATCAAGCAAAATCCCATAAAACTTCCCACAAGTACGGCAAAGCTTTTAACGTCTCATATAGAATCCGCTTCGATGCCGCTTACGCCCGAAGAAAGCGAGCAGCTCTCAAAATATGTTTCCGACGATCGTTTTGTTAAGAAGCAAAAAGAGGACATAGAAGAGCTTTCGGAGCTTTTTACGAACATGATGGATAAGGGCGACAGTTCTCAGGAATTTATCAAGAACTTTAAGGAAAACTTTGTTGCGCCGCACGATGACGCATCTGTCACGTTTGAAATTAAGATGACGGATACCGGAAAGACGATTGTCCTTGAAATTTCAAAGGAAAAATTAAAAGTGTACTACGGTGAATGCGAAAAACCGGATGTGGTAGCCACAACGACGCGCACGGTAATCAACAATATCGTAAACGGACGGCAGACTTTCCAGGGCGCGTTCATGACGGGCGGACTTTCGGCAAAAGGCGACTTTAAGGCGGTAAGAACTTTTGACAATTATTTCAGATTTAACAGGGTGTGATTTATGAAAATACTTATAAAAGACGTTTTGGCAATATTGCCGGGGAATGAGATTTTAGGCAGTGAAAAGACAAACATCTGTATTGACGGTAAAAACATTGTTGCGGTGGGAGATGTGCCTATAGATTTTACCCCCGACAAGACAATAGAAGGCAGAAACCGCCTTGCGATCCCGGGACTCATAAACTCCCACACTCATTCCTATATGGCATTTATGCGAAATTCTGCGGACGATTTGCCTTTCATGGATTGGTTGTTTAAGAGAATCGATCCGATTGAGCAGCAAATGACCGACACCGACGCATATTGGGGCGCTATGCTTGCCATGGTCGAGATGATAAAGTCCGGCACAACGTGCTTCAACGATATGCATATGAATATAAATATGACCGCACGTGCGGCGGCGGATTCGGGGATGCGTGCGATGCTTTCGCGCGGGCTTGTCGGAACCGGGCGTGACGCGGGCGGTATGAGGAGACTTGATGAAGCCTTAAAGGAACGCGACGAATGGAAAAGCTGTGACAGAATCAATTTTTCGCTCGGACCCCATGCGCCTTACACCTGCGACGACGAATACATGAGAATCGTTGCGGACACGGCAAAGCGTGAACACATGGGAATTCACGTGCATCTTGCGGAAAGTGAAAGTGAAATCACCGGAATAAACGAAAAGTATCACATGACTCCGATAGAAATGGCAGAAGAAAACGGCCTTTTTGACGTGAGATGTGTGGCTGCGCATTGTGTAAGGCTTACGGAAAACGACAGGAAAATACTTAAAAATAAGAACGTTTCCGTTGTCACCTGCCCCGCAAGCAACATGAAGCTCGGAAACGGCTTCGCGAATATATCGGAATTACTTAAAACAGGCGTAAACGTGTGCCTCGGAACGGACGGCGCGGCAAGCAACAACTCGCTTAACATGTTCCGTGAAATGAATCTTCTTTCGCTTATTCATAAGGGTGTAAACGAGACTCCCGTGTGTGTTTCGGCGGAAGAGACTTACGCATCGGCAACGATTAACGGTGCACGTGCGCTCGGGCTCGACTCGGAAATAGGATCGATTGAAAAAGGAAAACGCGCGGATATTGTTTTGCTTGATTTAAAGAATCCGTCGATGAACCCGCAAAATAATCTTATCTCGGCACTTTCTTATTCCGCAAACGGTTCGGAAACGGACACCGTGATAATCGACGGCGAAATCGTAATGGAAAATAGGCGTCTGCTTACGGTAAACGAGACGGAAGTGTACGAAAACGTAAACAAAATCGCAAAAAGAATGGGAATGCAATAACTGCGGCAGAATGACGCAAACGGTAAAAATATACCGAAAAAACACATGAATGAAACGAATCATGAATGAAACAAATCATGAATGAAATAATGAAACAAAGGAGCGCATGATGAGCGAAATCAGGGATATAAATCTTGCCGAATCGGGCAGACAAAAAATAGAATGGGTAAAAAGAAATTGCGATCTTCTTCGCACACTCGAAAAGGAATTTGAAGCGGAAAAGCCTTTTAAGGGCATAAAAATCACGCTTTCGGTTCACTTGGAGGCAAAGACCGCATATCTTTGCAAAGTGCTCGCGGCAGGCGGTGCCGAAATGTATGTGACGGGCTCAAATCCGCTCTCCACTCAGGACGATGTGGCGGCGGCGCTTGCGGCTTGTGGCTTAAACGTGTTTGCGTGGTATAATGCCTCGCCCGCAGAATACAATAATCACATCCGTCATGCGCTTTCCTGCGGCCCGAACATCATAATCGATGACGGCGGCGACCTTGTAAACATGATTCATACCGAAATGCCCGAGCTTATCAAAAACGTAATCGGCGGCTGTGAGGAAACTACAACCGGAATAATCCGTCTTGAGGCAATGAACAAGGCGGGAGCGCTCAAATTCCCCATGATTCGCGTAAACAATGCGGATTGCAAGCACCTGTTCGACAATCGTTACGGCACGGGACAGTCCGTGTTTGACGGAATAAACAGGACAACCAACTTAATAATCGCAGGTAAAAACGTTGTTGTTGCGGGCTACGGCTGGTGCGGAAAAGGCACGGCAATGCGCGCGAAGGGACTCGGCGCAAGGGTAATAGTCACTGAAATCAATCCGATTCGCGCTCTCGAAGCCGTAATGGACGGCTTTGACGTTATGCCTATGAATGAGGCGGCGCGTGTAGGTGATTTCTTTATCACCGTAACCGGATGCGAGCATGTAATAGACGAAGAAGACTTTAAGGTGATAAAGGACGGAGCGGTGCTTTGCAACGCGGGTCATTTTGATTGCGAAATCGATATGAAGCGCCTCAGGGAAATTGCGGTAGAGTCAAGAGAAATGCGTAAAAATATAATGGGATACTTACTTCCCACGGGACAGTGGATTTATGTGCTTGCGGAAGGAAGACTCGTAAACCTTGCGGCGGGCGACGGACATCCGGCGGAGATTATGGATATGAGTTTTGCGATTCAGGCTTTGTCCGCAAAATATCTTGTTGAGCATAAAGATAATTTGAAAGAAAAGCTTATCGATGTGCCGGCGGAAGTCGATCGTGCGGTCGCCGTGCGCAAGCTTAAATTTCTTGGGAAAGAGATCGACACGTTGACTCCCGAACAGGAGAAATATTTAAACAGCTATTCGATTTGAAAGGACACTCTATGAAAATAGGCATAATCGGTGCAATGGAATCGGAAATAAGTGCCTTAAAGGACATGATGACGGGTGTCAGAATTACGACACACGCTCACATGGACTTTTTTACCGGGAAAATATGCGATAAGGATATTGTCCTTGTAAAATCCGGTGTCGGAAAGGTGAATGCGGCGGCGGCAGCCCAAATACTTGTTGACGTGTTTAAGGTTACTCACATCATAAACACGGGTGCTGCGGGGAGCCTTGACGCAAAAATCAATATCGGTGACATCGTGATTGCGACGGACGCGGTGCAGCATGACATGGATTGCACGGGGCTTGGGTGTTCACTCGGCAAAATTCCTTTTTTTAAAAAATCGTATTTTACTTCCGATGAAAAACTTCGCACGCTTGCGGCGGATATTTGCGGTGAAATATGCACGGATATTGTTGCACACGAG
>CAZZFV010000008.1:0-9418 GCA_964653855.1 uncultured Lachnospiraceae bacterium
GATTCATGTCATGGCGGTGAGCCGTGATGCGGACGGCTCGGTCACCGAGATTTTGATTACGGGCGAAAACATCGACGAACGGAAACAGGACGAAATCGAAACCGAAGCCGAAATCAAGGCGGCTTACGGTGAGGTTAAGCGCGCAAACAGATCGAAGTCGGATTTTGTATCGAGAATGAGCCATGACATAAGGACTCCCTTAAACGTAATAATCGGAATGACTACGATTGCGGCGCAGCACAAAGGCGATCCCGAAAAAATCGATTATTGCATCGAAAAAATCGCGGAATCGAGTAAGCACCTGCTTGCGCTCATAAACGAGATATTTGACATATCGGGACTCGAGTCCGGAAATATCGAGCTCGTGAAAGAGGATTTTTCGATTGCGGGGCTTATGGATAACGTCCTTAACGTGACAAAGTCGATGTCGGAATTAAAACATCAAACGGTTACGCTTGATATGACGGGGCTCAAAAATCAATTTGTGTCCGGAGACAAGACAAAACTCGAGGAAATAATCACAAACCTTGTGACAAATGCCGTAAAATATACGGCGGACGACGGAGACATAAATATTTCCGTATCCGAAGAAAATGCGGGTGATATGGGCGCCGATTTTATTTTTAAGATAAAAGACAACGGAATCGGAATGGGTGCCGAAAAGTTAAAGTCCGTTTTTGAAAACAAGGGCAAAAAGACAGAAGAACAATCCGGCGGAATCGGACTTGTTATTACCAAAAAATACGTTGAAGCGATGAACGGGACGATCGATGTGGCAAGTGAACCGTTGCACGGCAGCGAATTTACGGTGCGTGTTCACATGGCACTTCAGGACAATGCCGTAAACAGCGTGATACAGGGACGCGGCATCACAAAGCTTTCCGATATCAATCTCGCGGGGAAACGCGCGCTTCTTGTTGAAGATAACGAACTCAACGCCGAAATCGCAAAAGAAATAATCGGAATGACGGGAATTACGGTCGAACGCGCGCATGACGGAGCGGAAGCCGTAGATATGTTTACCACGTCACCCTTTAATTACTACGATATCGTATTTATGGATATCGTTATGCCTGTTATGGACGGATATGCCGCAACAACGGCAATTCGCGCATCGGAACGCCCGGATAGCTCAAGTGTTCCCATTATCGCAATGACCGCAAACGCCTTTGCGAGTGATATAAGAGCCGCTCTCGTTGCGGGTA
Organism: uncultured Lachnospiraceae bacterium; assembly: GCA_964653855.1. Taxonomy (GTDB): domain Bacteria; phylum Bacillota; class Clostridia; order Lachnospirales; family Lachnospiraceae; genus RGIG3528. The sequence continues at coordinate 1,206 of CAZZFV010000008.1, forward strand.
TGAATGACCACATTGCCAAGCCCATAGACAATGAATACCTTGCAAAAGTGCTTATTAAATTTTTCGGAGGTATTATTTAAATGATTTATTTGGAATTTTTCTTGACGGGTGTCGGTCTTTCGATGGACGCCTTTGCGGTTTCCGTATGCAAGGGACTCGGTATGACACGTGTCAATAAACGCCAAATGTTTGTTATCGCACTCTTTTTCGGAGGCTTTCAGGCACTTATGCCGTTCCTCGGCTGGCTTATCGGAAGCAGATTTGCGGGTGTAATAGAAAGTTTTGACCATTGGATTGCATTTTGGCTTCTCCTCTTTATCGGCGGAAAGATGATCGTTGAAGCGATAAAAGAAGACAAAAATCCGTCGGAAGATACGGAAAAAGACAAAAAGCTCGATTTAAAAGAACTTACTCTTATGGCAATCGCAACATCGATCGACGCGCTTGCCGTCGGAATCACATACGGACTTATGCCCGATCACCCGATTTATGCGGCAATCACGATAATCGGACTTACCACATTCGTGATTTGCATTGTGGGTGTTTATATCGGAAACATATTCGGTCACAAATACGAAAAGAAGGCTCAAATCGTGGGCGGTGCGATACTTATTCTTATCGGCCTCAAAGTTCTTCTTGAGGGACTCGGCGTTCTTTCGATATAGGGGCTCATTGTTTTTTCGATATAAGGAAGGTGTGTTTTATGAAGAAGGTTATTACTTACGGAACTTATGATTTGATTCACGTCGGACACATAAATCTGCTAAGGCGTGCAAAAGAGCTTGGGGATTATTTGATTGTGGCTCTTTCGACGGACGAGTTCAATGCCGGAAAGCACAAGGAAGCGTATCATTCTTATGAAGACCGCAAAAAAATTCTCGAAGCGATAAGATATGTTGACGAAGTTATTCCCGAAACATGCTGGGAACAGAAGATTAACGATGTTGTGTCGAACAATGTCGATGTGTTCGTTATGGGTGACGACTGGAAGGGAAAATTTGATTTTCTTTCCGATTATTGCGAAGTGATCTATCTTCCCCGTACGGCGGGAATTTCGACAACAAAAATCAAAACTGATCTTCACGGATAATAAAAAATTAACGGGTATGTTCTTAAGTTTTTTTGTACAGCATCCGATATATGAGTCAGGAGCTGTGAGAAGCCAACAAAAAGTAATGTAAGTTTTAACGGAGGATGACACAATGAGAATTGATGCAATGTCTGAGATTTCCCAGATCTATCAGGCAAACGGCAAATTGAAAAAGGTTGATTCCACCAAAGCTATGTCGAGAGACAGCATACAGATTTCCGATTTCGGTCATGATTTGCAAGTTGCGAGAGAAGCAATTTCGGCAACACCCGATGTCAGAGAAGACAAAGTGGCTGAAGTGAAGACGGCTTTTGAAAACGGCACATATTCCGTTTCAATGAGCGCTTTGGCAGATAAGCTGCTTAATCAGTCGGCAGAAACGATAAAATTCTAAAGCTTATGTTTTAAAATGACACGTGGTACCGGTGAGGTACCACGTGTTGTGACTTAAGAGGTGTTTATGGCAGGCTTGATGGACAACTTGATCGATACTCTTGAAAAAGAGGAAGAAATATATTTGACACTCATACCGCTCGCGGAAGAAAAGTCGGGCGTTATCATAGAAAACGACTTAAAGCGGCTTTCCGATATTACGGAAAAGGAGCAGGAAGCGGTATCGGTGATCACGAATCTCGAAAAGAAGCGTGCCGAGATCATGAAAAACATGGGAATCGTGCTGAATCGCAAAAATGCCCAAATGAAGCTTGACGACTTGATCGCTTTGATGTCAAAAAATGCGGACACGAAGGAACGCCTGATTAAGATAAAGGGCAAGCTTCACGAGACATTAACCCGCCTTAAGACCATAAATAACAGAAACGAAAAATTGATTAAGGAATCACTTAATATTTCCGAGTATCACCTTAACATGATAAGGTCGGAAAGATCATATATAGGAAACAATTACACAAGGAGCGCCGGACAGTTTGATATGCCGCTTACGGGAATGTTTGACGCGAGAAATTGACTTGGGAAAATAAAAGATGGGCTTTATGCCTGTCTTTTTTTTGTGGGATTTTGCATGTAAAACTTATTTTCCGTTTATTTATGAATTATCTTTGAAATTTGTATGATTAAAGGTTGAAAAGGGTGGTGAAGAAATAAAAAAGTGGTAAAATGGCGAAAAACAGGGATTTTGAGACTATGTTCTCTCGGAGGTTATTATGGACAGAATTAAAATTGCGGTTATAGGACGCGATGAGTCATCTTTTATTATGCACTCGACAATCGAAACGCTTAGGGCGGCGGGATACGATGTTGTTTTTGCAAAGCCTGAGGTTTCGGCGATAAAGAAAAATGACGACGCAATGTTTTTTGTGGTTTATTCGGACGCCGACCCGCGGTCGTATTACGACGCATACACGCTTCTTAAGGATATTTGCATAGAAAAGGAAAGACGCGTTTTTGCGATAGGATATAAGGAAGAAAACGATGCGTTAAGAAAAATTCTCACAAGCGACGTGCTTGCGGAAACGTTTATGAGACCCGTCGATTATGCGGAACTTACCGAAAAAATAAAAAACAACGTCGAAAAGGTGCAAAACGACGATATGAAGCACCATATTCTTGTTGTCGACGATTCGGGAGTAATGCTTCGCACGATCAAGTCGTGGCTTGAACCCGCATATAAGGTTTCGATCGTTTCGTCGGGTGCAATGGCGATATCGTTTCTCGCAAACAACAAGCCGGATCTTATTTTGCTTGACTATGAGATGCCCATATGCACGGGTCCCCAATTTATGGAAATGATACGGGCGGAAGCGTCAACTTCAAGCATTCCCGTGATTTTCTTAACGTCAAAGGGCGACAGGGAAAGCGTCAAAAGCGTGCTGGCACTCCGTCCCGCGGGCTATCTTTTAAAAACGATGAAGCCCGAAGAAATAGTAAAGAGTATAGATGAATTTTTTGAAAGAGCAAAGCTCAGGAAATTTGAATAGTTTTCGGATTAACTTAAAAAAAGCCGGATTGCCTATGAAGATAATAAAAAAAATCAACGAAAAACTGGCCGAAATTTCGAATAAAAGGCAGGAATGCAAAGAACTTAAAAAGAAAATAGAAGAAAAAAAGCAGGAAGAGCTTCGTCTTGAAATAAGTCATACTTTAAACAAGACAAACGAAATGCCGAAAGAGTTCCGCGCGAAAAAGCAAAAGGAAATTATCACGATTGCGATTTTGAATGTGATTTTTTCGCTTGCGATTGCGGGTGTGCTTTGTGCTTATATGTATGTCAACAAGCAAAACAGCTATGAGGACACGGAGCTCGGGACTCAAGTCGAATCCGCAAAGATGTCCGTAAACCTCATTTCCGTTATGCGTGACGAACAGGAAACGCTTTCGAAAATTGCCTTTTATATTTCGGAAATCGGGATGACAAAGGACGAAACGCTTATGTATCTTAAGTCCATTTCGTCTTTCGGTTCATATACGGGAAAGGCATATCTTGTCGATTCGGAAACCAATATAGGCATTCCGATAAACGACGAAAATCCGCATGCGGGTGAAGTCGATTTTTCGGATTACGATGAAATATTAAGCGTTTTAAGTGTTACGGAAAACGTGGATCAAAATATTACGGGCGCGGAAAAGGACGCTTTTGTGGTTGAAAATCCGGGGACGGAAAAAAAGGATGACGAAAATCCGGGTGCGGAAAACGGAAGCACAGTATCACCGAATCCCGAAAATTTTAAGGCGGACGAAAACCAAAACACATTGCCTGATGACGCGCAGGCGGATAAGGACATGAAGGGCATGCCCATCAATTGCTCGGATATTTTTGTGTATGACGACACGTATTCGATTGCCTTTTACAGAGCGGTCGAGGTGGGCGAAAAAACATATTTTCTCATAAATATTGTCGATATAGACGAGATAATTACGGACATTGCGGAAGACGGCTCGATCGAGGGCGGCACCGGAATCATCATGAAAAGTGACGGAACGATACTTGCGGGAAATCTTATAAGCCTTGAAGCGGTCACGGATACCGGGAATTTTTTTGAAATGTTTGAAGAAAAGTACGGTAATGTCCTTTTTTCCGAAAGCACGATGAGCGAAAGCGGAAGAATTCTTGTTACCGGATCCGACGAAACAAGCTGGCTATATGCGTATGCCGAAATATCGGGTATGGACGACTGGTATTATGTATATGAGGAAACAAACGAAAATTCGATCATAACGCGCCAAAACGCGATCTATCTTGTTTCGATAATCGTGTTTGCGTGCATGCTCGGATTTATGGATGTGTTTGTGATTTACCGTCAAAACAGAATCCTCAAAAAAGGCTTAAAGATGTACGCGAGACAGAATTCCGAGCTCGACGCCGCAAGCCATGAAAAAGACAGATTCATTTCGAATATGTCACACGAAATCCGCACGCCCATAAATGCGGTGCTGGGACTTGACGAAATGATAATAAGGGAATCGAGCGAAGAAACAATAAAGGATTATGCCGCCGACATAAAGAGCGCGGGAAGAACGCTTCTCGGTCTTGTAAACGATATTCTCGATTATTCGAAGATTGCGTCGGGCAAAATGAATATCGTGTGTGATGAGTATGATCTTTCGTCCGTCATAAACGATCTCATGAATCTTACGGAGCAAAAGGCGTACGAAAAGGGACTTGATTTTGAACTCGATCTCACAAGTACGATTCCGTCAAAACTTTACGGCGATGAACTCAGAGTTAAGCAAATAATACTCAATATTCTCACAAATGCGGTTAAGTATACGGAAAAAGGTTCCGTTACGCTTAAAGTGGGATATGAAAAGAAGGATGACGAAAATATCGATCTTATTGTGAGTGTAAAGGATACGGGTATCGGAATAAGGCCCGAAGACCTCGATAAGCTTACAAAGCCTTTTGAAAGACTTGACGAAAAGAGAAACAAGTCGATTGAGGGCACGGGGCTCGGAATGAGCATTGTGACAAGTTTGCTTTCCGCAATGGGATCGAAACTTAACGTCGAAAGCGAGTACGGTAAAGGCTCGACGTTCTCGTTCAGGCTTACGCAAAAAGTGATTTCTTATACGGAAATCGGTGACCTCAAAAAAGTGAGAGCGGAAGCAAAGAAAATAAATGCCGCATATCGTGCAAAATTTATTGCACCGGATGCGCATATTCTTGCGGTTGACGATACACAAATAAATCTTACCGTGTTTAAGGGACTTTTGAAGGAAACAAAGATCAATATCGATACGGCGCAGTCGGGACCGGACGCTCTTAAAATGATAAGTGAAAACCAATACGATATCATCTTTATGGATCACAGAATGCCCGGAATGGACGGAATCGAGACCTTAAACGAAATCAAAAAAATGGGACCGGAAATCACCCGGATTCCCGTTGTCGCATTTACGGCAAACGCATCGGCGGACGCTGTTACAATGTATAAAGAAGCCGGATTTTACGGTTTCCTCGCAAAGCCCGTGAGTGCGGAAAAATTAGAGAATCTGCTGAAGGAATTGTTGCCGCAAAATCTTGTTTTGACTGTAGATGCGCGAACCGGAGGAACCGGAGATACAGGTGCAGTGACTAAAGATTCCCGCAAAGAAAACAAAAACACCGACGATTTAGGCATGACTTCCGGTGACGGAACCGAAAACACATCGGACGAAAATCAAGATAAAACCGATGAAAACGAAGATGATTTCCCCGTAATATTCGGAATTGACTGGAATGAAGGACTTAAAAATTGCGGTTCAAAAGAGGTCCTCATGGCGGCCGTTTACGATTTTATTCATACGGCAGACATGAAAGCCGAAGAAATAAGAGAGTATTTCAATAACGAAGATATAAGAAATTATACCGTGAAAGTGCATGCCCTAAAGAGCGCCGCAAGGCTTATAGGCGCGATGCAATTGTCGGGTGACGCAAAATATCTCGAAAAGTGCGGTGATACAGAAAACTTAAATGAAATAAGACGACTCACCGATACGCTTTTAAATGAGTTTTATGCGCTTTCGCATGCTTTAAAGGAAAATTTTAGGGAAGAAAAGAAAGAGCATGACATATCGTTAAATGACCTGAAAGAAGCTTATGCCGAAATAAAGGAAAAGGCAGCGGCATTCGATTTTGACGCGGTTGACAAAATCATAAAAATGCTTTCCGATTACAACATTCCCGAATCGGAAAAGAAAAACTTTGACCGCCTTAGAACCGCCGTGATGAATGTTGATCTTGACGGGATAATGGAAATCGTGGGATGAAAAAACAAATAAAAAAGCAAAAAAACCGGAGCATCTTAAAAAGATGCTCTTTTTTTGTTTATATTCCTTTTCGGTATTAGGAATTTTGTGAAACCGTCCGATAAAAAAAATAGGAAATTTTTTTGAAAGGAGACGGATTATGAGCTTAATGAGTGCATTGTATACCGGTGTTTCGGGCTTAAACGTAAATCAGCGCGGACTCACAACGGAAGCTCACAACCTTTCAAACGTTGAAACGACGGGATATGTGCGTCAGCAAACAATTACGACGGACGCTTTTTATACGCAGGCGGGTTCCAATGCGACGGGCATTTTGTATGCCGGAATGGGAACGAGCGTTGCATCCATAAAACAGGTGCGTGATACCTTCCTCGACAAGACATATCGTGAGGAAGTGGGGCGTGAAAATTATTACCGTCTTCAATATGAATCGACAAACGAAATAGAGGATATATTCGGAGAAACCGAAGGTGTGCAATTTCAGGATTCTCTGGAAGAAATGAGCATAGCGCTCCAGGAAATGTGCAAGGAACCGAACAGCATCGTGACAAGATCTTCGCTTATTCAGACGGCGGTGAGCTTTATCGGGCGTGCGGAAGAAATTTATGATCAGATATGTGATTATCAGACAAGCTTAAATACCCAGGTACAGACTTATGTCGACCGTATAAACGAGATTGCGTCCGAAATAAGTGATCTTAATCATAAAATTCAAAAGTATGAAGCATCCGGCGCGGAAAACGCAAATGATCTTCGCGACCAAAGAAATACGCTTCTCGATGAAATGTCGGAGCTCATAAAGATAGATTATAAGGAAGCCGCAAACGGTGTTGTGACCGTTTATGCGGAAGATTATGCGATTGTTACGGAAGATTTGGTTTATAAGATCGCGACAAAGAACGTAAGCGAAGATTCCAAAATGATAAAGCCTTATTGGGTGGATTACGGCGGTGTCGACGTGTTTGACTTAAGTTCCGTTCCCTCGACGGATGCGGATTCCGATATCGGTGCCCTAAAGGGACTTTTGATTGCGAGAGGAAGCAAAGAGGGAAGATACACGGATATTCCGAATCGCCCCGAAACCGACGAATATACGGACGAAACGGGATGGTTTGACGAAACGGCTTATGAGGAAGCATTAAAGGATTATGAAACAAAAGTTGCCGATTATGAATTAAATGTCGAAAGCTCCGTCTGCGTGAGCGTGGAGGCTCAATTTGACAATCTTATTCACGGCATCGTGACCACAATAAACGATATTTTGTGTCCGAATACGGAGGTTGAGCTTACCGACGGAACCAAGATTAAAATTCTCGATACCGAAAACGCACCCGTGGGTATGGACGAAAACAACACGTACGGTGAGGCACTTTTTAACAGAAAGTCGACGGACAGATATACGCTTAGCACGATAACGATCGTGAATGACGACGGAAACACCGAAACAATGGAAGCCTATGTTTATAACGAAGAAGACGAAACAAACAATTATTCACTTTTTACGATCGGTGAAATCGAAGTAAACGATAATGTCCTCAAAAATCCGTCGCTTCTTCCGCTTTCCGATAACGCGGGAACAGGCGACTTTGACATTGACCGCTGCGACGCGCTTCTCTCCGCATGGGACGCTGAGTTTGACACAATTTCGCCGAGCGATTATTCAAAGCAGAATTTCAATTCCTATTATACGGAAATGATCGGCCTTCTCGGCACAAACGGTCAAAAATACAAAAATGTGTACGACAGCCAGGAAAATCTCGTAAACAGTGTGGACAATTCCCGCCAGGCCGTGCTTGCGGTAGATTCGGACGAGAGCCTCACAAACGTAATCAAGTATCAACAGGGGTACAATGCAAGTTCGCGTTTTATAAATGCGGTGAACGAAATGCTTGAGCACCTTCTTAGCACGCTCGGGTAA
>CAZZFV010000008.1:9518-59588 GCA_964653855.1 uncultured Lachnospiraceae bacterium
GAAAGGAAATTTTATGTCTTCAACCTTTTTTGGTCTTACAATCGGAACATCGGGACTTTTTGCCGCAAAGACGGGGTTAAACACTACGGCGCACAACGTGGCGAATATCGAAACGACCGGATATACGCGTCAAACGGTGAGTCAGAGTGCGGACACCGCAATTTCCACGAGCAATTCGTACGGAATGCTCGGAACCGGTGTTGCCGTCAAATCGATCGATCAAACGAGAAGCGATTATTATGATGTAAAATACCGTTCGACAAACAGCGAAAGCGGACTTTATTCCGAAAGATATTATTTCATGAAGGAAGTGGAAGGATATTTAAACGAGATAGAGCTCGAAGGATTTACGACATCGTTTGACAATATGTACAATTCACTTCAGGAGCTTTCGAAAGACGCGTCGAGCCTGACCGTCAGGACGCAGGTCGCAAACTATGCCCAGTCAATGTGCGATTATTTCAATTCGCTTTACACAAATCTTCAGTCGATTCAGGACGAATGCAATTACGAAGTAAAAAATCAGGTTCAAAAGGTGAATTCGCTCGCAAACCAGATTGCGACTCTCACAAAGCAGATAAATACGGTTGAAGTGGGCGGCGAAAAGGCAAACGATCTTCGCGACCAGCGAAACAATCTTGTGGACGAACTTTCGAATATCATAAACGTTACGGTTACGGAGCGCAGCATCGGTGACAACGGACTTAACGCTTTTGTGGTGAAAATAGACGGAAACACGCTTGTCGACACGTATGAAGTAAACACGCTCACATGTAAGCCGAGGGAATACAAGTCGAATATGTGCGACATGGACGGACTTTACGACATTTATTGGGCAAACGGAGACGAGCTTCATGCGAGCAGCGCAACAATGTCGGGAAGCTTAAAGGCTCTCTTTGAGGTGCGTGACGGAAACAATTATGAAGATTTGACGGGCTCCTCCGACGAAATAATTGCGGGCGAAACTCAAATTACGGTAAATTCCGCAAATATACAAAACGTTGCGGATTTGAATATTCCGACGTCGGGCACGCTTACGATAGGAAACGGAGATTATACTTACGATTCCTTTGAAATAAAGATGAATGACGACGGCGAATATACATATGTTTTTTCGCTTACGGAATCGGCGCGAAAAAATTATGAAGCGGGAACTCAAGTCACGGTCGGCAGCCATGTGGACTATAAGGGAATACCTTATTATATGGCGCAGCTCAATCAGTTTATCAGAACTTTTGCGGAAGAATTTAATAATGTCCACAGGTCGGGGCAGGATTTGAACGGAGACGTGGATATATCTTTCTTTGCGGCAACAAACAAGGTGACGGGGGAAGAATATTCGCTCGGAAGCTTCAATAACACCGCAGACACGGACATTACTTTTGTTACTTCGGACACAACCGACGACATAGTATCCTATTACCTGCTTACCGCGGAAAATTTTAAGGTGAGCGACAAAATAATTTCGGATCCTTCGCTTATCGCAACAACAACGAGCATCGTTGACGGCGTGAGCGCAAACGACGTTACCGAAAAGCTCATTGACTTAAAAACAGACGTATCGATGTTTAAGCAGGGCGATCCTGCGTCGTTTTTGCAAACGCTTGTTGCGGAAATCGGTATAGACACTAAGTCGGCGGGAGATACGACGGAAAGCCAGGAAAATATTTTGAAATCGGTGTCGAATCAGAGACTGTCGGTTTCGGGCGTAGACAAGGACGAAGAGGCAATGGCTCTTGTGCGTTATCAGGAAGCATATTCTTTGAGTGCCAAAGTGATATCCGTTATGCAGGAAATATACGACAAACTTATCAATGAGACGGGCGTTTGATTTTCAAATTTAAAACTCTTGATTTTTTGGATAAATATTCCGATATAGAGATTTGAGAACCAAAAACTTAACTTGCAAACGGATACAAAGAGGTTCATATGAGAATTACAAACAAAATGATGACAAACAATGCTCTTTATAACATCAACAACAATAAGACATTGCTTGACACTCTTGAAAATCAATATTCATCGGGTAAAAAAATCACGCGTCCGTCGGACGATCCGATTGTTGCGGTGAGAGCGCTTAAGTTCCGGACAAATCTCGCGGAAATCAAGCAATATACCGAAAAAAACATTCCGGATGCGCTTAACTGGATGGAAGTGACGGAAGGAGCGTTAGATACGATAAACGGCCTTATTTCTTCCATGAATACGTATTGCAACCAGGGTGCAAACGATTATCTGACCGCCGAAGACAGAAATTCGATCGTGATAAATCTCGAGCAATACGCAAGCCAGCTTTACAGCGAAGGAAACACGAATTACGCAGGAAGATATGTTTTTTCGGGATTTAAAACGGACACACCGCTTGCTTTTAAGGAAGACTCATCGGATATCGAATATGAAATTACGGAGCCCATAAGCACCGATACGCTTGAAACGGTTTCGGTGATTTCGGGCGCGATAGACATAGACGATCTCGATTTGACACTTGACAATTATTCGGAATCCTGGGATGCGCTTTATCCAACGATGCCCACAACAAACGAGGTTTACAGGCTTACGCTTGCCTATGACAATCTTGACGATTCGGGAATCGAGATTTCCTATACGGACACGACGGGATATGTTCACAGCACGGAATTCGGAACGGATTTTACGGCTCACGGGCTTACCGTCAACAGTGTTTCCGCAACCGACAAAGACGCATATACGGTGGGCAACGAGGAAATAAATTACATACGTGAAACCGGCGAACTCATACTCGGAAAAACAATTTACGAGCAAATGCAAAAATCGACGGACATCACGGCAACATATAAGAAGACAAATTTTGAACAAAACGATCTCCGCCCGGAGCACTATTACGATTGCACAACACGGGATACCGTAACCGGCAAAGTCGTAAATTACGAAAAAAAAGAACAGCAAATAAAGTACGAAGTGAATTTCAATCAAAAAATTGCCGTGAATGTCGAGGGTTCGGATGCTTTCACCACAAAGATAGACAGAACGGTGACGGAAATAAAAAATGCCGTTCAGGCGGTTCAGGACGTGGAAGACCAGATTTCGAAGGTTGACAAGATGCTTGCGGATTCGAGTTATTCGGACGATCAAATAACGAAGCTCAACAGCATACGTGAGCAGCTTGAATCGGAATACACTCTTCGCACTTCGCTTATGACAGACGCTTTCGAACGCGGCATTTCAATTACGGCGGAGGAACAGGAAAACACAAACGTATGCGTTGCGGACATAGGCGGAAGATACAAGAGGCTTGAACTTACCGAGAGCCGTCTTACAGATCAGGCAACGGATTACGAGGAATTGCTTTCGGAAAACGAGGATGCGGATTTAGTTGACACAATAGTAAAATATTCGTCCGCAGAAACCGTTTACAACTCATCTCTTTCCGCAACGGCGAAGCTTGTGAGCGCGTCGTTACTTGATTACATATCTTAAAAATTTAATTCGGAGGTACAAAAATGCTTGTAAAAACAAGATATTTCGGAGAAGTCGAAATCGACGAAGACAAGATAATCACATTTGACAGGGGGATCATAGGATTCGAAACTTTAAGAAAGTTTACTTTGATTTACAACAGCGACAACGGATCGGATTCGTCCGTCGAATGGCTGCAAAGCGTGGAGAACCCTTCCGTTGCTCTTCCCGTAATGATGCCTTCGATTATTTTGCCCGATTACAATCCGGAAGTCGAAGATGAGCTTCTTACACCCCTCGGTGAACTCGGACCCGACAACGTATGCGTGTTTGTAACGCTTACCGTACCCAAGGATATCACAAAAATGTCAATCAACCTCAAGGCTCCGATCATCATAAATTCGACGACAAAGAAGGGATGCCAGGTAATCGCCGAGAGCGACCATCCGGTTAAGTTCCCGATTTATGATATCGTAAAAAAAGACAATAAAGAGCAGGAGGTGTGAGATATGCTTGCTTTATCCAGAAAAACAGGCGAATCGATCGTGATCGGAAACGATGTCGAAGTTACCGTTTTGGAAATTAAGGGCGATCAGATAAAACTCGGCATTAACGCACCGAAATCCGTTCCGATTTACAGAAAAGAAATTTATATGCAAATCCGGGAAGCAAACAAAGAGGCGGTTAAGGAAACACTTAATCCCAAGGATCTTGCGAAACTTTTGTAGGGCGATGTTAAAAAAATTGCGGAAGGCTTTAATACAGGCCTTCTTTTTTTCTTCAAAACTTATTTTTAATGAAAATTTGATTATTGCGGTTAATGTTTTGTATTAAAATGACGATATAAAAGACAGAGATAAAATTTCGGCAACCGATTTTTGGAAAGGGGCGTTAAAAATGAGTATAAATAAAATAAGTACCGGAACTCAGGTTTATGCAACGGCGGCAAAGGTTCAAAAGGCTAACGAAACCGCACAACGCGCTCAAAATGCGAATCGTGAGGAAACACCCGAATTAAAACAGAATTCCGCGGCGCTCGTACAGGACGCAAACGATAACGCAATGGAAGAGATCAGCGAAAATACGAAAAATGTCAAGAATGCCATTGCCGAAGTAAACAAAAAGATGAATCAGAAGACCAGATGCGAGTTTGCTTATCATGAAGATACAAAGCGTATTTCGATAAAGGTTATCGATTCGTCGACGGATAAGTTAATCAGAGAAATTCCGCCGGAAGAAACTCTCGATATGATATCGAAGATGTGGGAAGTTGCGGGAATTCTCTTTGATGAACAAAGATAAATGTAACAAAGTGCAAGGATGCAAAGTATTACAAAAAGGATTTTGGAGGTAACGTGTTATGGGTATAGGATTATCCGGAATGGTATCGGGACTTGATACCGAATCCATCGTTGAAGCAATGGTATCGGGTCAGACGGCCAAAAAAACAAAAATCGAAAATAAAATTACGATCAACAAGTGGACGACTGAAGCATGGTCATCACTCAACAAAAAGATTTATTCTTTTTACACGGGATATGCGTCAAAGCTCCGTTTGAAGAGCACATATCAGACAAAGACGGCGGAGAGTTCGGACGAATCAAAGGTAAAGGTCACAAGTACCAAAGACGGAGCCGTCGGACAGCACAGCATTCAGATAAAGTCGCTTGCGTCATCGCAATATGTTACGGGCGCAAAGCTTTCGGGCACTTATACAACCGAAACGAGAGTGCAGCAGCTTGATGCGGAAAACGGGTCAAATCTTGTCGGTCAAACGATTACATTTACCGGAAAGTCGGATAACGGCGAAGAAGCGACAAGCTCGATTACAATAGACAATAACACCCGTATCAGTGACATAATTTCGTCCGCCAAGGAAGCGGGAATCACGGCTTCTTACGATACGGCGCAAAAGAGATTTTTCTTTAGCTCCGCCGATTCGGGAACGGAAAACAAATTTACGATCACATCGACCCAAAATACAACGGCATACACAACCGCTCTTTCAAATTTAAACGGAATTTTGACGGAAGATGAGCAAGGAGAACTTTCGGAAACGGATCTCACGTCATACCAAAATGCGATTTCGACTTTGACGGAAGCAAGCACCGACGATCTTATGACTGTTCTTAACAACTTTGACACGTTTGATGTGACGGATACCGAAAACAACACCGAAGATCAAATCGCAATATACAACGCAATCAACACTACTACCGATTTGAGAACGGAAATCGACGCAAAATCAAACGACGATATAGCTGCCCTTGACACGGATTCGGATACGTATGCAGATGATCTTGCCGCAATCAAGGCGGAAATCAGGGAAAATAATCTTACAAATATAAAATCAACCGTTTCGGATTACAATACCGCACTCGGTAATAAGACGGAATCGGGGAGTCTCATGGGACTTGGCCTCGGAGACGGAATCGACGGCACCGCAATAAAAGAAAACGGTACCGGAAGCCTTGTGGTTGTTGCCGCAAGCGATGCGGAAGCGGTGGTTGACGGCGCAACTATGACTTCATCGTCAAACACTCTTGTCGTAAACGGACTTACGCTCAACATGAACGATACGACATACAACAAGACGACGGGCGAATACGACACCGTAAACGTTACGGTGTCAAAGAATACGGAATCGACCTACAATCTCATAAAGGAAGCGCTTACTTCCTATAACGAGCTTGTGGACGAAATGTCGGAGCTTTATTATGCGGACTCGGCAAGGGATTACGATCCTCTTACGGATGAGCAAAAGGAAGCGATGACTGACGACGAAATAGAGCAATGGGAAAGTAAGATCAAGAGCGCTCTTCTTCGCCGCGATACCACGCTCGGAAGCCTTATGAGCTCGATGAGAACGGCATTGCAATCGTCATATACGGATGAAGACGGAAATTCGTATTCGCTTTCGACATACGGCATTGTGACGGGTGCCTACACGGAATACGGAAAGCTTCATATTTACGGTGACAGCGAGGATTCGACTTACGCAACGTATGATGACAGACTTCAGGCGGCTCTCGACGAAGATCCCGACAAGGTCATGGACGCTTTGAGCAATATATTTACGAATCTTTACACAACACTTTCCGATAAGTGTGCGAAGACGAGCATTTCGAGCGCGCTCACGTTTTACAATGACAAGCAATATTCCACATATCTTACTTCTTACCAGGAAGATCTGGAAGAAATAGAAGACAGAATAACAGAGCTCAGTGACAGATATTATGAGCAATTTACGGCAATGGAAACGGCACTCTCGAATCTCCAAAGTCAGACAAGCTCCTTGTCGTCACTGTTCGGAACAAGCTCATCGTGATATGTGACAACATAAAAACAAACTTAATTACCGACCGGAGGAAAACACTATGGCAATGAATGCAGCATCACTTTATCAGGGAACAAAGGTTAACACGGCATCGCCCGCAGAGCTTACCTTAATGCTTTATGAAGGAGCAATCAAGTTTTGCAATATCGCGCTTCTCGGCTTTGAGACGCACGATTACGAAAAAGTGAACAACAACATAATCAAGGTTCAGAATATCATTACCGAGTTCAGGGCAACTCTTGATTTTAAATATTCGACGGCAAAGGATTTTGATTTGATTTATGAATATATCGCAAGCCTTCTTGTGCAGGCAAACGTAAAGAAGGATCAGGAATCGCTCACAAAGGCTCTCGATCAGATCAGAGAGATGAGAGATCTTTGGAAGGAAATCATGAAGAAAAATCATATGTATGTAAAATAATCCGGAGCGGAGATGGAAAATAAACTCGATCTTAAAGGATATCTGCGTGTTATGCATGATATCCTTTTAAAAAAGAAAAAGGTGCTTACGGAAATCCTTGACGAAACAAAAAAGCAGGATGCGGCATTAAATACGGAACCCGTGTCCGACAAGGATTTTATGAATTCCGTAAACAAAAAGACGGAACTCATAGAACGCATTACCGAAATCGATACGGGATTTCAAAAAATATATGACGGGATTGCAAGTGAGTTAAAGGAACATAAGTCGGAGCATGCGGACGAAATCCGTTTGCTCCGGGTTTTAATTACCGAAAACACGGAACTCGGTGTGCAAATTTCTGCCCTGGAGCATAAGGTAAAAGACAAACTCGACAAAAAAGTTAAAGAAGTGCACGAAGGAAAAAAGAGATTTAAGATAAACAGCCAAACGGCAAGCAAATATTATAAGAACATGAATAACTTGAATACGATTGACCCGGTGTTTATGGACAAAAAGAATTAGGAGGGTTTAAGGTATGCGCCTAAAAAAGACAATTTTCTTCTTAATCTCGATCGCACTTACGGTAGGTGTGCTTTCTTTATCCGGAGACAAGGGAACGTTTGCGGCGGGCGGAACGGAAATTTCGGAAGACGATATTATTGTGGATTTTGACAAAGAATCCGTCATAATAGACGAATCCGCTTATGCCGCGGATAAACGCGACAGCGTCATTTATTTTACCGAGAGCTATGTGTCGGATGTCACAAAATGGAGCGAATGCGAAGTAAGAAACAACAAAGCCACATTTGACATATCGTGGGTAAAGGACAACCAGGACGTAAAAATTTATCTGTGCGGCGACGTAAATACGCGTGTTACAAGCGTTGTGATAAAGTGGAAAGAAACTTTGGGCGTTGAATTTACCGGAACGCTTCTCGCAACGGACATAACGGACGCCGAAGACTGGAAAAAGGAATACGCGCGTACCGAATACAAGGATCATTTCGGCGAAGACACGGGATATTTTATATTTACAAAAAAGGTAAACAACCGTGAGCAAACATATATAGATCTCGATTCGATAGAATGGAGAAAAGGCTCTTACGGAAACTGGCAGGAGTTTTCGGAGCTTGACCTTCATGAAATGCAAATACGCGGTGTGACCCTCGAATTCAGAATAAAGTCGGTTTCGCAGGAAGAGGATCCTTTGGGTGTCGGCGCAAGATATTCTTCGATCGCGAGAATAAGTGTTTCAAAGATAAATGTGGGTCCGAGCGTCAGAATCACGATGAACGACGGCACGATCAATTTAAAGAACGGACAGGAATATTCCCTTGACAAAATAAATTGGTATCTGATTCCCGTTTACAGTACGTCGGGCACGACATCCGACAAAACTGTTTCGTCTGTTATGCGCGAGGATGCGATTTCTCCCATAACAACAAGCACGAGAGTGATAAAGATGACCGTGCAGGAAGCTTTGGGACTCAAAAACTCCGATGCGATAACTACGGAACAAACAATTTATGTAAGAACCGCGGGTGCAGAAAGAGCGGCGGCATCTAAAGTCACGGAAGTTGTGGTTCCGGAAACATACACGTTGTCGGATTCGGAGCTTAATGACATAATTGTTTCATATGTGTCTTCAAAATCCGGAAACGGAGGAATTCAGGTTACAAACAATACGGACTACGATATGCAGGTTGCGGTTTTATCACCCGCAAATGCAAAGAAGTACGGAATAACTTCATTACCCGATGCGGGGGATGCGGTTGACGAAGACGACTACGACGATCTTCCTGTTACATCGCTTTCATGGACAACCCTAAAAGCCGACAATTACACAAAAATCGCATACAGCAGGGCTGTTACGGGCTCGATGATATTAGTCAGGAAGGCGGGAAAAACGGATAATCTTCCGTCGCCTTACAGATGTTACGAAAAAACGCTCGATTATTCGACGGCGCTCACATATGCTTCGATATCCGGCACGGCAAAGCTCGGATATACGTTCACGGCAAATCCGAGCACAAACGTTCTTTCAAAACTTAATTCCGATCCCGATGACTTTAGTTTCAAGTGGGAATATGCGGATTCAAAGAACGCGACCACGTGGACGGAAATCGAAGGCGTGGGATCTGTGCGCAAGCTTAATATTTCGGATTCGGCAGAGAGCGGGTCAAGCGCTCCGTCAGTATATTCGCAGGTTCGTCAAAAGTTTGTGCGCGTGACGATCACCTATAACGGTGTGTCGGTTACGAGTGCGGCTGTTGGATATGTGAATTAATATACAGATTAAAATAAGTACTTTTTTTGAATTTTGCATAATTATAAATGAGATTAAAAAAGTTTATAAATTGCATTATTGACAAATAAACGCGCGAGTGGTATCGTTACGGACAAGTTAATAAAGAACAAACAAAGGCAATGACGAAGACGGAATTTTTAAACAAATCATTTAAGAGAGCAGGCGGCGGGTGCGAGTCCTGTATGACTTAAAAGTTTCCAATCCCTTCTGAGCCGAGGATGCGAAAGAGGATTTCCCTTAAGTAGTGACCTACGTGAGAGCTACGTTAGTGCAAAGAGGTTGTAAGACCTTAAAGTGTCTGTTTATACAGAAATTTGAGTGGTACCGCGGAATTGATATTTCGTCTCAAGCTTATAGGATATATAGGCTTGGGACTTTTCTTTTTATACAGCCTGTTGTCTTATAATTTGTTTTTTATGAAAATCATTCAAAAAGGAGAAACAATATGACTGCGGAAAGAAATGTTAACGAGGTCGTGGCAAGAATCCGTGAGATGCAGGATATCAAGGGATATTCGGATTCGGAGCTTGCAAAAAAAGCGGAAGTTTCGATCGAAAACTTTAATGCGTACATGAACGGAGAGGCGGAATTACCGTTCACATTTGTTCATAAATGCGCACTCGCGTTCGGACTCGGAATTTCGGATTTGATCGAAGGCCAGAGCGCAAGACTTACATCTTATAACGTTGTGCGTGCGGGGTATGGTGCAGTTACGTCAAACGAAGACGGTGAGCTCATCCAAAACCTTGCGCCTCTATTCAGAAAAAAGCTTGCCGAGCCTTATTTTGTAACATACGATTACAGGGAAGAACTTCAAAATCTCCCCATCCATTGCACGATGCATGCCGGACACGAATTCGATTATATAGTTGAAGGATCATTGAAGGTTCAGGTGGGCGACCATGTTGAAGTTTTAAACGAGGGCGATTCGATTTATTACGCGTCAAACAAGCCTCACGGAATGATAGCCGTAGGCAACAAGGCTTGTAAATTCCTTGCGATGATCATGAACTCCGATGAGGAAGAGGTTGCCTTTAAAAACGAAGCGATTGTTCGTGCAAAGCAGACACGCGGACTTGTATACGAAAACTTCATCGACAGTGTCGACAACGAAGACGGTTCGTTTAAGAGCATCAATTTTAAGAATACCGACAAATTCAATTTTGCATTTGACATAACCGACGAAATCGCGCGTCTTCGCCCGGATAAGCTCGCGATGATTCATCTTGACAAAAACAAGAACGAAAAGCGTTTCACCTTTAAGGAATTAAAGGACATGTCAAACCAGGCGGCAAATTACCTTACTTCGATCGGTGTCAAAAAGGGCGACAGGGTAATGCTTGTGCTCAAGCGCCATTATGAGTTTTGGATTGCCTTCCTTGCGCTCAACAAAATCGGTGCGATCGCGATTCCCGCTACGCATCAATTAAAGAGTCACGATTTTGTTTATCGTTTTCAGGCAGCGGAAGTCAGCACAATCATTTGCACGAGTGCCGACAACACGACGGACGCCGTCGACGAAGCCGCAAAGGAATGTCCTTCGCTTAAGAATAAAATCATTGTGGGAGACCATAAAGACGGCTGGCGCAATTTTGACGACGAATACGTCCTGTTTTCAAGAAGATACTTAAGAACGGCGGAGAGCGCAAAGGGCGACGATCCGATGATTATGCTCTTTTCGAGCGGCACGAACGGATATCCCAAGATGGTACTTCATTCGTGCAAATACGCGCTCGGCCATTTTATCACCGCAAAATATTGGCATTGTGTGAGAACAAACGGACTTCACTTTACGATTTCCGATACGGGCTGGGGCAAATCGCTTTGGGGAAAGCTTTTCGGTCAGTGGCTTAACGAAGCCGCAATCTTTGTATATGACTTTGACAGATTCCATGCGGACGACATTTTGAAGCTTTTTGCGAAGTATCCGATAACGACGTTTTGCGCACCTCCGACAATGTACAGAATGTTCATAAAGGAAGATCTTTCGAAATACGATCTTTCGTGCATCGAGCATGCGACAACGGCGGGCGAGGCGCTCAACCCCGAAGTGTTCTATCAATTTAAGCAGGCAACGGGACTTGATATCATGGAAGGTTTCGGTCAGACGGAAACAACGCTTACGATCGGAACGCTTGTCGGCATGACTCCGAAGCCGGGTTCCATGGGAAAGGCTTCGCCGCAATATAAGATTGCGCTACTCGACACCGACGGAAACGAGGTTGAGACGGGCGTAAACGGAGAAATCTGTGTGGATACGCGTGACGGTGCGCCTTGCGGACTCTTGCTCGAATATTATCGAGATCCCGAAAAGACAAAGGAATATTGGCACGACGGATTTTATCATACGGGCGACATCGCATATAAGGATGAGGACGGATATTTCTGGTATGTTTCGAGAATCGACGACGTCATCAAGTCGTCCGGATACAGAATCGGACCATTCGAAATCGAAAACGTCATCATGGAACTTCCTTATGTTCTCGAATGCGGCGTGTGTGCGGCTCCCGATCCCGTGCGCGGTCAGGTTGTAAAGGCATGCGTTGTTCTTGTGAAGGGAATGCCGGAATCCGAAGAATTAAAGAAAGAAATTCAAAATTATGTCAAGGAAAAGACGGCTCCTTACAAGTATCCGAGAATAGTGGAGTTTAGGACCGAACTTCCGAAGACGATAAGCGGCAAGATAATAAGAAAGCAGTTATGATAAAGTGAATGCGTTATCACTTTACTGTAACAAAGAAAAAATGCTTGCAAAATATATGATGTAGTTTTACAATACTCGAAATAAACATTACGGGAAACAATATGGAACAAATAAAACGTGTTACCCTCTTTGCGGGGCATTACGGAAGCGGAAAAACAAACGTTGCCGTAAATTACGCACTAAAACTTAAAAAAATGGGACTCGATACGGCGATTGCGGATCTTGATATAGTAAATCCTTATTTCAGGACAAAGGACAGTATAGACATCTTAACCGCAAACGGAATAGAACTTATTTCGTCGGAATTTGCGGGTTCGAACGTGGATTTGCCCGCACTTCCTTCTTCCGTATATTCGCTTATCGATATTCATGAAAGGCATGCGATATTTGACATAGGCGGCGACGACAGAGGCGCAACGGCACTGGGGCGTTATTCGGATGCAATCAAGGAAGAAGGAAATTATGAGCTTTTGCTTGTCGTAAACAAGTACAGGCCGCTTTCAAAGACGCCGGAGCTTTGTATCGAAATAATGCATGAGATAGAAGAGACGGCGAACATGCGCTTTACGGGAATCGTAAACGATTCGAATTTAGGTGAAGAGACCGTTCCGGAAGACGTTTTAAAAAGCGTTCCGTATGCGGAAGAAATATCGCGCCTCACGGGGCTTCCCATAAGATTTACGTGCGTTACAAAAAAAACATACAATGAGCTTGCGGGAAAAATCGACAATCTCATGGAAATAGAATTACAAAAGAAGATTATATAAGGAGGAGAAAAATGGCAAAAATTTCTTTTAAAACCGATGTTTGTAAGGGCTGCGGGCTGTGTGTTACGGCATGTCCGAAGCATATTGTGGCACTTGACGAGAACGTGTTAAACGCAAAAGGACATCATCCCGCAAAGTGTACGGACGAAAACGCATGCGTGGGATGCGCTTCATGTGCGATTATGTGCCCGGACTGTGTTATAACGATTGAGAAGTAAATATCACCAAGCAGATTAAATAAAGGAGAAAAAACCTATGTCAGAAAAAGTATTGATGAAGGGAAACGAAGCCATTGCGGAAGCGGCAATCAAAGCCGGATGCCGTTTTTACTTCGGTTACCCTATCACTCCTCAGACCGAGGTTGCGGCATATATGTCAAAGCGTATGCCGAAGATCGGCGGAACGTTTTTGCAGGCTGAGAGTGAAATTGCGGCTATTAACATGGTAATCGGCGTATCGTCGACGGGAAAGAGAGTTATGACATCCTCGTCTTCACCGGGAGTATCGTTGAAGAGCGAAGGAATCTCGTATCTTGCGGGATGTGATTTGCCCGCCGTTGTCGTAAACGTACAGCGCGGTGGCCCGGGTCTCGGCGGAATTCAGCCGTCACAGTCCGATTATTTTCAGGCAACAAAGGGCGGCAGCCACGGTGATTATCACAATATCGTTCTTGCTCCGTCAAGCGTTGAGGAGATGGCTCTTCTTACGGCAAAGGGATTCAATCTTGCCGACAAATACCGCATGGTATGCATGATTCTTGCCGACGGAACAATGGGACAGATGATGGAGCCCGTTGCGATTGACAACATTGAAGTCGAAACATACGAAAAGCCCTGGGCGGTCACGGGTACAAACTGCGAGAGACCGAGAAACATCGTAAACTCACTTTATTTAAAACCCGAACAGCTTGAGCAAAAGAATTTTGAAAGATTTGAAAAATACAAGACCGTTGAGGAAAACGAAGTTATGTATGAATCATACATGATGGACGATGCGGATATTTGCATAGTTTCCTTCGGTATCACGGCAAGAGTTTCAAAGAATGCAATCAAAGAGGCGCGCGCAAAAGGAATCAAGGTCGGAATGATAAGACCGATTACGCTTTGGCCGTTCCCGAAGAAGCCGATTTATGAAGCAGCGCAGAAGTGCAAGGCATTCATTTCGGTTGAAATGAACATGGGGCAGATGATACAGGATGTCGAGCTTGCCGAAAAGTGCCTTCGCCCCGTATATCTTTGCAATCGCACGGGCGGAATGATTCCTTCTCCCGAAGACGTATTAAAGGTAATCGACAAAGTAAACGGAGGTGAAATGTAATGGCAGAATTTCATAAACCCAAGGCACTCACGGACGCGCCGCTTCATTATTGTCCGGGATGCACACACGGCATTATTCACCGTCTTGTTGCGGAAGCGATAGATGAACTCGGAATTCAGGGAAGAACAATTTGCATTGCATCCGTAGGATGCTCCGTTATGGCATACGATTATTTTGACGTCGACTGCATTCAGGCGGCTCACGGACGTGCTCCGGCAGTTGCAACGGGCGCAAAACGTTCGGATCCTTCAAAGATAGTTTTCACTTATCAGGGCGACGGTGACCTTGCCTCGATCGGTACCGCCGAAATCGTTCATTCTGCGGCAAGAAGAGAAAATATCACGGTTATATTCGTAAACAACGCAATCTACGGAATGACGGGCGGCCAGATGGCACCGACCACACTTCCCGGCATGGTGACGCAGACTTCTCCTTACGGACGTGACGTAAAGACTGTGGGTTACCCTATGAAGATGTGCGAGATGCTTTCTAAAGTTGACGGTGCGGCATACCTTGAAAGAGTTGCCGTAAACAACGTAGGAAACGTAAGAAAGGCAAAGGCGGCAATCCTTCACGCTTTCAAAAACCAGGTTGAGGGCAAGGGCTTTTCGCTTATCGAAGTAATTTCTTCCTGCCCCACAAACTGGGGTAAGAGTCCCGAAAAGGCTCTCGAGTTTATTCAAACGGATATGATTCCTTATTATCCGCTCGGAGTTTACAAGGACATTTATGCGGAAGGAGGTAACAACTGATGGCAACAACAGCAATGTTATTTGCCGGATTCGGCGGACAGGGAATTTTGTTTGCCGGAAAATTCATGGCATATAAAGGCTTAATCGAAGAAAAACAGGTTTCGTGGCTTCCTTCATACGGCCCCGAAATGAGAGGCGGTACGGCAAATTGCAACGTTATCATATCCGACGAGCCGATCGGTTCTCCCATTGTAAACAAGCCCGATGTTCTTGTCGCAATGAATTTACCTTCTCTCGAAAAGTTTGAGAGCACGGTTGTTCCCGGAGGCAAGATTTTTATCGATTCAACGCTTATAAATAAGAAGGTTTCGCGTACCGACGTCGAAGTTTTTTATATCCCAGCAACAAAGACGGCAAGCGATATGAACATAAGCTCGCTCGCAAACATGATAATGACCGGAAAACTCATAAAAGAAGTTCCGGGATTTGAAATGGACAGTGTCGACAAGGTGCTCGGTAAAATTATTTCGGCACGTCACGCCGATATGCTTGAGTTCAACAAAAAGGCTCTTGAAATCGGTTACAATATGTAAAGGAAACGGAGGAAAACAAAATGAATATAAATTTAAAGCTTACAAAGAATCCGAAGGCTAAGCCGGTAGATGAGTCAAAGCTCGGATTCGGTGCGGTATTTTCGGATCATATGCTTATCCGTAAGTGGACAAAAGACGCGGGCTGGCAGGATCCCGAAATCGTTCCTTACGACAATTTTGTGCTTTCTCCCGCAGCAGCCGTTTTCCATTACGGTGCAGAAATATTTGAAGGACTTAAGGCTTACAGAACGGCTGACGGCAGTGTTCAGCTTTTCCGCCCCATCGAAAACGTGCGCAGAATGAACAATTCCGCAGAGCGTCTTTGCATGCCCGAGATGCCCGAGGAAGAAATGCTTGAATGCATAAAGAAACTCATTTATGTTGAGCAGGACTGGGTTCCTCATTCGGAAGGCACATCTCTTTATATCCGTCCTTTCCTTATCGGTACGGATCCGAAGCTCGGAGTTCATACGGTTCATGAGTGCACATTCTGCATTATTTGCTCTCCTTCGGGAAGCTATTATGCGGAAGGACTCGCTCCCGTTAAGATCATGATAGAAGACGAAGACGTACGTGCGGTTCGCGGCGGTACGGGATACGCAAAGTGCGGCGGAAACTATGCCGCATCCTACAGAGCGGGCGAAAAGGCGGCACGTAAAGGATATTCACAGGTACTTTGGCTTGACGGCGTAGAGAGAAAGTATATCGAGGAAGTGGGCGCAATGAACGTTATGTTTAAGATTAACGGCACGGTTGTCACACCCGCACTTCTCGGATCCGTGCTTCCCGGCATCACACGCAAATCATGCATTGAGCTTCTTCGTCAAAAGGGATACAATGTCGAAGAAAGAAAGATTTCCGCAGATGAGCTTTTTGAAGCCGCAAAGAACGGAACTCTCGAAGAGGCATGGGGCACAGGCACGGCAGCGGTTGTTTCCCCGATCGGTGAGCTTATTTTTAAGGATCACGAATACAAAATCAACAATTTTGAAATAGGAAAGACAACTCAGATGCTCTATGACACTCTGACCGACATTCAATGGGGCAGAGCGGAAGACAAGAACAATTGGATTGTTAAAGTAGACAGCAATAAGTAATACATTTTCGAAGGGATTAGTGCAATGGATGAAGAACTGAAAGAACTTGCGGAACGCATAAAGGCTCTTCGTGATGCGTGTGACTACAGCGCGGAATATGTTGCGCGTGAGCTCGGAATCGATACGGAAACGTATCTCGGATATGAAGAGTGCGCCGCAAATGTTCCGATAAGCGTGATATATTCGATGTCAAAGCTTTACAACGTTGACTTCTCCGAAATCATGACGGGTACGAGCGCAAAGCTTCGTACCTATCAGGTTGTGAGAAAGGGCGAAGGTCAGAACGCAGACAGATATCCGGGATATAAATTCGAAAATCTTGCGTATCGCTTTACACACAAAATCATGCAGCCGTTCCTTGTAACGCTTGATCCTTCGGATAAACCGGCGGATCTCGTGAGCCACAAGGGAGAGGAATTCAATCTGGTTATTTCGGGTAGTGTCGTGGTCGTCTTCGACGACAAGGAGATTATTTTAAACACAGGCGACAGTATCTATTTTAATCCGACTTATATGCACGGGCAGAAGTGTTACGGTGACAAACCCGCAACATTCCTTACCATGATTGCGGAATAGCGGGAATAACCATGATTGGAGAATAAAAATGTTAGAAAAATATTTACCCAGAATTACCTTTGATTCTTACGAAGATTTTAAAAAGAACTATAAAGTAAATGCACCCGAAGACTTTAACTTCGGTTTTGACATTGTTGACGGATGGGCGACCGAAAAGCCTGACTTAAGATGCCTTTTGTGGGTGGATGACGACAAAAACGAAAAAAGCTTTACTTTTTCCGAAATGTCGAAGCTTTCGAATCGTGCGGCAAATTACTTTAAAAGTTTGGGCCTTAAAAAAGGCGATGTGGTGCTTCTTATTCTTCGCAGACGCTGGGAATATTGGGTAGCGGCGACGGCGCTCATTAAGCTCGGAGTAATTTTGATTCCGGCGACGTTGCAGCTTACCAAAAAGGACATAGTTTACAGATGCAATGCGGCAAACGTAAAAATGATAGTTTGCGTTGACGACGCATATGTTATCGAGCAAACCGAGCTTGCAAAGAGTGAAATGCCGGGTGTCAAATATTTTGCGCTTGTCGACAACGTTCATCGTGACGGATGGATCGACTTTAACGAAGAATTCATGAAGTGTTCAGATGAATTTTCCCGTCCTACGGGCGCAGAAAAAACGGTCGGCACGGACATCATGCAGCTTTATTTTACGTCAGGCACGACAGGAATGCCCAAAATGGTTACGCATAACTATTTTCATCCGCTCGGTCATATCGTAACGGCTTTATATTGGCAGCAGGTAAAGGAAGGACGCCTTCATATGAGCGTGTCCGATTCCGGCTGGGCAAAGTTCGGCTGGGGCAAAATCTACGGACAGTGGATATGCGGCGCAACCGTGTTCTGCTATGATATGAAAAAATTTGTCCCCACAAAATTGCTTCAAATGATGCAGGATTATCGTCTTACCACTTTCTGCGCACCGCCCACAATGTACAGGTTTATGCTTCAGGAAGACGTTAAGTCTTACGATCTTTCGAGTATAGAAAACTTTGCGACCGCGGGCGAACCTTTAAACCCCGAGGTATACAATAAGTGGCTCTCTGTTACCGGCGGTAAAATTCACACGGGCTTCGGACAGAGCGAAGGAACCGTTCTTTTTGCCGATTTCCCTTGGTTTGAACCTATTCCCGGTGCCATGGGAAAGCCTTCTCCGATTTATGACATACGTCTCATAAATTCCGAGGGCAAGGAGTGTGAAAGCGGTGAAGAGGGCGAAATCACGATTTGCAATGTCAAGAAGAATCCGCCCGTCGGGCTTTTTGTGGGATATTATAAAAACGAAGAGCAGACTTTTGCTGCGATGGGAAACGGAGATTACAACTTAAAAGACGTTGCGTGGTGCGACAACGACGGTTATTACCGCTTTGTGGGACGCCATGACGATGTAATAAAGTGCTCCGGCTACCGAATCGGCCCGTTTGAGGTTGAAAGCGCGTTAATCGAGCATCCGGCTGTTGTCGAGTGTGCGATTACGGCGGCTCCCGATCCGATAAGAGGTCAGGTCGTAAAAGCAACGGTAGTGCTTGCAAAAGGATACAAGCCGTCCGACGAACTCATAAAAGAGCTTCAAAATCATGTAAAGCATGCGACGGCACCTTATAAGTACCCCAGAATCATCGAATTTGTCGACGAACTTCCAAAAACTCTCGGCGGAAAGATAAAGAGAGCGGAAATCAGGGCAGAGGATATGAAAAACAAAAAGGATTGAATGAATTGAATTTAAAAGGCTTAAAAGGCTCCCGAATTTTGTCGGGGGTTTTTTTTATGGAATTTTTTTTGCAGGCAAAATGCGGTTCGTTTTGCTTTTTTCAATATTTTCGGTATTTCCGAACTCCGGCTTAAATAAGTCTAAAGAATTTCGTATCCGCTTGTCCGGAATTTATATAAAAGGTAAAATAAATGGGGAATCACCACACATAAAAGGAGGCAAGGGATGGCAAAAGAAGACCGAATATTTGACGTTGATCAGATGCAGGAAATCGAAATGGGGCGTGCGGCCGGACTTGATGTGTCTTTTTATGCGAAAAAAGAATTTCTTGCGATCCAGATGAGAGAAATAAGGCTGGGACTCATGGCGCATGTTGACGTGAGCGCTTATGCGGATCCCAAGTATGACTGGTTCCAGATGGAAGAAATCAGGCTCGGAACAGAAGCGGGGCTTGATTATACGATTTACTCGGACGAAAACATTCCTTATGACAAAATGCGTGTAATAAGGGAAGGACTTTTGTCGGGAATCAATATTTCAAGATATAAGTCGCTTGATGCGGGCGTTTTAAGGGAACTTGTAAGAGCGGTAAAATCAAAAGTTTCGATTACGGAATACGTAAAAGCGGGTTATGTCGAAGAACAGCTCACAGAAATTTGCACGGCGCTTGAACATAAGATAAACATAAAACCGTATTTGTCGGTTGAGCTTAGGGGCGTTGCGATAAGAGAAATACGTCTCGGTCTCGAAGAAGGCATAGATCCGAGCGTTTATGCGAGTATAGATTACAACTGGAAGCAAATGCGTGAAATACGTCTCGGCCTCGAACACAGGTGCGATGTGACAAAATATTTAAATAACCTGTATTCCTGGAAGCAAATGCGTGAAATCCGCTTGGGACTTGAAGACGGACTTCAGGTGAGTGCATATACAAGCTTTGTATATGTTGCGTCCGATATGGAAAAAATAAGGCTTGCGCTGTTGCGAGGTGATGTAAAACATGATTTGACGGCGGAAAGCGAAGAAAATGAAGAAACTTCAGAAAACACGGAGAATCACGCAAACGAAGTAATCGGTGGCAAATCTCCCGACAGTCGCATACATGTGTTTGTGAGTAACGACGAAATGGAAGCGTGCATTGAGATAAAGTGCGACAGGGATGCCGTATTTACTTACGACGAAATCGTGCGCGCCCTTAATGCGTACGGAATAAGGCACGGGATTTTAAAAGAAAACATTAAAGATGTGATCAACAAGAAAAAATATAATCGCACGATACTTGTTGCAAAGGGAAAACCCGCCACACGCGGTGAAAACGGAAGATACGAGTTTTTCTTTGATACGGAGCATGATTATAAACCGGTAATATTACCCGACGGAACGTGTGATTATTCCGCCGTTAAAATGTTTGAAACGGTGGGAAACGGGCAAAAAATAGCGGTCTATCATGCGGCAACGTTCGGAAGTGCGGGCTATACCGTGACAGGAACACTTGTTCCTTCAAATAAGGGAAAAGAAAAAAGCGTGCTTATGGGACGCGGATTTTCTCTTCTTCCCGACGGGAAAACGTATGTTTCGTGCATGGCGGGAAAGATAGAACTCTTATCCGAAAATCATATAGAAATAACGAGAATGTGCATGCTTGACGAAGTGAGTGCGGCAACCGGACGTGTGGAATTTGAAGGAAGCGTCGTCGTTAACGGAAATGTGGGAAAGGGAAGCGTGATTCACGCGACAGAAGACATAATCGTAAACGGAATTACGGAAGCCGCGGAAATTGTCGCCGGAGGAAATGTCATTTTAAAGGGCGGAGCTCTCGGAAAAGACGGCGGAATCATAAAAGCCGGTAAAAGCGTTAACGGCAATTTCTTTGAATATATGCGAGTGATCGCAGGCGAAAATATAGAGGCAAATTATTCTTTGAATTCCGATCTTAAGGCGGACGAATTTGTTACGATGCGAGGTAAGACGGGAATGATTGCGGGCGGAACCGTAATTTCCAAAAAAGGCGTTGTTGTGTATGATTTGGGAAACAGGGCGAAAATTCCGACTTTTTTGAAGCTCGGCGTAAGCGATGACATGATGAAAGCGCGTCACAATATCGAACTCAAGATCAGGGAAGCCGAAAAACAGCTTACAATACTTAGGAACGCATATAACGATTTTCAAAAAAAGTATGCTCCCGAAGTCAGAAATACAATGGAAATGTATTTGAAACTTGAAAATGCGATTTATACAAAAGAGCAGGAAACGGAAAGTTTGCAAACAGAACTTGACAAATACGACGCAGAAATCGCAAACGCAATGGGTGCGAGGGCTGTTGTGGCGGGCGTGTTAAACGAAGGCGTGATTATCTCGATCGATAACGTGAAAACAAGCGTGCATGACATAAAGGACGTGACGTTGAGAAGAGTACAAAACAAAATCGAAGCGCTTGCAAATTGACGAAAAGGAAGGAAGTGGGGCATTATGAAAATACTGGTTACGGACGATTCAAAAATTAACCGCGAAATACTTTGTGAGATGTTGTCGGCGGATTACGATGTCGATACGGTATCGGACGGAGCGGAAGCCTTAAAATACCTTGAAAAGAATATTTCTTATATTTCTGCCGTGCTTCTTGACCTTCATATGCCGAATGTCGACGGATTTACGGTGCTTTCCGAAATGGAAAAGAAAGGCTTCATAAAACAGGTTCCGGTTCTCATAATAAGCGGAGAAACGAAAGTGGAAGCGGAGCAGCGCTGCCTAAAATCCGGAGCCGCAGATTTTATTCACAGGCCTTTTGACGAAATAATAGTAAAAAACCGTATCGCAAACAGTATTAATCTCTACAATTACAAAAATCGTTTGGAAGAAAAGGTTGAAGAGCAGACGATCGTAATGAAACGCCAATATTCGCTTTTGCAACTTCAGGCAAGCGAAATCAAAAAGAACAGCGAGCATCTAATCGAAATGCTTGCGAGCGTCATGGAAAACAGAAGCCTCGGCGGCGGCAAGCATATCAGGCGTGTAAAGGGATTTACGGAGATTTTGGCGAAAAAGGCGGCGGAAACTTACCCCGAATATAACCTTGACGAGAAAAAAATAGAAAATATAGTTGCCGCAAGCACGCTTCACGATATCGGGAAAATTGCGATTACGGATAGGATTCTCTTAAAACCCGGCCGTCTTACACCCGAAGAATTCGAATATATGAAATCGCATACGACAAGAGGATGCGAAATAGTGAGCGGAATCGACAACATCATGGATGAAAATTTCCGTAAGCTTTGCTATGACATATGCAGGCATCACCATGAGCGTTATGACGGAAAAGGGTATCCGGACGGCTTAAAGGGAGAAAATATCCCGCTTTCCGCTCAAATCGTGTCTGTTGCGGAGGTTTATGACGGACTCGTGTGCGAAAAGGTATATAAAGATGCCATCCCTCAGGAAAAAGCATATCATATGATTATCGACGGAGAGTGCGGTGTGTTTTCGCCGAAGCTCATGGAAGTGCTGCGTCTTTGCAAGCGTGAATTCGAAAAATTTGCGGACGAGATTAAATAGTTTTTACTTTTACGTATCCCGCAATGAGACTTGCGATAACCTGCGCACCGAGAATATTCGGATGAAGTCCGTCCGCCTGGTACATTCTGTTTAATTGATCTTCGGGAAGAAGCAAAAATTCCTTGTGAAGGTCGATGTAATAAAGATTGTTTTCGCGAGCGAGCTTTTTAATCATCGGAATCAGCTTTGCAAGGTAATGTTCCTGGTGCTTCGGCCAAATAGAGTTCATTATCGGAATCGGTGAAACAAGGAATACTGAAGCCGTGGGCGCGGACGCCTTTATATCGTCTATTATCCTTTGATAGCAGGGAATAAAGAGACTTTTTTTGGCAATCAGGTTTTGTGCGGGATCTTTTTTACCTGTTTCCGGACAAAAGCCGTCCGATGCGTCATTTGTTCCGAGCATTACTATATAAATGTCACCTTTTAATTCGAGAGCTTCCGTGTAACGCGGTTGTCTCACATAGGGAAGTCCCATGGGTGCGCCGTTATATTCCGTATTTATTACGCACGAACAGGTTACACCCTTATTGTAAACGGTGTAATTTTTTCCGAGATATTCTTTTAAAGCGGACGGGTAAAATACAGAACTGTTGTCTCCGAGACCGAAGCCTTCCGTAATCGAATCCCCCATGCATACGATTGTTTTGTGCTTTTTTGATGACGTATTCATAACTGCCCCCATACATATTTTGACGAACAACAAGAAAATTTTAAGAATAAACGGGTACGTGAATTCTCGCGTACCCGTTTAGTGTATCACATATTTTGTCAAAACAACAGTAAAGAAAATTGAAAATCGGTATTAACGTAAATTGAAAAACGATAATGCTGCCTTATTTGTTTTCGTTTTGACCGTTCTTTTCGTTTTGCTGCATCATCATCGCACGAACCTTAAGCGAAAGTCCGAAAAGATTTATGAAGCCTTCGGCGTCGTGATGGTCGTAAAGGTCGCCTGTTGTGAACGATGCGATCGATTCGTTGTAAAGGCTGTAAGGAGAAGTTGTTCCCTGCTTTATGATGTTGCCCTTGTAAAGTTTTAATTTTACTTCGCCCGTAACATACTTATCGGCCTCTTCAACAAATGCCTGAAGAGAAGCACGAAGAGGAGTGAACCATTTGCCTTCGTATACGATGTCGGCAAATTTGTCGCCGATTCCCTTCTTGTATGCGAGAGTGTCGCGGTCGAGAATCAATTCCTCAAGCTGTTCGTGAGCGGCCATAAGAATCGTTCCGCCGGGTGTTTCGTACACACCGCGGGACTTCATGCCTACAACTCTGTTTTCGACGATATCGACGATTCCGATTCCGTTTTGTCCGCCGAGAGTGTTAAGCTCTCTTATGATGTCGGATGCCTTCATCTTTTTGCCGTTTAATGCGACGGGAGCACCTGCTTCAAAGGAAATCGAAATTACGGTGTCCTTGTCCGGAGCCTTTTCCGGAGTAACGCCGAGCACAAGAAGATTATCGTAATCGGGTGCGTTTGCGGGACTTTCAAGCTCGAGACCCTCATGGCTTATGTGCCACAAGTTTCTGTCACGCGAGTAGGAATGGCTTGCGTCGAAAGGAAGATCGATGTTGTGCTGCTTGCAATACTCGATTTCGTCTTCTCTTGACTTCATCTTCCATGTGTCGGTAAGACGCCAGGGAGCGATGATCTTGATATCGGGAGCGAGAGCCTTTATTCCGAGCTCAAATCTTACCTGGTCGTTTCCTTTTCCGGTTGCGCCGTGGCAAATTGCGACGGCTCCTTCTTTGCGTGCGATTTCGACAAGCTTCTTTGCGATCAAAGGACGTGCCATCGATGTGCCGAGAAGATATTTGTTTTCGTAAACGGCGCCTGCCTTTACGCAAGGGATGACATAATCGTCGACGAATTCGTCAACAACGTCCAAAATGTAGAGCTTTTCGGCTCCCGAATATTTTGCGCGCTCTTCGAGTCCGTCAAGTTCGTTCCCCTGACCTACGTCTATGCAGCAGCATATTACGTCATAATCGTAGTTCTCTTTGAGCCACGGGATGATGGCGGTTGTGTCGAGTCCGCCCGAATAAGCAAGAATAACTTTTTCTTTTGCCATTTTGATTTTCTCCTTATTATATTAAGTGTTTTTACGCTGCATTTTTTGCACCGCGTTTGTTCCTTGAAACTTTGCATTACTATACGACAAAATTTATAATTATGCAAGAAGAAATGTATTTTTTTTCAAAAAAGGTTTGACCTTAAATGTGTTTTCCCTTGCTTGACCGAAAAGGTGATATTTATTATAATGAAAGTTAAATCTTCCGGAAGGATTTTGACATGAAAAAGGAAATTTCGGCAATAAAAAAAAGCATAAATGATTTAAAATATATCATTAAATTTGATGTGAGAACGCCGGAACGCGAAACGCGTGAATTCAGGACCGCATTAAATGTCATCGGAATTTCGGCGGTGGTGTGTTTTATCGCAACGATCCTCAACATTTATGTAAAATCGTGGATTATGGCGATTGTCACGCTTTCTGCAAGTATTGTTTTCTTTATAAGCAGAATTTTGCTTCCGCATGCAACGGCAAAAAATATAGTCTATAACGTAATTCAGGTGATTTTCGGACTTTTATTTTCTTTCTTCTATATATACGGCGGAAATTCGGGATTTGCGGCATTGTGGATTTTGCCCGTTCCCGTTGCTTTAAATGCCATATTTTCGTTTAACAAAACATTGCCGCTCGGAACGTATTTTCTTGTTTTTCTTGTTTTGATGAGTTACACGCCTTTAAAGGAGCTTGTGCCGTACGAATATGCGGATGCTTTTGTGCAAAGATTTCCCATTTTGTACGTAACGGTATTTTTGCTTTCGTCAAGACTCGGGATCAACGAAAAAAAGGCGGAGATCGACAAAATATTACGCTACAACGAGCTTGAAACGGCGGTTTTAAACGAGCGCAAAAAGAATTACGAAAATTCCGTAAGAACGGTAACGACGATAGTAAACACGATGGAAGCAAGAGATCCGTATACGAGAAACCATTCCGAAAGAGTTGCGACTTATTCAAAGGAAATAGGACGCAGAATGGGCTTTGACAAGGAAAAGTTGAACCGCCTTTATCTTGCCGGGCTTGTGCACGATATAGGAAAAATAAGCCTTCCGGATGTTGTTTTGAATAAGCCGAGGGAACTTACGGACGCAGAATGGGAGCTTGTAAAAAATCATCCGGAGACGGGATACAGCATTGTATGGGAATATGACGGCGTGGTACGGGGAATCGGAGATGCAACGAGATATCACCACGAACGCATTGACGGACACGGCTATCCGTATGGCTTAAAGGGCGACAAGATACCTGAATTTGCGCGTATTGTGGCTGTTGCGGACGCATATGACGCAATGACGTCAAAAAGAGTGTTTAAGGAAGGTCAGGATCCCGAATATGCAAAGAACGAGCTCTTAAAGGGACGAGGAACGCAATTTGACGGAAAAATTGTGGACATATTTGTTGATATGATCGAAAATCATGTGTTTGATGACGTGAACGGAAATTAATATCGAAAATCATGTGCCGGGTGAAGTGAACGGAAATTAATATCGAAAATCATGTGCCGGATGACGTGAACGGAAATAAATATCGGAAATTATGTGACAAATGAGGTGAACAAAAATCAATATGAAAATCATACTTGCGTCGGGTTCGCCGAGACGACGTGAAATTTTGGAAAAACAAGGCATAAAATTTAAAGTGATTGTTTCGGAAAAGGAAGAAAAAATCTTGTATCGCGAGCCGGAAAAGGTTGTCATGGGACTTTCCGACATGAAAGCGGAGGATGTTTATTCTCGGGTGATTAAGGATATGCAAGGTGACGTACTTGTAATCGGTGCGGATACGGTTGTTGCGTGTGACGGGGAAATATTCGGGAAACCGAGGAGTGAAAGCGATGCTTTTACGATGCTTAAAAAGCTTTCCGGGCGGTCGCACGACGTGTTTACGGGGGTGAGCATAAAAATACGTGAGAACGGAAACGAAACAAGCCTTAATTTTTACGAAAAAACGGAAGTTTATGTTGCCGAAATCACGGACGCGGAAATAAACGATTACATAAAAACGGGTGAGCCAATGGATAAAGCGGGGGCGTATGCGATACAGGGGTTGTTTGCGCCTTATGTCACAAAGATAAACGGGGACTATTTGAACGTAATCGGGCTTCCGCTTGCGAGGATAGTTGGGGAACTAAAAAAATATAAAATAAAACTTGCATAATTATGCAAAAGGTTGTATATTTCTATGCGTTCCGATTTCGGACGCGGAACAGGAGTTTAATCAAATGGAACAAACAAAAAAAAGAGTATCGGAGACGGGCTTTCCGACAATTGCGCTTATTTGCATATTTTTTCTGACGCTGTTTGCGCTTCTCATAGGAAAAAAATATCTTTCCGACGATTTTAACGTGATTTTGAGCTGGTGGATGGGAATGCTCGGATGCGGAATCGCTTTTTATCCGCTTGCGCATGTCGCATTCAACCGCTTTTCGGACGGCGGATACGTTATCGCAAAGGCGCTCGGAATAGAAATTTCGTCGTGGTTTATATGGACGCTTTCGACCTTTAAAATATTTAAGTTTACTCATTTAAACACGATAATCTGCCTAATCATATGCGCGGTGCTGAACTACGGAATTTATTTTATCTTTTGCAAAAAGAAAAACAAGCCGTATTTCGGAACAATGAATACCGATAAGCTCGCAAAAGCCGTATTTTACGAGGCGTTGTTCCTTTTTGTCTTTATGGCGTTTTGTTATATGAAGAGCTTCCGCGTCACAATCACAAACGATACGGAAAAGTACATGGACTTCGGTTTTCTTGCAAGCATTATGAATTCCGAATACATGCCGCCTTCGGATATGTGGTTGTCGGGCGAATACATAAATTATTATTATTACGGAATTTATGTTGCGGGATACCTTGGGAAACTCGCAAACACAACCGCCGGATATGCGTACAATCTCGATCTCATGACAATATGCTCACTCGGATTTGTGCAAAGTTATGCGCTTGTTGCCGAATTGATTTTTTATGCGGGACAGGAGCACAATAAGAGAATCAAGGACAGAGGACTAAACTTAAGGGAACTCGGTGAAGTAAAAAATA
Organism: uncultured Lachnospiraceae bacterium; assembly: GCA_964653855.1. GTDB lineage: Bacteria > Bacillota > Clostridia > Lachnospirales > Lachnospiraceae > RGIG3528. The sequence continues at coordinate 37,124 of CAZZFV010000008.1, forward strand.
AGGTTCTTATGCATGCCGGGGGATTACTTGCGGGTCTTTCCGTGTTTATTGCGGGAAATATGCATTATGTGCTTTATGCATGCATTTATCCATTCATGGAAAAGGTGATGGGGCTTGAGGTTCAAGCTTATTGGTTCCCCAATTCCACAAGATTTATTACGGACGGCACATCGTCAAGCGACGGAACGCTTATTCACGAATTCCCGAGTTATTCGTTTGTGCTCGGAGATCTTCACGCGCATGTGACGGACATAACAAACGTTTTGCTCATAATAAGCGTGCTTTTCGGATTTATTCTTAACCGCAAGGAAAGATCGGAAAAAGCAAAAAATTCATGTGAATTCGAAAAGGCAACAAAGAACTTCCTTATAAAGGAAGCACTCGATCCCGCAATAATTATCGCATCATTCTTAATAGGAATAATAAGAATGACGAACTCGTGGGATTTTCCGATTTATTTTGTTGTGTCGGGCGCAATTTTAATGTTTTCGAACGCGATAATAACGGGATTTAACATAGACACGTTAAAGGTTACCGCCGTGCATGCGGTTGAGTGCATTGTGATAAGCACGATTGTTTCGTTGCCCTTTACGCTTTTCTTTGACAGCATGACTGCAGGGATAGGAGTGTGTGCATATCACTCGGATCCTTATGAGCTTGCCGTGCTTTGGGCATTGCCACTTTCGGTTTCGATAGGTCTTTATGTGATTGCGATCAATCGCTACAAGGAAGACAAAAACGGACTGTTGCAAGCAATGAGCAAAAAAGGCAAGGTAAAGAAGGAAGTAATCGGTGAAGACAAATATATTTACACGACCGTTAAGCCGAAAAAAGGTGAACCTGACGTTCCGAAAAAGAAAATAAACAATCTGTATTCGTTTATTTTTAGAAGTGAGCTCACCGACCTTTATATTCTTACTCTTGCGATTTGCGCGGCGGGGCTTGTGCTTATGTGCGAGCTTATTTACGTAAAGGATATATACGGCGGCTATTACCAGCGCACAAACACGATGTTTAAGCTCGGATATCAGGCGTTTATTCTCTTTGCGATTGTTATGTCGTACGGAATAACGCGTCTTGTCGGCTTTTATGAAACAAAGAAGCAAAGAAATCTTTCGATTGTCGCATTGTGCTTCCTTGTTTGGACATTCGGATATTTTAAGATATCGTGTGACAGTTATGTGGGAGACCTTACGGATGCGGATTCCAAGACGCGCACGCTTGATTCTTACAATACGATAGTCGAGGCGGAAAAGGCAAACGGATATATAGGCTCCGATTATTGCTATGAAACGGACGAGAGAACGAGCGTTCTTGACGATATGATAAAGTGGGTAAACGAAAATGTCGAGACGGATGCGGTCATTGCGCAAATGCCGTCGACGGCGTATAAGCCTTTTGCGACGATTTCGGCGTATACGGGGAGGAGCACGGTTATCGGCTGGGGAAACCACGAGTGGTTGTGGAGAAACGGCGGTACGCTTAATTATCCCGAAATCGTTGACGAAAGAATAAAGAATATCGTAGGCCAATATTATGCCGACGAAGAAGGAAACGAATCGGTTATGTGCGGACTTTATTCGACGAATGACGCAGAGCTTGCAAAAACGATTTGCGAAAAGTACGATATCGATTATATATATGTGGGCTTTACCGAAACCCTTATAGGCACGCAATTTTCGGAAAGCGAGACCGACGGATACATTTATTACCGCGGTACATGGTATGAGCCGAACGTTAATTTAAATCACGATGTTTTAAAGAGCCTCGGAGAGGTTGTTTATGATGCCGGCACATGTCATTATGCGGGATATCATTACGTTTGGGACAGCGAAGCCGGAAATTATGTATATAACGACGACGGAACGCCGGTTAAGGAATACGGATACGATTACGAATATGAAGCATATATCGTAAAGGTAAATAAGGATTAAAATGAGGCAGTATATGATAAAGGTCGGAATAATAGGTGCAACGGGATATGCGGGAAACGAGCTTGTGAGGCTTCTTTTGCAACACCCCGAAACGGAAATCGTATGGTACGGAAGTAAGTCCTACGTCGGACAAAAATATGCGGACGTGTTTAAGAATTGCTTTAAGATTGTTGACGACGAGTGTCTTGACGACAATATCGAGGAGCTTTCAAAAGAAGCCGATGTGATTTTTACCGCAACTCCGCAAGGATACTGTGCGGGGATTATGAGCAAAGAAGTGCTTAAAAATACAAAGGTAATCGATCTTTCCGCGGATTTCAGGCTTAAAGACGTTTCCGTTTACGAAAAATGGTACAAAATCACGCACAAGTCGCCTGAATTCATCAACGAGGCGGTTTACGGCTTATGCGAAATAAACCGTGAAGAAATAAAGAAGACACGCCTTGTGGCAAATCCGGGATGTTACACAACGTGCTCAATACTCACCGTTTATCCGCTTGCGAAGGAGCATCTTATCGACCTTTCCACACTTATAGTTGACGCCGCATCCGGGACATCGGGAGCGGGCAGAAGCGCAAAAACGGACAATTTATATTGCGAAGTAAACGAAAACTTCAAGGCTTACGGTGTTGCGACACACAGACATACGCCGGAAATAGAGGAACAATTGTCGATTTGTTCGGGTGAAAATGTGGTAATCAATTTTACGCCTCACCTTGTGCCCATGAACAGAGGAATACTTGTGACGGCATATGCGAGCGTAAAGCCGGGAGTCACAAAGGAACAATTAAGAGACGCTTACAATAAGTATTATGCCGATGAGCGGTTTATAAGAGTGTTAAACGAAGGCGTGAACCCCGAAACAAAGTGGGTTGAAGGCTCAAACTTTGTCGATATCAATTTTGTGCTTGATACACGTACAAACAGAGTAATTATGATGGGCGCACTCGACAATATCGTAAAGGGCGCAGCGGGACAGGCAGTGCAAAACATGAATCTACTGTTCGGATTGCCGGAAAATACGGGATTAAAGCTCGTGCCGATGTTTCCGTAAAAAAAATTTTTTTAAATTTATCACACATGAAAGCGAAGCAAAATGGACAGAATTATAATAAGAGCGATGATGCCGTCGGATTACGAAAAGGTGTATAAGCTTTGGCAATCGATAGAAGGATTCGGAATCAGGAGCATTGACGATTCAAAAAGCGGCATAGAAAAGTTTTTGACAAGGAACCCGAATACAAGTGTTGTTGCGGTTGCAGACGGTGAAATCGTGGGTTCTGTTCTTTGCGGACACGACGGTAGAACCGGATATCTTTATCATGTGTGTGTGAGACGCGATATGCGCCGCCACGGAATCGGACGCCAAATGGTTGTGCGCGCGATGCAAGCCTTGAAGGATGACGGAATAAATAAGGTTTCATTGATCGCTTTTTCGGACAACTCCGTCGGAAATGCCTTTTGGCACGATGTCGGATGGAAGGAGCGAAGCGACGTAAATTATTATGATTTTGTTTTGAACAACGAAAATATAACCGCGTTTAACGGGAAAGAGGAAAAACAGTATGGTAAAAAAGATTGAGGGCGGAGTCACAAGCGCAAAAGGATTTTCGGCGTCGGTTACGAAGGCGGGAATCAAATATAAAGACAGAACCGACATGGCAATGGTGTTTTCCGAGGTACCCTGTGTTTCTGCGGGCACATATACGACAAATGTCGTAAAGGCGGCTCCCGTAATCTGGGACAGAACGATTACGGATTCGGACAAAACGGTAAGTGCCGTTATAATAAATGCGGGAATAGCAAACGCATGCACGGGTGAAGAGGGGTTAAAGTATTGCCGTGAAACCGCGGATGCCGCAAAGGAAGCTTTAAATCTTAAGGATTCCGAAGTCCTCGTTGCGTCTACGGGTGTAATCGGAAAACAGCTTCCGATCGAAAAAATAGTTGCGGGAACGCACGCACTTTCAGGGAAACTTTCGGGGACAACGGATGCGGGTACGGAAGCTTCAAAAGCAATAATGACAACGGATACGCATAATAAGCAAATTGCTTTTGAGTTTGAAGTGTCCGGCGTAAAGTGCACAATCGGCGGAATGTGCAAGGGCTCCGGAATGATTCATCCCAATATGTGCACAATGCTTGCGTTTATCACAACCGATGCGGATATCGATAAAAATCTTATGCTTTCGGCGCTTCGTGCGGATATAAAAGATACATTCAACATGGTGTCGGTTGACGGTGACACGTCGACAAACGATTCCGTCGTTTTGCTTGCAAACGGAATGGCAGGAAACAAAAAGATTACAGATCCCGAAAGCGATGACTGTAAGGAATTTTGTGAGGCGTTGCATGCTGTTACACTCTTTATGGCAAAGAGCATTGCGGGAGACGGAGAGGGTGCAACCAAGTTATTTGAAGTTGTCGTAGAAAATGCAATGACAAAAGAAAAGGCAAAAACGCTTGCACTTTCCGTTATAAAGAGTAATCTCACCAAAGCAGCCGTTTACGGAAACGATGCAAACGTCGGAAGAATAATGTGCGCGCTCGGATATTCGGGAGAGGAGTTTGATCCCTATAAGGTCAACATCACAATAAAAAGCGAAAACGGCAATGAGGTGCTTGTGGAGCACGGCGTTCCGGTTGAATTTGACGAAGAAATTGCGACGAAGATTTTATCCGGGAAAGCTGTTACGGCCGTTTGTGACATGAATGAAGGCGAGTCTTCGGCTACGGCGTGGGGATGCGATCTCACTTACGATTATGTAAAAATAAACGCGGATTACAGGAGCTGATTATAAAAAATGGAATATTCATATTTATCGGGAACAAATCAGGCGGATGTGCTCATTGAAGCGCTTCCTTACATTCAAAAATTCAGCGGCAAGATCGTTGTCGTAAAATACGGCGGTTCGGCGATGGTCGATCCCGAAATCCAAAAAAACGTGATTAAAGACGTGGCACTTCTTAAACTTGTCGGAATGAAGCCCGTTATTGTGCACGGCGGCGGCAAAGAAATTTCAAAGTGGGTTGGTTTACTCGGAAAAGAGCCCAAATTTGTTGCGGGCAAACGTGTTACGGATGCGGAAACGATGGAAGTTGCCGAAATGGTTTTGAATAAGGTAAACAAAAATCTTGTTCAATTTATGGAGCAGCTCGGCATCAAAAGCGTCGGAATATGCGGTAAGGACGGATGCACACTTCATGTTAAGCGTGCCGTCGTGGACGGCCGGGATATAGGCTTTGTGGGTGACATCGATAAGGTTGACGCGTCGCTTTTGCAGTCGCTTATCGATCAGGATTTTGTGCCCGTTGTTGCGCCGATAGGACTTGACGACAATTTCCTTGCATACAACATAAATGCGGATGATGCCGCTTGCAAAATCGCCGAGGCGCTCGGCGCCGAAAAGCTTACGTTCCTTACGGATATCGAGGGCGTGTGCAAAGACCCGAAAGATAAGGGAACTCTTATATCGAGGCTTTCCGTTAAAGAGGCGCATGATTTGGTACTTGACGGCACAATAGGCGGCGGAATGCTTCCGAAAATCAACAATTGCATCGAAGCAATAGAGCAGGGCGTCGGAAGCGTGCATATTCTTGACGGCAGAATGGCGCATTGTCTGTTGCTCGAGTTCTTCACGGACAAAGGAATCGGAACGGCGATTTACAGGTAGAAGTTTTAAAGGCAAAAGTATTTCGGAAATTTTGAACCTTTTGAATCATGTATCACGATATTCTAAAGAAAGAAGTTTGTTATATGAACACAAATGAAGTGATTTGCAAAGCCGAAAATGTCATTATGCATACATACGGAAGATATAAGCTCGTGTTCGATCACGGCGACGGAATGTATTTATATGACATCGAACAAAAGAAGTATCTTGATTTTGCGGCGGGAATAGGCGTGTTTGCGCTCGGATACAACAATAAAGAGTATAACGAGGCTTTGATTTCGCAAATCAATAAAATCACGCATATTTCGAATTATTATTATTCTGTTCCGATGACGGAGGCAGCGGAAAAGTTTGTGAGTGCGTCCGGCATGGACCGCGTGTTTTTTACGAACAGCGGTACCGAAGCCGTCGAAGGCGCAGTGAAGCTTGCGAGAAAGTATTATTTCAACAAGACGGGAATTGCCGACAGCGAGATAATAGCAATGCAAAAATCTTTCCACGGCCGCACAATGGGTGCGTTAAGCGTCACGGGAACAAAATCTTACCGCGATCCTTTTGAGCCTTTGATCGGAAATGTCAAATTTGCCGAATTTAACGATATCGAGAGCGTTAAAAAATGCATTACGAAAAAGACTTGCGCGATTATCATGGAAACGGTTCAGGGAGAAGGCGGAATACATCCCGCAACGCGTGAATTTTTAAGTGCGGTACGTGCACTTTGCGACGAAAACGATATTTTGCTTATTTTGGATGAAGTTCAATGCGGAATGGGCAGAAGCGGAAAGTTTTTTGCCTACCAAACATACGGCATAACGCCCGACATCATGACAAGCGCAAAAGGGCTCGGAAACGGAGTTCCCGTCGGGGCATTCGGCGCAAAGGAAAGAGTAGCCTCAGCTTTTCGCCCCGGCGATCACGGTTCGACATACGGCGGAAATCCGTTTGTATGCGCCGCGGTGAGCCGTGTGTTCGATTTGTTTGACGAAAAAAATATTTTGGAAAACGTAAATACGGTGGGAGATTACCTTTATACGGCACTTAACGATTTTGCCGCACGGCATAAAGACATAGTGACAGACCACAGAGGAATCAAAATGATGCAGGGACTCGAGTTTAACACGGACGTTCACGAAATTGTGCAACGCGGTATGGATAACGGGCTTGTCACAATTGCGGCGGGCAAAAACGTCATAAGATTTTTGCCGCCTCTCATTGCGGAAAAGCGCCATGTGGACGAGTGCATCGAAAAACTTGAATATGCTGTAAAGTGATATGATACGTAAGTGTTCGGAAAATGAATTTAGTGAATACTTTATATTGCCCGGGCGGATTATGATTAATTTTAATCCGTCCGGGCAGTTGTAATTATATGAGGTAAAACCTCTTATTTTGTTTTAAAAATTTCTGCGTTATATTTCTTTCTCTGTGTTATATCTCGATTTCTTCCGCAAAGAACACGGGTCCGTCTTTGCATACGCGTTTATTGAAAACGTTGGAGTGCGCATCTTTTTCGGCGGATTTGCATACGCACGCAAGGCACGCACCGATCCCGCAAGCCATTCTTTCTTCCATGGAAATTTGGGCCTTCAGGTTCATTTTTGCCGCAGTCGCTTTGATGCCACGCAGCATCGGAAGCGGTCCGCAGGCATAGAGACAGACGGAAGAATCATTATTATTATAAATCGAATCAAAAAGTTCGACCGTGTTTCCGTGAAATCCCACGCTTCCGTCGTCTGTTGAAATAAACACGCGGCCGTATTTTTCAAATTCGTCTTTCAAGAACGTGTCCGAATTTCTGTATCCGAGGAGAATCGTCACGTTTTTTCCGGATTCCGAAAGCTTTTTTGAAAGATAGAGCATGGGCGGGATTCCGATACCGCCGCCGAAAAGAATTGCGCGATTTTCCGGCACGTCATAAAATCCGTTTCCCAAAGGCCCCATGATTTTTAAGGTATCACCCGCATGCATTTCGGATAATTTAAGTGTTCCCGCACCGACTGCCCTAAAAACGATTCTTAAAATTCCGTTTTCGTAGTCGCATATGCTTATCGGGCGCGGAAGAAGACGGCTTTCATCATTTAAGTACACATTTATGAATTGGCCGGGGCGCGGAGGATTTTTAAGTTCCGGCGCCGAAAGTGCCATATCAAAAACGTCTTCCGATATTTTGTTTAAAGAAATAATTTTTGCCATAATTATCTTTCCGATATTTTTTCGGGTTCGGGATATTCTACCCCGAATGTTTCTGCGGTAATCGATTCTATTTTTTGTGTGAGAGTGGGACGATCGTTCCAATCCGTGTCAACGTCCGCGATCTTGTCGACGTTTTCGAGCCCTTCCGTAACACATCCGAAAGCGGCATATTCTCCGTCAAGGTGCGGTGCATCCGCATGCATTATGAAAAACTGGCTTCCGGCGGAATCGGGGTGCATGGCCCGTGCCATTGAAAGAACGCCTTTTGTGTGCTTTAAGTCGTTTTTGAAGCCGTTGTGTGAAAATTCACCGCGGATCGAGTAGCCGGGACCTCCCATTCCGGTGCCGTCGGGGCAGCCGCCCTGAATCATGAATCCCGGAATTACACGGTGGAAAATAAGTCCGTTGTAAAATCCCTTGTTTACAAGGTACAAGAAGTTGTTGACGGTATTGGGCGCAATTTCGGGATAGAGCTCCGCTTTAATTATGTCCCCGTTTTGCATTTTGATTGTGATAATCGGATTTGCCATAGGTAGCTCCTTAAAAATAATTTTGAATGCGCCGGATTTAAGTATAATGATTTCGACGCAATTGATTTTAAACCGAGGAAATTTTAACATAAAGAAATAATCACGGCAAGCATCTCTTTCTTGATTTATGCAAAACAGTTTGATATACTTTTATGGCTTATAGGCACACGGAGATTTTGTATGAATGACGTAAATTTGGGCGTAAAGCTGTTTGATATTGATTTTAAAAATCCGGTTACGGTGGCATCGGGGACCTTCGGGTCGGGGATGGAATACGGTGAAATTGTCGACTTAAACCGGCTCGGTGCGGTTACGACAAAAGGTGTTGCGATTATCCCGTGGGAAGGAAATCCCACACCCAGAGTCGCGGAAGTATACGGAGGCATGTTAAACGCGATAGGACTTCAAAATCCGGGCGTCGAGCTCTTTAAAAGCCGTGACATTCCTTTCTTAAAAAAGTACGACACACGTATCATCGTGAATGTATGCGGACACAGCCCCGAAGAGTATGTTGAGTGTGTGGAAGCGTTAAATGACGAAGAGATTACGGCATTTGAAATAAACATATCGTGTCCGAACGTTAAAAAAGGCGGCATTCAATTCGGGACCGATCCCAAGTGCTGCAACGATATCACAAAAATGATAAAGCGTGTTGCGCATCATCCCGTAATCATGAAATTAAGTCCCAATGTCACGGATATTTCCGATATGGCGCGTGCTGCGGAAGACGGCGGTGCGGATGCGGTTTCTCTTATAAATACGCTTACCGGAATGAAAATAGACATTGAAAAAAGACGTTTTCTTCTCGCAAACAAAACGGGCGGAATGAGCGGCCCCTCAGTAAAACCCGTTGCCTTAAGAATGGTTTATCAGGCGGCAAATGCGGTAAAAATTCCTGTTATAGGAATGGGTGGAATTGCGACAGCGGAAGACGCAATCGAATTTATGATGGCGGGCGCAAAAATGGTATCCGTCGGAACGGCAAACTTTTTTAATCCGCACGCAACAATCGATATTATCGACGGAATCAAAGCTTGGTGCATAAAACACAACGTGAAAGACATAAACGAAATCATAGGATGCGTGAAATAAATGGATCTTTTTGATTATATGGCGGAAAAAAATAAAGAGACGGAATCTCCGCTTGCGGCAAGGCTACGCCCCCGCACACTTGACGAGGTGGTGGGACAGCAGCATATAATCGGCAAGGATAAGCTCCTTTACAGGGCAATAAAAGCCGATAAGCTTTCGTCGGTTATTTTTTACGGTCCGCCGGGAACGGGAAAAACAACGCTTGCACTTGTTATCGCAAACACTACAAGCGCGGCATTCGAAAAAATAAATGCCACAACCGCCGGCAAAAAGGATATGGCGGATGTGATAGATGCGGCAAAAAGACGCTATGCCGAATTTCAAAAGAAAACTATCTTGTTTATCGACGAGATTCACAGATTCAACAAATCGCAGCAGGATTTTCTTTTGCCTTTTGTTGAAGACGGAACGGTTGTTTTGATAGGCGCGACGACAGAAAATCCTTATTTTGAGGTGAACGGAGCACTTATTTCGAGGTCGATCATATTTGAACTTAAAGCTCTCGAAAAGGAAGACATAAAGGTGATTTTACGCCGTGCGGTTACGGATTCGGAACGCGGCATGGGAGCCTATGATGCAGTTGTCACGGAAGATGCGCTTGATTTTATAGCGGATATGGCATCGGGTGACGCAAGAAGCGCGATAAATGCGATTGAGCTCGGAATTCTTACGACGGAAAGAAGTTCCGACGGAAAAATCCATATAGACATTGATATAGCGTCCGAATGTATCCAAAAGCGTGTTTTAAAGTATGATAAGGACGGGGACAATCATTACGATACGATATCGGCATTTATAAAGAGCATGCGCGGCTCCGACCCCGACGCCGCGGTTTATTACCTTGCGAGAATGCTTGAAGCGGGTGAAGAACCGGAATTTATAGCACGGAGAATCATGATTTGTGCGGCTGAGGACGTGTCAACGGCAGACCCTTATGCGGTTGTTCTTGCGACAAACGCATCGCTTGCGGCGGAACGCCTCGGGATGCCGGAAGCAAGGATTATACTTGCGGAAGCGGCAATTTATGTCGCATGTGCGCCGAAGAGCAATTCGGCGATAGAGGCAATAGACAACGCCATCGAATGTGTTAAAGGTTCATCGTTGCCCCCGATACCCGGATTTTTGCGCGATGCGCATTACGGCGGGGCGGCGCGTCTCGGACACGGGACGGGATATCTTTATTCGCACGATTTCCCCAAGCACTATTCGGGACAAACGTATCTTCCCGACGAGATCAAGGACAAGGTATTCGTTTCGCTTTCCGATAACGGATACGAAAAAAAGATGAAGGAGTACAGAGAGTGGCTAAAAGAATAGCATCGATTGTCGCGGTTGTGATTCTTGCGGGAATGTATATAGCAACATTTGTTGCTTCAATTACGGCGTCGGAATTTAAGTCAAATATGTTTTTCGGGTGTTTGATACTCACGATAACGGTACCCATAGTGTTGTGGATTTTTATCGTACTTTATAAATATGCCCATAAAAACGACAACAATGAGATTTCGCTTTCCGAAATGCGTAAGTATCAAAAGCGCATAAAGAACGGCGAAGACCCGGATAAGATAGCAAAAGAAATAGAAGAGAAATACAATATTTAAAAATCAGGAGGAAAAAAATAATGTCATTACTTGAAAATTGGAGAGGCGTCGCATATAACGAGAAGGAGTCACGCGAAAAGAGCGAAAAGCTTTGGAAGGATTATTTTAATGTGGAAGAAGGAATTTATAAGGAAATTCTTTCCGACCCCAAAAAGGAATATAAGGGCACGGTTTCTGAGCTTGCCGCACATTTTAATGCGGATTTGAATATTTTTGTGGGATTTCTCGACGGCATAAACGATTCGCTTATTACCCCCAATCCCATCGAGACGATGGACGAAAACACGGAAGTGTGCCTTACTTACGATCCCGAAAAGCTTTATTACAACATGGTTGAAGCACATGCCGACTGGCTTTATGGGTTAAAAGAATGGGATCCGATTTTGACGGAAGAAAGAAGAAAAGAGCTTTACAGAGAGCAAAAGAAGTCGGGAACCGTTGTTGTGGGCAAGAAAATCGGAAGAAACGATCCGTGCCCTTGCGGTTCAGGCAAAAAATATAAATTCTGCTGCGGAAAATAACATTTGCGTATGGGTAAAGGCAAAAATAACGAAGATATCGAAAACGAAAAAGATATTTTTGACAAAAAGAAAAGTCCCCGGAACGAATTTTTAAAGGCCCTCATTTTTGCGGTCGTGCTTGTGACAATTTCCGTTGTGGCGATTTATAACGTGTTTTGGAACGATACGTGGAAGGTAACCGAGAACGGGTCAAACGAAAACGGACAAAATAACGGCAAAACGGATGCGGACGGCAATAACAAAACCGAACCCGGAACAACGGAAAATGCGGGGACGGATATAGGCACACCGGGTACAAGCGGTACGGGTGAAATTACTGAAACCGGCGAATACGAAAATCCTGAGAGCGTTGAAGTAAGTATAGCGGAAAATATCACAATCGATTCAGAATATCTTGTGGGCTTTACGGATTCAAGAAGCGCCCTAAAGAATATGCGGGCAGCGGGATTTGACACTTCAAAATACGAGGAATACGGCGATTTCGAAATAAAAGGCATATATGCGGGACACTTGCAAAAAGACTCGTCGTTTTATGAAAACATCGTCTGGCTTTCGGAGTCGACTGAGCTTAATACCGTTGTTATCGATGTTAAGGACGATTTCGGATATATAACTTTTGACACGGATCTTCAAATCGTAAAGGATTTGGGACTTACGGCGCCCGATACGGGATATTATTACATAGCGGATATCGATGAACTTTTAAAAAGTCTTCATTCAAAAGGCATTTATTGTATTGCGAGAATAGTATGCTTTAAGGAAACGTATTTTACGGATTCGGGGCTTGTGACTGCTCACCCCGATTGGTTTATAAAAACAAAGGACGGCGAAATATTCCGTGACAAATCAACTCTGAACGGTGTTGTGCGTCCCTATGCGTGGTTAAATCCCTATAATACGGAAGCGCTTGACTATATTGTTTCGGTTGCTTCCTGTGCCGCGAAAGTCGGATTTGATGAAATATGTTTTGACTATATGCGTACTCCCACGGATGCGGATTTAAGTAACCTTGATTTTGGAACGGATGCACTTAAATACACGTTTTCGGAACAGATTGCGAGATTTGTGAGATATGCGTGCAATCGCTTAAAGCCGCTCGGCGTTTATGTCAGCGGTTCGGTTTACGGGATAACGATCGATTCCGTAACAGACAGCGAAAATCTCGGACAGGATTACGAAGCACTCGCAAAATATCTGGATTATATATGTCCCATGGTTTATCCGTCTCAATACGGTACCGACTATTGGCCGATAGAAAATGTGAGTGAGCATCCTTACGATCTTGTTTCAATGGAAATAAATGCGTCAAACAAGCGCCTTAAAAAAGTGAAGGAAGAAACGGGAGGGTATGCCGCCGTTTGTCGCCCATGGCTTCAGGCGTTCAGCGCAAACGGCTCAAAATATGATTACGGAAAAATCCGCATACAGGTTGCGGCGTGCAACGACAGGGACGTTTACGGCTTTATGTATTGGAATTCTTCCGTATATTATGAGCAGGAATATTTTTTGACGAAGGAAGAGGAACGGGAACAAAACAACAACAGAAAAACAAAATCCGAATAACATAAGAAAAATAAAATCCGAAAATTGAACGGATTATGAGAAACCTGACATATTTTTTTGCGGAAATATAGTCGGAGCGGTAAAAAAGCTCTCAAATTTAAACATATGTTTGACTGTATCAGAGAATAAAAAAAATCATTTATCGATGATGATTTTTGAAAAAACGACGGAGGGTATGTTATGGTTAAAAAGAAAGTATTTTGTGTTATTTTGGCGTTTGTTACCGTATTTGCGTGCGGATGCGGTTCGAAAGCGTATTCCGGAAGTTCTTACGATTCAGGTTATGCGTACGATTACTACTATGGGGAAGATAGCTATGTTCAAACGGATTCGTCGTTGGAGACGGAGGCGAGCACTTCGTATTCAAAGTATTCGTCGTCATATAAAAGTAATTCCGCAAGCAGTTCGTCAAAAGACGTAACGGACACGGTTGTCGCGAGCGAAGAAGCCACAAGCCGCAAGGTAATAAAGACCGCAAGCTTAAATGTCCAGACGCTCGAATTTGATTTGTTTATTCAAAGCTTAAAGAATAAAATTTCCGAATACGACGGATATATCGAAAATGCGAACGAATCGGGCAACAATATTTACGGAACGAGCAACAGAACGGCTTATTATAAAATCAGGGTTCCGGAAGAAAATTTGGACGGAATTCTTTCGGCCGTCGGAAACCTCGGCACCGTCACGTCAAAGACATACAGTGAGGAAGACATAACGCTCACGTACGTTGACGTTGAAAGCCGCATAAAGACGCTTGAAACGGAAAGAGAAACATTACTCGAGCTCCTCGACAAGGCAGGCAGTCTTTCCGACATAATAAGTCTTGAGAGCAGACTTTCGGAAGTGAATTACGACATAGAATCATATACTTCAAGGCTTCGCACCTATGACAACAAAATCACTTACAGTACGTTAAACATTAACGTTCAGGAAGTAAAGCAGATTACGAGAACGGTTGAAGAACCTCAAACGATGGGCGAAAGAATCGCATCGGGCTTTAAGGAAAATATGCAGGATATTTCCGACGGCATACAAAACTTTATAGTATGGTTCCTCACATATATCGTAAACATTGTTTTCTGGTGCGCAGTCATTGCCGTATGTGTATTCTTGATTGTAAGATATACAAAAAAACGCCGTACGCATAAGAAAAACAATTATTTTGCGGAGACAAAACAAGAAACAAATGAAACAAAGATGGACGATAACAAATAAACCGGGCGACGTGAATATAGTCGCACGCGAACAGGGAATTCTTCCGGTAACGGCAAGGGTTCTCTTAAATCGTAACCTTGATACGAAAGAAAAGCGGGATGCGTTTTTGCATCCCGCTGTTTCGGGTTTAAGGGACTGTAAAAAGCTTTTGAATGCCGAAAAGGCCGCGGAAATTTTAAAGGCGGCGATAGAGGAACACAAAAAAATCAGGATCGTGGGCGACTACGACGTTGACGGAATCACGTCGACATATGTGCTTTATTCGTGCTTAAAGGAACAAAACGCCGACATTTCTTATTGCATTCCGAACCGGATTACGGACGGATACGGAATAAACAACAGAATTGTGGAAGATGCGATTTGTGACAAAGTAAACGTGCTTCTCACGTGCGACAACGGAATTGCGGCATACGACACGATTAAATATGCGCGCGATAACGGCATGACGGTTGTGCTAACCGATCACCACGAGGTGCCTTTTAAGGATGATGCGGAAATATTGCCTCCGGCCGATGTAATCGTAAATCCTCATCAAAAGGCGGAAACAAACGAATTCACGGGATATTGCGGATGCGTTGTGGCAATGAAGGTCATGGAAGCGATGGGCGCGGATATCACAAAATTTCTCCCTTATGCGGCAATGGCGACATTATGCGACGTAATGGACTTACAGGACGAAAACAGGACAATTGTCGTGCGCGGTCTTGAACTCTTAAAAAAATCGGGCGACATAGGATTAAATGCTTTAATTCGCGCAAATTCGCTCGAAAAAAAGGATTTAAGCGCATATCATATCGGATTTGTCGTTGGACCGTGTTTAAATGCGTCGGGAAGACTTGACACGGCGGAAAAAGCCTTAAAAATGCTGATTACAAGTGATGTGAACGAGGCAAAAAATCTTTCAATAGAGCTTGTGGCACTTAATTCCGAAAGAAAAAAGATGACGGAAGACGGCGTAAAAAAAGCCGTTGAAATTATAGAAAATAAGGGATCGCTCGATCCGGTGCTTGTTGTGCATGTGCCCGATTGCCATGAGAGCGTTGCGGGAATCATTGCGGGAAGAGTGCGTGAAAAATATGCGCGTCCGACATTTATTCTTACCGATTCCGAAGAATGCGTAAAGGGTTCGGGGCGTTCGACGGAATATTATTCGATGTTTGCGGAAATGATGAAAGTGTCCGATTTGTTTATAAAATTCGGCGGACATCCGATGGCGGCGGGGCTTTCGATTGAACGCGCGAGAGTCGCGGAAATGAGCGAAAGGTTAAACAAAAATTGCACCCTGACCGAGGAAGAATTAAAAAAACACGTAAAAATCGATGTGAAGCTTCCGTTTGAATATGTTTCCGAAAGACTCGTTACGGAGCTTGAAATGCTTTCCCCGTTCGGAAAAGGAAACGAAAAGCCGCTTTTTGCGGAAAAGAATTTGCGTGTCGATAAAGCGTTTTTGATAGGAAAAACCGAAAGGAAATTCCTTAAATTTAATTTTGTGAATGCCACGGGATACAGGTTTACGGGAATTTATTTCGGAGATCCGGGGAGCATAAAAGAAATGATTGCGGAAAATTTCGGGGAAAACGAGTGGAACAATTGCTTAAGCGGGAAACCGAACAAAGTCGTGATATCCGCAACATATTTCCCCGAAAAGAATGAATATAACGGATTTACTTCGCTTCAGGCAAAAATAGAAGATATGTATGTGTTTTGACGATTATATAAGCGAGGCTTTGCTTTGATAAAGGATATTTTCGAAAACAAAAAAATACTTATTTGGGGTTACGGACGAGAAGGAAAATCATCCGAAAAATATATCCGTGAAAATTGCAATGTGAGAGAGCTTGAAATTTTTGAGGGCGATTTTTCGGATATAGAGCTTGCAAAGTGGGATCTGATTTTAAAGAGTCCCGGGATTTATTTAAAAAACCGGCCCGAAAACGTAACGAGCGAAACCGAAATCTTTTTAAACGAATTTGCGAATCAAACGATCGGAATTACGGGGACAAAAGGCAAAAGCACCACATCAAGCCTTATGCATTCGGTGCTTACGGCATGCGGAAAAAAAAGCATTCTTCTCGGAAACATCGGAAAGCCGTGCTTTGATTACATAAATGAAATCGATCCGGACACATATATTGTGTTTGAGCTTTCGTGCCACCAGCTTATGCATATAAAAACGGCGCCCGCGCATTCGATATTCTTGAATCTTTATCCCGAACATCTCGATTATTACGGGAATATCGACGATTATTTTAAGGCAAAGGCAAATATTGTTTTAAAGCAAAAAAAGGGGGGAATTGCGTTAATCGGCGAAAACGTGCCGGAAATAAGGCACGATTCAAAGCAAATAATCGTGAGAGATTCGGCGGAAAAAGACGATATACGTTTGCAAATCCCGGGGGAGCACAATAAACTTAACGCGCTTTTCGTTAAAAAAATGGCGGTGGATGTGCTTGGGTTACCGGAAGCATCAGTGTCAAAAGGACTTTTTGAATTTAAGGGACTTCCGCACCGTCTCGAATTTTTCAAGGAAATTGACGGCACAAAGTATTACGACGACTCGATTTCGACGATTCCGGAGGCTACGATAAATGCGGCAAAAAGTATTCCGGGTGCGGATGTAATATTGATCGGCGGCATGGACAGAGGAATAGACTATTCGGTGCTTGTCGATTTTGTGTGCGAAAACACAAATATCAAATTCATACTTATGTACGAAACGGGAAAACGAATTTTAAACGAAATAAAAGAAAAATATAAAACAGTCCCTCAAAATATTTATTGCGTCGATGAGCTTTCGGAGGCCGTAAAATGCGCCGTAAATTTAAGAAGCAAAGGGAAAGCGGTTATCCTTTCGCCCGCCGCCGCATCATACGGATACTTTAAAAATTTTGAGGAGAGGGGAGACAAATTTAAGGAATACGTGAATGAAATTCAGGCTTGACGATAAGAAAATTTAAGCCCGGGCAATAAAAAATTAAGCTCGGCGACAAGAGAAATTTAAGCTTGACAAAACAAATTGTTTTATATAAAATTTCCGAAAAGCGATGAAGAGGAAGTTTTTTTGAGTGAAGTAATTAAGAGAGCGGACGGGTGGTGTGAGTCCGATGCTTTATAAAAAACGGCGCCTCGGAGCACTTTGTGATGAGCAAAGCGTATCCCCCGCGTTAAGAGGGAAATTAAGAGTAAGGTGTAATGCCTTGAATTTAGGTGGAACCACGGACAAATTGTTCGCCCTAAACAGAAAATAAGTGTTTCTGTTTAGGGCGTTTTTTAGTGATAAAGAGTATGTAAGCCTGTGCAGACAGATTACCTGTTATGTAGGTAAAATGTCTGCATAGACTTACATACCTAACATAAATGAGCAAGTAGAGCGATAGCTCGGATTGCGAATTTATGTAGGATTGCGGGAGCACCGGCGGTGCGGAGCAATCCGCATTTATCATAATCATAAAACTTAAACAGAAAAAGAAAGGACAATATTATGGCAACGGAAAAATCAATGGACAAAATTATTGCGCTTGCCAAGAGCCGCGGCTTTGTATATCCGGGATCGGAAATTTACGGCGGACTTGCAAACACATGGGATTACGGAAACTTGGGCGTTGAGCTCAAGAATAACGTAAAAAAGGCATGGTGGAAAAAATTCATTCAGGAGAGCCCCTACAACGTGGGCGTTGACTGCGCGATTCTTATGAATCCCCAGACATGGGTGGCATCGGGACATCTCGGCGGATTTTCGGATCCTCTTATGGATTGCAAGGAGTGCCACGAAAGATTCAGAGCGGACAAATTGATCGAAGACTATGCCGCAGAAAAGAACCTTACGCTTCCCAAGGCCGTTGACGCTTTTTCGCAGGAAGAGATGAAAAAGTTTATCGACGACAACAATATCCCGTGCCCCACATGCGGAAAGCACAATTTTACGGACATCAGACAGTTCAATCTTATGTTTAAGACATTCCAGGGCGTTACGGAAGACGCAAAGAACACGGTTTATTTGCGCCCCGAAACCGCACAGGGAATTTTCGTAAACTTCAAGAACGTTCAAAGAACGTCGAGAAAGAAGATTCCTTTCGGTATAGGTCAGATCGGAAAATCGTTCAGAAACGAAATCACGCCCGGAAACTTTACTTTCAGAACGCGTGAATTCGAGCAAATGGAGCTTGAATTTTTCTGTGAGCCCGGAACCGACCTCGAGTGGTTCAATTATTGGAGAGCATTTTGCAGAGACTGGCTTTATTCGCTCGGCATCAAGGAAAACGAAATCAGACTTCGCGATCACGATCCCGAAGAACTCTGCTTCTATTCAAAAGGAACAACGGACATTGAGTTTATGTTCCCGTTCGGATGGGGTGAGCTTTGGGGAATTGCCGACAGAACTGATTACGACCTTACCCAGCATCAAAACCTTTCGAAGCAGGATCTTACATATTTTGACGACGAAAAGAACGAAAGATATGTGCCTTATGTCGTTGAGCCGTCTCTCGGTGCGGACAGAGTAACGCTTGCGTTCCTTTGTGCGGCATACGACGAGGAAAATATAGGCACGGAAGAAGCTCCCGACATCAGAACGGTGCTTCATTTCCATCCGGCACTTGCTCCCGTCAAGGTGGGCATTCTTCCTCTTTCAAAGAAATTAAACGAGGGTGCGGAGAAGATTTATTCCGAGCTTTCGAAGTATTATAATTGCGAATTTGACGACAGAGGAAATATAGGAAAGAGATATCGCCGCCAGGATGAAATCGGCACTCCTTATTGCGTTACATACGATTTCGATTCCGAAAACGACAACATGGTTACGGTACGTGAACGTGACAGCATGAAACAGGAAAGAATTTTAATTTCCGACCTTAAAAAGTATTTTGACGAAAAGCTTGCTTTTTAGTCGATCCCCAAAGTGTTTTCTTTTTTCACGGCTATCCTTAAAAAGTTGAGTCTAAAAACTTTTTCGAAATATTTCGAAAAAAACAAATTTAAGTATTGATTTTTTGTCTTGACAAGGTACAGGGTAGCTGTGATAAAATTAACAATTGCAATAAAGAATTACAGGAGGAAAACAAAATGGCAAACAAATGGGTGTATACCTTCAAAGAAGGCAACATGACCATGCGCAACCTGCTTGGCGGTAAGGGCGCAAACCTTGCGGAGATGACCGAAATCGGTCTTCCGGTACCTCAGGGTTTCACAATCACCACAGAGGCTTGCACGCAGTATTACGAAGACGGCCGTAAGATCAACGATGAAATTATGGCACAGGCTATGGAAGGCGTAGCTTGGATGGAAAAGGAAAACGGAAAGAAGTTCGGAGACTTAAAGAATCCCCTTCTCGTATCCGTACGTTCGGGTGCCAGAGCATCAATGCCCGGCATGATGGACACAATTTTGAACCTTGGACTTAACGACGACGTTGTTGCCGCTATGATCGCAGGCAATCCGGATCCCAAGTTTGAGCGTTTCGTATATGACTCATACAGACGTTTCATTCAGATGTTCTCGGACGTTGTTATGGAAGTTGGTAAAAAGTACTTTGAACAGCTTATCGACAAGATGAAGGAAGAGAGAGGCGTTAAGTTCGACGTTGAGCTTACCGCAGCAGATCTTAAGGAACTTGCCGAGCAGTTCAAGGCAGAATATAAGAAGCAGCTCGGCGAAGATTTCCCGAGTGATCCCGTTGTACAGCTTAAGCTTGCAATCGAGGCAGTTTTCCGTTCATGGGACAACCCTCGTGCAAACGTATATCGTCGTGACAACGATATCCCTTATTCATGGGGTACCGCAGTTAACGTAATGCCGATGGTATTCGGTAACTTAAACGATCAGTCCGGTACGGGCGTTGCATTCACACGTGATCCCGCTACGGGCGAAAAGAAGCTTATGGGTGAGTTCCTCACAAACGCACAGGGTGAAGACGTTGTTGCCGGTGTTCGTACTCCCATGCCCATCGCTCAGATGGAACAGCTTTTCCCCGAAGCTTATGCTCAATTCGTAAAGGTTTGCGATACACTCGAGCAGCATTATCATGATATGCAGGATATGGAGTTCACCGTTGAAAACAAGAAGCTTTATATGCTTCAGTGCCGTAACGGTAAGAGAACCGCTCAGGCAGCTCTCAAGATCGCTTGCGACCTTGTTGACGAGGGCATGAAGACAGAAGAAGAAGCAGTTGCAATGATCGATCCCCGTAACCTTGACACACTTCTCCATCCTCAATTCGACCAGAAGGCTCTTAAGGAAGCCGAAGCAATCGGTAAGGGTCTCGGAGCATCTCCGGGTGCCGCTTGCGGTAAGATTGTATTTACGGCAGAAGACGCAGAAGCCTGGAAGGCAAGAGGCGAGAAGGTTGTACTTGTTCGTCTTGAGACATCTCCCGAAGACATTACCGGTATGAAGGCAGCTCAGGGTATTCTTACCGTTCGCGGCGGTATGACATCTCACGCAGCCGTTGTTGCACGTGGTATGGGTAAGTGCTGCGTATCAGGTTGCGGCGACATCATTATGGATGAAGAGAACAAGAAGTTCACTCTTAAGGGTAAGACATATAAAGAGGGCGATTGCATCTCCATCGACGGTACAACAGGTAATATTTATGACGGTCTCATCAAGACGGTTGATGCCACAATTGCCGGTGAATTCGGAAGAATCATGGCTTGGGCAGACAAGTACAGAAGACTTAAGGTAAGAACAAACGCAGATACACCCGCAGACGCAAAGAAGGCTCGT
This sequence comes from uncultured Lachnospiraceae bacterium, assembly GCA_964653855.1. Classification (GTDB taxonomy): domain Bacteria; phylum Bacillota; class Clostridia; order Lachnospirales; family Lachnospiraceae; genus RGIG3528. Next base: position 58,167 of record CAZZFV010000008.1, read on the forward strand.
GAGCTCGGCGCAGAGGGTATCGGTCTTTGCCGTACGGAGCATATGTTCTTCGATCCCGAGAGAATTGCCGCATTCCGTGAAATGATTTGCTCGGATACGGTTGAAGAGAGAGAAGAAGCATTAAACAAGATTCTTCCTTATCAGCAGTCAGACTTCAAGGCTCTTTATGAAGCACTTGAGGGATGCCCCGTTACAATCAGATTCCTTGATCCGCCGCTTCATGAGTTCGTTCCCACGGAAGAGGCAGATTTAAAGAAGCTTGCCGCTGCAAAGCATAAGACTGTGGAAGAAGTTAAGGCAATTTGTGATTCGCTTCACGAGTTCAACCCGATGATGGGTCACAGAGGATGCCGTCTTGCGGTTACATATCCCGAAATCGCAAAGATGCAGACAAAGGCAGTTATCCGTGCGGCAATCGAAGTAAAGAAAGCTCATCCCGATTGGACTGTTGAGCCCGAAATCATGATTCCGCTTGTTTGCGAAGTTAAGGAACTTAAGTATGTCAAGAATATCGTTTGCGAGACGGCTGACGCAGAGATCAAGGCTGCGGGAGCAGATCTTAAGTATTCCGTTGGTACAATGATCGAGATTCCCCGTGCGGCTCTTACGGCTGACGAGATCGCAAAGGAAGCCGCATTCTTCTGCTTCGGTACAAACGACCTTACACAGATGACATTCGGTTTCTCGCGTGATGACGCAGGTAAGTTCTTAAATGCTTACTACGACACAAAGATTTTCGAGAACGATCCGTTTGCAAAGCTCGACCAGAACGGTGTGGGCAAGCTTATGGAAATGGCAATCAAGCTCGGCAAGCCCGTAAATCCTTCTCTCCATGTAGGTATTTGCGGCGAGCACGGCGGAGATCCTTCTTCCGTTGAGTTCTGCCATAAGATCGGCCTTGACTATGTATCGTGCTCACCTTTCCGTGTGCCGATCGCACGTCTTGCGGCAGCTCAGGCAGCAATCAACAATAAGTAATTGTTGTAAAAAGTTACTTTATTTAAGTAAGTTAATATAACGGTATTTATCCCCGGACTTAAATGTTTTTTAGGTCCGGGGATTTTTTTACACTTAAAAAAATGAAAAAATATTGTATTTATTCTTTTAATTTGTATTTTTGTGATGTACAATGAATCCGGAATGCGAAAAGCAATTTCCAAAAAAACAATCGGGTGTGACGGAGGTAACGCTATGAAAGTAAAAGACAAGTGGATTGCACTTCTTCTTTGCTTTTTCTTTGGGTATGTCGGAGTGCACAAGTTTTATGAGGGAAAAATCGGCATGGGAATATTGTATGTTTTTACGTTCGGCCTTTTCGGAATAGGTTGGCTTGTGGATTTGTTCGTGCTTCTTTTTAAAACGAGTCCATATTATAGGAAGCAAAAAACGCTTCCTATAATCGATTATCGAGCTACTTCGTAG
>CAZZFV010000009.1:0-17077 GCA_964653855.1 uncultured Lachnospiraceae bacterium
GATTTATTTCCGCTTTGGTAAGCAACGTTTCCGTCTTATTCTTTTGTTCTTCCGGCATATACAGTCACCCCCGTTTTGTCTATTTCGGATTGTAATCTTTCATCGGTATCAAAATTTGTCCATAAATCATAAGCAAAATTAAGCGGCTTATTTATGAGTTTCGGAACTTTTTCGGAAAGAACAACATAAAGATCGACATCACTTCCGATATGACACTTTTGCGTTACGGAAGATCCAAATATAATTATCTTCTCAACCGCCTCTTTTTGAGAAAGTTCGTCTATCAATTCTTTGATTTTCTTTTGCTGAATCGGATATATCTTATCACAATTTAAGAATCCGTTCGGAATACACACTTTATATGTCATAAACGCATTCTCCTTTTATGCTCGATTTCAACTTATAAATCTACGCCACAAAAAATGGACCTGAGGGGAGTCGAACCCCTGTCCGAAAACCCATCCGCCACAGCTTCTTCCATCACAGTCGGCTATCTTGCATAACGCATTTCCCTTTTACTTGAGCAAGCAGACGCGCTCAAGTAATCGGTAGCTTCATGATACGCCCGCGCGGGCAAAGCTTACCGCGTGTCGTTTCCCACAAGTTTGACGCCGGTATCCGAATGTGTGGGTGCACACGGGCCGACGCGCTGCCCTTAGGCTGCGAGTGCTAAATTATCGTTAGCGTTTATTTTTTTTGGTGTTTTAACGTGGCTCGCCTCCACGGATGGCTACCATAGTTTCAAAGCCCCCGTCGAAACCGGAACAGGCCCTTGAAAGTGTCATTCCTTAAATACCCAGGCTCTTTGAATCCTGAAGCTTATAAAGAACAAACATGTATCTACCATAATCTTGCAAATTGTTTTAAGCACACTTCCCGCACCGAAAAGTTCGGAAAGAAGCGACACGCATACCGCAGAAACGGTAAGCTGCACAATCACAAGAAAATAATATTTGAAAACAGAATATCTGGCGTTTGATTTAAATACGACATGCCGGTTCATTTTGTAATTGAATCCCGAAGAAATTGCCCTCGAAAAAAATGTCGAATAAAAAACAATAAGCCAGTCGGCGGAAAATTCACGGCCGAACAAACTAAATCCCGTGCTTACTATATTACCGAATAAGACGGAAAGCAAGAAAAAAATTAAAATATCTATTACCGACGATAATCCCGACGAAAAAACATACTTAAAAATTATCTTATATATTTTAAACGAATCCTTAACGGGATGAAAATGCGACGTGGAATTTTCTTTATCCTCATAAATCGTTTTGATTTTGACTTCCGTGAAAGGCACGTGCCTGTCTTTCATTTCGAGCAGCATGTTTGTTTCATACTCAAACCGCTCGCCCGAAATTTCCGTCATAATTTGAAGGTATTTAAGAGGAATCGCACGCAATCCCGTTTGCGTGTCCGTAATTTTTATTCCGCAAAAAAGTCTGAAAACAAATCTTGTTATGTTGTTTCCCGCTTTTGATTTCCAAGGAATGTCTTTCCCGGAAAAATCCCTTACCCCGAGCACAACATTTTCAGTCGTTAACATTTCTTCTGCGCATGCCGCAATATCTATGGCATCATGCTGATTGTCACCGTCAACCGTCACAACGCCGCGAAGTCCGCGGAGATTTTCAAGGCACCACGAAAAAGCGGTTTTAAGCGCCCTTCCTTTGCCTTTGTTGCATTCATGATTAAGTACGGTTACGTCCGGGTATTTTTGAATTTCGTCAAAATAAACCAGATGACTCTCGTCGCTTCCGTCATTTACAACCACTATATTTTTAAATCCGAGTTTTTTGCATCCCGAAACAACCGTAACCAGCCTTTCATCCGGATTCAATGACGGGAGTACAATCGCTACGTCTGTAAGCCCCATAAAAAAGTCACACTCTCATTTTGAAATTTCTCTCAAGATCCCGATTCAACGTCTTCTTTGCGATTGTATCGCGCTTATCGTAATTCTTTTTGCCTCGTGCAAGTCCTATCTGAACTTTCACAAGTCCGTCCTTCACGTATACTTCGAGCGGCACAAGCGTATAGCCTTTTTCTTTGATTTGTGCCTCAAGCTTATTTATTTCGCTTCTGTGAAGAAGGAGCTTTTTGGGGCGGAGCGGGTCTTTATTAAAAATATTCCCGTGATCGTAAGGCGTAATATGCATTCCGTATACATACACCTCTCGCCCGTCTATTCTGACAAAAGCTTCCTTAACGGAAACCTTTCCCTGTCTCACGGATTTTACTTCCGTCCCGAACAGTTCGACGCCCGCCTCGTATTTTTCTTCTATAAAATAATCAAAGTATGCTTTTTTGTTGTTTGCACATAACTTAAAAGCTTTTCTTTCATCCATTTAAGATTCTTCTCCTTTGATAAGCGATAAATAACGCTTTTCCCCGATTATCTTAAAATCAATTGTTTTTGTGAGCTTATCCGCCGCAATGACTTCAATATAAACCTTTTGCCCGAGCGAAAAGGTTTTGTGCTTCTTTTCGCCGATCAGCATCATATGTTCCGCATCGAATATATAAAAATCGTCCTTTAAGGACGCAAGGTTTACAAGTCCTTCTACCGTATTTTCGAGTTCGACGTATATTCCCCAATTCGTAACACCGGAAATTACGCCCGTGAAGGCTTCTCCAACATGCCCTTCCATGTATTCGATGTGCTTTAAGCGAACAATTTCGCGCTCGGCGCTTTCCGCATTTCTTTCGGCCGCACTTGAATGCTTTGCCACGTCTTCCAATATTTCATTATAATGTATTTTACGTGTCTCATCAAGACAACCATTCAAATTTTCCTTTATGATTCGGTGGATTTGCAAATCCGGATAACGCCTTATGGGACTCGTAAAATGACAATAATATTTGCATGCGAGTCCGAAGTGTCCGAGGCACTCGGTTTCATACTTTGCCTGCTTTAGGGATCTTAAAGTAAGCCTTGAAATTAACGCTTCTTCTTCTTTTCCCTTGATGCACGAAAGCATTTTTTGAATTTCTTTCGGATGTATTTTTGTTTTGTCGCCTTTTAAATTAACGCCGAAATTTTTTACAAAAATCGCAAGCTTCGTCATTTTTTCTGCATCGGGTGTTTCGTGCGTACGATAAAGAAAAGGAATTTCCTGCCAGAAATAATCTTCCGCCACCGTCTCGTTTGCCGCAAGCATAAAGTCTTCGATTATCTTTGAAGCAGCATTTCTTGTGACAACGGATATGTTTACCGGAAAATCGTTATCGTCAAGCGTGACCGCACTTTCCGCCATGTCAAAATCGATTGCGCCGCGTTTTTGCCTGTTTAAGCGGAGCAAATCCGACAATTCCTTCATGTTTAAGAACATTTCAATTAAGTCGCCGTACTCTTTTCTTAAAGCTTTTTTCTTTGTTCCGGAAGATACTTCATCAAATGTACTGTTTTCCGACGCACCTATTTTATTTACCGTATTATTTTCTTTTTCGTTTCCGTCAGAAAACGTTTCGATAATATCCGTCACTTCGTCGTATGTCATTCTTCTTGTGACATTTATTACCGTTTCGTCGATCTTGTGATAAGTGAGTTCTCCGTTCTTGTCAAAATTCATTATGCAGGATAACGTAAGCCTGTCTTTCCCGGCATTAAGAGAGCAAATTCCGTTAGAAAGCTTTTCCGGCAACATCGGAATAACCTTGTTTATAAGATAGACGCTTGTGCCCCTTGTGCGGGCGCTTATATCAAGTGCAGAGTCTTCCGTGACATAATGGGACACATCCGCGATATGCACGGATAAAACATAACCGTTCTCGGTTTTTGCGACACTTACGGCATCGTCAAGATCCTTAGCGTCTGCGCCGTCAATCGTGACAACGGTTTCGTCTCTCAAATCAAGGCGTCCCTTTATATCGCTTTCCGTAACCGTATCCCGTATACCTGCCGCCTCATCGATCACTTCCATCGAAAATTCGGGGTAAATATTGAATGCGAGAAGTGTAGCACGCAAATCCGTATGCGGGTCACATGCATCTCCCAATATTTCCGTTATTCTTCCTTCCGGCTTTTTTTTGTTGTTTCCGTACGAAGTAATCCTTACATTTACCTTTTGTCCCGTTTCAGCGCCTTTTGTATGCTCTTTTTGAATATATATGTCTTCTTCAAAGCGCTTGTCGTCGGGCGTCACAAATCCGAAATTTTTGCTTTTCGTAAAAGTGCCGATTAAGAAACACGTGTTTCTCTTTACTATCTTTTCGATTTCGCCTTCGGCCTTTTTCCCGGCAAAACTCTCTTCCGTAACTTTTACCGTGCATTCGTCGTTATCCCATGCGTCATTTTTCTTTGATGCGGGAATAAATATTTCTTCTGCGGTATCCGTGTTTTCATCCGAAACTTCCAAAAAGCCGTAGCCTTTTTTTGTTGCCCTGAAAACGCCCGTAACACGCCTCAACTCCGTATTTTCTTTTACTTCTTTCTTAGATTTTTTTTCTTTTATCTTATACTTTTTCATAAAACTTCCTTATAAAACAAAAAGGGCATGCACTTACGCGCACGCCCTTATGTAATCACAAAATTACCAAATCTTAAGGTTAAGAACGATGGAAATAAGGAAAAATGAAATCGCAAGAACTTTTGTAATCTTCTCAAGAGTTCCTTCCATGGAACGTCCCTTGTTCTTTCCCCAGTATGTTTCGGCCATACCGCTGATGGAACCCGAAAGACCTTCCGATTTGCTTTCCTGTCCAAGAACTACCACAATAAGAGCGAGACTTATGAGCACATATAAAATTGTGATAACGATCTTTAAAACTGCCATCTTAAACACCTCCAAACGCGAGAGATTTTTATTGACTGCGAGCATCCCTCGCACAAGTCATGCATAAACACGACACCTAAAGCATTATACAGAAGATTTGAAGCTTTGTAAAGTATAAATTTTTTATTTTTTATGTTCAAATCAAAAAGCTTACTTCTTTATAAGCAAAGATTCGGCTGTCATTTCTGCGGGTTTTTCAAGTCCCATCATGTCGATCATTGTGGGAATGATATTTGCGAGGCATCCGCCTTCCTTAAGCTTATATGCGGGATCGGCATTTACGATTATAAAAGGAACCGGATTTGTCGTATGTGCCGTAAAAGGCTCACCCGTCTCATAGTCGATAAGCTGCTCGGCATTTCCGTGATCGGCGCAAACAAACATCTGTCCGTTTACTTCCTTGATCGCGTCAACTGCCTTTCCGAGACACTCGTCAACCGTTTCTATTGCCTTGATTGCCGCTTTCATGATGCCTGTGTGACCTACCATGTCGGGATTTGCAAAATTGCATATGATAACATCGTATTTGCCGGATCTTATTGCCTTGCAAAGATTATCGCAAACTGCGGGAGCGCTCATCTCGGGCTGCATGTCAAACGTCGCAACTTTCGGAGAATCGACAAGTATCCTGTCCTCCCCTTCAAATTGCTTTTCTTCACCGCCGTTAAAGAAGAACGTAACGTGAGCATATTTTTGAGTTTCGGCGAGTCTCAACTGCTTTAAGCCTTTCTTCGACAAAAACTCACCGAATGTGTTTGTAAGCTGTTCGGGGGGATATGCCACAAGAACGTTCGGCATTGTTGCGTCGTATTGTGTCATGCATACGTATGTAAGCGGGAAGAAGCCGTTTTTCCTTGTAAAGCCCTTGAAATCGGGATCAACAAAAGCTCTCGTTATCTGACGTGCGCGGTCGGGACGGAAGTTAAAGAATATAACGCTGTCGTTTGCTTTTACCGTGCCGTTTTCATCTACAACCGTAGGAAGCATAAACTCATCCGTCTTACCGTTTGCGTAAGAATTTTTGATTGCTTCTACAGGATCCGATTCTTTAACGCCTTCACCGTATACGATTGCGGAATATGCCTTTTCCACACGATCCCAGGCGTTATCTCTGTCCATTGCGTAAAAACGTCCGGATATCGTCGCAACGCTTCCGACACCGATTTCGTTTATCTTTTTCACAAGCTCTTCCATATCTCCCGCAGCAGATGCCGGAGGAACATCACGTCCGTCAAGAAAAGCATGAATGTATACTTTTTTTACGTCATAAAGCTTTGCCATCTTCAAAAGTCCGTAAAGATGCTCGATATGGCTGTGAACGCCGCCGGGAGAAACAAGTCCCATAAAGTGAATTGCGGCATCATTTTTCTTTGCGTCTTCAAAAGCCTTGACAAGTGCCTTGTTTTTAAAGAATACGCCGTCTTCGATGTCCTTGGTGATTCTTACAAGCATTTGATAAACTATTCTGCCGGCGCCCATGTTTGTGTGACCGACTTCGGAGTTACCCATTTGTCCGTCGGGAAGTCCGACGTAACGTCCCGATGCCTGGCCTTTTACGAAAGGACATTCCTTCATAAGCTTGTCCATTACGGGAGTATTTGCCTGTGCAACGGCGTTTCCTTCGACTCTGTCATTAAGTCCGTATCCGTCAAGAATCAACAAGACGGTAGGTTTTTTTGTCATAGTTTTTCTCCTTTTCGAAAAAACAACCGTGAGTTTCCCCACGGTTATTTCACTATTTATTGTAGCAAACAATCTTGCCGAAATCAGCCTTAAGAGAAGCACCGCCGACGAGTCCGCCGTCAATGTCCTTTTCCTTAAAGAGCTCTGCGGCATTTCCGGCATTTACCGAACCGCCGTATTGAATACGAACGCTCTCGGCCGTTGCGTCATCATACATTTCCTTAATGCATGCGCGAATTCCGCCGCAAACTTCTTCGGCCTGTGCCGTAGTGGCTGTTTTGCCCGTGCCGATTGCCCAAATGGGCTCGTATGCGATAACGATTTTTGCGACATCATCCGCAGAAACGCCGTTCAAATCCGACTTAATCTGGGTTCTGATGAAATCCATCGTGATTCCCATTTCGCGCTGCTCGAGAGTCTCTCCGCAGCAAAGAATGGGTGTAATTCCGGATTCGATAGCCTTCTTAACCTTTTTATTGAGAAGCACGTCGTCCTCTTTAAAATACTCTCTTCTCTCGGAATGACCGATTATTACGTATTCAACTCCCGCATCCTTAAGCATTGCGGCGGAAATTTCACCCGTAAACGCACCCTTTTCCTCAAAATACATGTTTTCGGCACCAACCTTAACATTAGAACCTTTAAGAGCATTTACAACGGGAACGATATCGATTGCCGGAACGCAATATACGACGTCGACATCATCGTTTTTTACAAGATCTTTAAGTGTTTCGCAAAGAGCAACCGCCTCAGTGGGAGTCATGTTCATTTTCCAGTTGCCCGCAATAATTTTTTTACGCATATCGTGCCTCCGATTTATTTGTCGTCTGCAGCCATAACGCCCGGAAGTTCTTTGCCTTCAAGGAATTCAAGCGATGCACCGCCGCCTGTCGAAATATGGCTCATCTTGTCGCCGAGACCCATCTGGTTAACTGCGGCTGCGGAATCACCGCCTCCGATAATTGTTGTGGCCTTTGATGCGGCAAGAGCTTCGGCTACGGCAAGTGTACCTGCCGCAAGTGTGGGATTTTCGAATACGCCCATAGGTCCGTTCCAAACAACCGTCTTTGCCGTTGCAACCGCATCTGCAAAAAGCTTGCGTGTAGCGGGTCCGATATCACATCCTTCGCGATCTGCGGGCATCTTATCATATTCATATGTAACGGTTTCAACATCCGCATCGATCGGATTCGGGAATTCGGCTACGGTAACCGAATCGATGGGAAGAAGAATCTTCTTGCCGTTCTTCTTTGCCTTTTCAAGCATGTCACGGCAATAATCGATCTTTTCGTTGTCAACAAGCGACTTACCGATTTCGTAGCCCTGTGCCTTTAAGAATGTATAAGCCATTCCGCCGCCGATGATAAGCGTATCGCACTTATTGAGAAGGTTATCGATAACAGCAAGCTTGTCTGCAACCTTTGCACCGCCGAGTATTGCAACAAAAGGTCTTACGGGATTTTCAACGGCATTTCCGAGGAATTCGATTTCCTTTTGCATAAGGTAACCTACGCAGTTGTTTCCGCCCTTTTCCTTGATGAACTTTGTAACACCTGCAACGGATGCGTGTGCTCTGTGTGAAGAACCGAAAGCATCGCATACATAATCATCCGCAAGATCGGCAAGTTCCTTTGAAAATGCTTCACCGTTCTTTGTTTCTTCACTGCCTCTGAAACGTGTATTCTGAAGAAGAACAACGTCTCCTTCCTTCATGTTGTTTACGGCTTTGGTTGCTGCTTCTCCCGTAACATTGTAATCGGAAACAAACACAACTTCCTTTCCGAGCTTTTCGGAAAGTCTCTTTGCAACGGGTGCAAGGGATTCCTTCTCGTTGGGACCTTCCTTAACTTTTCCGAGGTGGGAGCAAAGGATTACCTTGCCGCCGTCCTTGATAAGCTTATTGATTGTGGGAAGTGCCGCAACAATACGTGTTTCATCGGTAATCTCGCCGTTTTTGAGCGGAACGTTAAAATCACAACGAACAAGGACTCTGCGTCCCTTTACATTGATATCGTCAATTGACTTCTTGTTTAATGCCATTTTATTTTTCCTCCTTTAAAGTTGCATATAAAACCAAAAACGGGTCCGGCCCAAAAGACCGGACCCGGAATTAGGTCTTTGTTTTGACAATCAAATTATATCAGATCTCTGCAAAATACTTGATTGTACGAACCATCTGGCTTGTGTAGCTGTTCTCGTTGTCATACCACGAAACAACCTGTACCTGATAAAGGTCATCACCGATCTTTGAAACCATTGTCTGTGTTGCATCGAAGAGTGAGCCGAATCTCATACCGATAACATCGGATGAAACGATAGGATCTGCATTGTAGCCGAATGATGCGGAAGAAGCTGCCTTCATTGCTGCGTTGATGCCTTCCTTTGTAACATCATTGCCCTTAACTACAGCGGTAAGGATTGTTGTCGAACCTGTCGGAACGGGAACACGCTGTGCGGAGCCGATAAGCTTTCCGTTGAGCTCAGGAATAACAAGGCCGATTGCCTTTGCTGCGCCTGTGCTGTTGGGAACGATGTTTGCTGCGCCGGCACGTGCACGACGAAGGTCACCCTTTCTGTGAGGACCGTCAAGAATCATCTGATCGCCTGTGTAAGCGTGAATTGTGCTCATGATACCGCTCTGGATGGGTGCATAATCATTGAGAGCCTTTGCCATGGGAGCAAGGCAGTTTGTTGTGCACGATGCGGCGGAAATAATCTGATCGTCCTTTGTAAGTGTCTTCTCGTTTACGGAGTAAACAATCGTCTTAAGGTCATTGCCTGCCGGTGCGGAAATAACAACCTTCTTTGCACCTGCGTTGATATGAGCCATTGACTTTTCCTTTGAGCAGTAAAAACCTGTGCACTCAAGAACTACGTCTACGCCGATTTCTCCCCAAGGAAGATTTGCTGCGTCCTTCTCGGCATAGATGGTAATCTTCTTACCGTCTACCGTGATGGAGCCCTCTCCTGCTTCTACTGTGTGAAGATTTTCACCGATTCTTCCGCAATATCCGCCCTGTGCTGTGTCATACTTAAGAAGATGAGCAAGCATTGCGGGATCTGTAAGATCGTTGATAGCCACTACCTCGTAGCCTTCTGCTGCGAACATCTGTCTGAAAGCAAGACGTCCGATACGGCCAAAACCGTTGATTGCAACTTTAACTGCCATATATGTTTCCTCCTGTTTTCACGTTTTGAAACGTGTATATAATTTTTTACCTTACGGCATATTTTAAGCGGATACCAAATATCCGCTTATTTTTGAACGCACATATTAAAACACGTTGTTACTTTTTTGTCAAGGCTTTAAACCTTTGGACATACTTTTTTCACACGTGCTTTATTTTTCTATTTCCTCGTTGGGAAGGATATGAACCTTGCCTTCGTAAAGCTCCTGAACGGCTATCGAAAGAGGCTTGTCGCACTTTGCCGTTGTGAGGGGCTCGGCACCGTCGATAAGCTGTCTTGCTCTCTTTGCCGTTGCGATGCAAATCGAATATCTGCTGTTTACGACTGCCTGTTCTTCCTCTGAGTTATCGTTGATTTTTTTGATTAATTCTGCATATGACGGATGAATCATATCAATCTCCTTTTTTTGATGACCTTTTTTCTGACATAAAAGTATATCATATTGTGTCAAGATATATCAATTTATTTTTTTAAATCATTCGATATTCTGTATCTGTTCCCTTATTTTTTCGATTTCGGTTTTTAAATCGATTCCGATATTCGAAATTTCGACATCGTTTGATTTTGAAAGCGTCGTATTTGCTTCCCTGTTCATTTCCTGTGCCACAAAGTCAAGCTTTCTTCCGACGTCTTTTCCCGCCTTTAACGTTTCCGCCATATTCGTAATGTGTGCCTTTAGGCGCACCATTTCTTCGTCAACGCAAATTTTGTCGGCAAAGGCAACTATTTCCGTTGCGAGCACGGCTTCCGAAACGGTTTGGTCACTTAAAACTTCATTCACCTTTTGCATAAGGCGGCTTCTGTATTCCGCAACAATCTCGGGACTTCTTTTTTCGATTTTACCGGTCAAATCCGAAATCAAAGAAAGCTTTGAAAGCAAATCCGCTTTTAACTTTTCGCCTTCTTTTATTCTTGTGTCCACAAAACGCGCGGCGCATTCTCTTACCGCCGTCTCAAGATTTGCCCAAACCTCGTCCTCGTTTAACGTCTCGTCTTCCGTTGTCAGCACATCCGGCATCTTTGCGAGGAAAGCCGCATTTATTTCGCCGTTTAAATTAAAGTCCGCCGAAATTTTTCTTATGCTTTCAACATACTCGGACGCTATTTCCTTATTATATCTTACGCTCGCGTCGCTGCTTTCCGTGTCCTCATACGTGATAAACACGTCAACCTTTCCGCGGCTTATGTATTCTTTTAATACATTTCTTATGTTTGCCTCAAACATATTGAGTTTCTTCGGCATTTTGATCGTAAGCTCAAGATATCTGTGATTTACGGATTTCATTTCAACCGTAATTTTTTTGTGTCCGTCCGTAAGCTCGTATCTGCCGAAGCCGGTCATGCTCTTTACCATATCAGTCTCCTTTGTTCATGTTTATACGTAAACGGCCATTCTTATGCCTTGCGCAAAATCGCCGAATCCGTCACCGAAAAGATTCATGCCACCGGCATTTTTTGAATCCTTTGACACTCCGATTTTGACCGATACATAATTTTCACGTCCGATTCCCAAATCCTTAAGTGTAATTCCCGATACCTTTTCATTATCCAAAAAGCTTCCGTCCGGTCGCACCGACCAGGTTTTAAGCATTCCGTATTGAGTATTTTTGTCGGGCCACCATGCGGGATTCCACACGCCTCTTCTCCCGCCGTAATCCGACGGGCAATGCCATGTTCCCACATTATATTCATTTATCCAAAGAGTTATATCCGATGGATAATTCAAATTGAATTCATGATCTTCAGCGCAAACTTCCATCGAAATTTCTATTCGTTTTGCGTCTTTTTTCTTAAAAGAATAATTCGGAAAACGATATTCCACAAATCCGCTCTTTCCGAACCACAATAACCCCGCATTTCCGCGATCGGGATGATAAAAGCTTCCGGGCTCGTCTTCCGCACCGATCATTCCTTTGTCTCCGGCAAGTCCGCATGTGGGATTAACCTTATAATCGACATACGAGCCTATGGGCATGTTGATGATTTCCACCTTTTCGGCACCGATTGCCGATTCCGTAACGATCGCTATGCTTTTTACCGCCCTCGTGCAAAGCTTCATCGAACCGCGAACGGCAGGCACAAGGTCACATTTTATGAGTCCCGCGTCTTCAAGAACTCTTACATGCATTGCGGCGGAAGAAGCAGGAATATTCAAGTCTTCCGCAATCTCGTTCACGTTTAGGCTTTTGTCGGACAGGAGTCTCAAAATATCGATTCTTACGTCGCTCGAAAAGGCTTTGCCGATTAAATTCAATTTTTCCTTATCGTCAAGATTAAGCTCTAAGACCATCTCTTCTTTCCTTTACGGTTTCAACATAATCACATGTTTTATTGGTTCATCATGATTACGTGATCTTCGGGCTTTTTGGCGGGCTCAATCTTTACAAGATCATAAACCGGGCCTTCGCCCTCGTATTCGGGTCTGTTTTCAGCGCGGACTTTACACGTAACATATGCCCAATCACGCGTTTTATAGGCAACGGCGTCACCGTAGCAAAGAAATCCTATAAACGAAATATCGTTTGCGCAGCATGTCATCGCGAATCTTCCTGGCACAAACGTGCCTTTAGGCGTTTCCTTGCCTCTGTAAATCATCGCAAGAAATCTGACCTTTTTGCCGACATAATTTTGAAGATTGTCAAACATGTCAAGATAAAAAATTCCGTAATCGTCGTCGGGGATGTCGATCACATCCGCATTCATATCGTAGGGAAGCGGAATTTCGTCATCGTATCCCGCATTTTCTCCGTCCGCGGCTTCAAATACGCACTGCGCACGACGGCTTACCGTACGGACAAGCTTGCGAAGCGTGTTGCGTTTTGTGCTCGCATTACACTTATTAAATATGACAAGTTCCGCATATTGAACGCATTCGTTCATCATTTGGCGCATATTTGCCATGTATGTTTCAAATGTGGTTGCGTCGGCGATCGAAATAATCTGTGCGAGCTCCCACTTGCGCGGGAGACCGGTTTCAAGGAGCTTTGACACGCTCCACGTTCCGTTCCACTCTATCATGACGCGCTCAACCTTATAATTCTTTACGCAATCCATCATAAAGTGCGGATTAAAGTCTTCTTCCGTTTCGACGGTTACGATCGTAACGCCGCGGGATGCAAGCTTTTCTTTGTCGTATTCCACTTCACCCTCTTCGCAAACGATAAGAAGTGAGCTCTTCCCTTCCGTAAAATCGTCGTCCATGAGAGTGTCGTTTATGAATGTTGTCTTTCCCGCATCCAAGAATCCGGTAATAAGAAATACAGGTGTCATTTATTTAAAAACCTCTTTAAGCTTATCTTCCTTAAGTTCCGAACCGATTACGCAAATTTTGCCCGTATAATCCGGTTCACCGTCTCTGATTTCATATTCTTCGGGTACAAGATCAAAATAAATCCATGTACCGTCGTCGCCCTGTACCATGCCCTTTGCACGAAGCACCTTGCCGTATTCGTCGGAATAAGCGAGCTTCTTTAAAGTCTCTTCAAGCTCTGCCTTTGAATACTTGTGAGGAGTTTCGAGACCGAAGCTTGTAAACACCTCATCCGCATGGTGGTGATGGTGATGATGATGGTGATGCTCGTGTTCATGTCCATCTTCATCGTCGTCATCGTCGTGGTGGTGGCAGCAATGATGTTCATGTTCATCTTCATCGTCATCGTCGTCATCATGGTGGTGATGGTGGCAATGATGCTCATGCTCGTCTTCATCGTCGTCATGATCATGATGATGGTGACATTCGCATTCAGGATCGTCGCACTCGTCGTCATCTCCGTCCATATCCGCATTTGCCTTTATTTCGGCGAGAAGCGTATCCGCAAAACTTTCCTTGTTTTCCATTGCGGAAAGAACAACGTTTTCCGAAAGCGAATCCCAAGGCGTTGTGATAATCGTTGCGTTCGGATTGTGTTCGCGGAGCATCTTTACGACATCCTCAAGCTTCTCTTCGGACGCATTCTGCGTTCTGCTGAGTATTATCGTTTTTGCCGACTGAACCTGGTTTATGAAAAATTCGCCGAAGTTCTTAACATATACTTTAGCCTTTAAGCAGTCTACAACCGTTGAAAACGAATTAAGATATGCGTCCGGAATGTCTCCTTCAACGTTTTGAACCGCACGGATTACATCAGAAAGCTTACCTACGCCCGACGGCTCGATTATGATTCTGTCCGGATGATAATCGTTTACGACTTTCTTAAGTGCCTTACCGAAATCACCAACAAGCGAGCAGCATATGCATCCCGAATTCATTTCGGTAATCTGTACGCCCGCATCTTTTAAGAAGCCTCCGTCGATGCCTATTTCACCGAACTCGTTTTCGATCAAAACAACCTTTTCGTTTTTGAAGGCGCCCGAAAGCAGCTTTTTGATGAGAGTGGTTTTGCCTGCTCCCAAGAATCCCGATATAATATCAATCTTTGTCATATAAAACACATCCTTTCGATATAAAAACTCTTCAATCAATAAACCGATACAAGGGTCAAAAGGTTCAAAATTTCGATGCAAAGTTATTTGCAAGAGAAATTTTGACATTTTGAACCGCCAAAACATGAGTAAGTAGCCGTTTTTCGAAAGAAAAACGAGCGGATTACGAATGTGGCACGGATTGCGAGAGTGCAACGCTACACAAGCAATCCGTGTATCGTTGAGGTCAAAATACCTTTTGACCTCAACATCATAAACTGTTTTAAGACATCGTCTCCGACATCAACAGATTATTATATTCTCTTTTTTTTAATTAGTCAAGGAATGAGCTGTAGCCCCGATATATCGGCGGTTGCGACAAGCGAATAATTTGTATGGTATATAACGAGTCCGGGCACGGGATTTTTGGGCTTTTTTATTTCTTTTCTTTTTACGTAATCGACCCATACCTTGCCGTCACGCGGCGCAGACGAATAATATGCCGCAAGTGCGCCTCCGTTGTTGAATGCGGAATCGGGCATATTGTCGTCCGTCGCCCGCATTATGACATGCGAACCCGGACACCCCTTCACATGAAACCACCAATCGTTCGGCTTTGCTATATTAAACGTAATTTCATCGTTTTGAATGTTGTTTTTTCCGACAAAAAATTCCGTACCGTCTTCCGAAACATAATGAAGAAATCCGGATTTTTTGTTTGAATTCATTTTTTCCTTCTTATCCCGCTCTTTGTTGTATTTTATGTATCCGAGATCGGTAAGCTCTTTCCTTATTTCCGAAAGATCCTTTTCGTTTAAGGCAAGTTCCACAGAAAGTTTGACCGAATTTAAGTATTCGATTACGCCCTTTGTTTCCTCGATATTTTTTGTGACAGCCGTATATGTTCTCTTTAATTTTGAATATCTGTCAAAATATTTTTTTGCGCATTCGATGGCGCTCAAATTTTCGTCAAGAGGTATCGTGATTTCTTCATTTGTATAATAATTTGTAACGGTAATGCTCTTGTCGCCTTTTCCCGCCATGTATCCGTATGTCGTGAGAAGTTCTCCGTAAAGCCTGTATGTGTCCCTGTTTTCCGTATCCTTTAATTGCTTTTCCTGTAATTCAAGCTTCTTTGTTTCGCGGACAATCAAATTATTTACGATTTTCCTTAAATCCGCCGATTTTTGCTTTATTGCGGTAACAAGATTTTTTTCGGAATAAAAGTCAAAAAGAAGGCTTGATACGGAGTCATACTCTTTTACTTTAAGTCCCGCGTCCTCATACATCGCATGCGTAATCACGCTGTATTCATACGGCTCCGTATCCTTATAAACGATACACGGCTTATACTCTTTGTCACGCACAAGGTCCATGATTCTGTTAAAAGTTTTAAAGACATGCAATTTTAAGTCCGTGCTTAATTCTTCCGAAAACGAATCACTGTCAAGTCCCGCCGCAAAGCAGATTTCTTCCGCCACTACGGGGCTTATTCCCGTAAGAGACGTATAAAGCGCTTTTGAAAGCGGCATTTTTTTTGACAAAACATTTGATATAAAATCGCTTTCACTAATTGTAAGGGGTTCAAATTTTATGGTTGTCCTCGGCAAAAAATAATCGCGTCCCGGAAGCACCTCGCGCACGGAGCTCATAAACGAATTTATTCTCTTTATCGAATCGATGATTTTGTAATTTTCGTCGCAAAGAATGATGTTGCTGTGCTTTCCCATTATCTCGACGATGAGGTGGCTTGTTTTCAAATCCCCCATTTCGTCCGTATGCTCGGCACTTATGTCAATCGTGCGCTCAAGACTGTTTTCTGTATCTCCTTGCCTTATATCAAGAATTTTTGCACTGCCCAAGTGCTTACGAAGAAGCATGCAAAACGTGGGAGCCGTAAGCGGTCCCTGCTTGTTTTCGGGTGTTATGTACACAATCGGAAGCGTTGCGTTTGCGGATATCAAAAGCCTGTAATTTTCGCCGTTTTTAACCGTAATCTGAATCTCGTCTTTTTCGGGTTCCGCAATTTTTGAAATTCTTCCGCCCTTTAATTTTTCATTCAATTCATAACTCAAGCATCTTACCGTAATTCCGTCAAATGCCATATATGTTCACCAACCTTGTCTATAGTATGCGCATCGCTTCCGAAGGAAACGCGTGTTCCTCCGAGCGCTTTAAATCTTTCAAATATCATATCCGACGGATGCGCGTGTTTAATGCAAGTATCCATACCTTTTGTATTTATTTCGAGCGCGATGTCACGAGAAATTATTGTCTTTAAAATCTCATCTATCGTATCGGAATTTTTATTGTAAATATCATTAAAATATGTCACATAATCCGTGTTTAATTTGCTTTCCGGAATGTAACGCGCTATGTAATCGATATGGGAAAGCACGTTAAAGCAATTATATTCCCTTACACATGTAAGCATTGTATCAAAATAATCGGAAATCATCTCGTCTACGGTGCCCGTCCATTCGCTTTCATAATATGGATCTTTGTCATTCACAAGATGAATCGACCCGAGCACGACTTTAAACCCGTATTTCTTGATTGTTTCGTCATATAATTTTACTGTATCCGGGCGATTTGGTCGGAGCCCCAGCTCAATTCCCGTTTCGATTTCGATTTTCCCTTTAAATTCATCGATTAAATCATTTACCTTAAAAACATATTCGTCAAAATCAAACGAAAACAAGGGACGTGTATCAAAATCTTTGTGGAGTTTGAAACTTGTTTCTCCCATACTTTTTTTGATTTCGTCCCTGTAAATTTCCGGATAATCCGCATCAAAGTGTTCCGTAAATGCGATGCGTTTTATTCCTCTTTTAATCGCAACCAAAACACACTCTCTCATATCCGCATCCGAATCCGTCGAAAATGCCGTATGAATATGCATGTCTTCTTTTTTTACAATTATACCGTTATACATTG
Organism: uncultured Lachnospiraceae bacterium; assembly: GCA_964653855.1. Lineage (GTDB taxonomy): Bacteria > Bacillota > Clostridia > Lachnospirales > Lachnospiraceae > RGIG3528. The sequence goes on from CAZZFV010000009.1 coordinate 16,986, forward strand.
TCACTCCGTGTAAAATATTTAAACGCTTCAAAAGCTCAAACTTTCGCTTTTAAAATTTTCGTTGAAAAATTTAATGCCTTTTAAAGCCCGTA
>CAZZFV010000009.1:17177-58149 GCA_964653855.1 uncultured Lachnospiraceae bacterium
AAACTTTCGCTTTTAAAATTTTCGTTGAAAAATTTAATGCCTTTTAAAGCCCGTACCGGAGTATTTTACTTTATTGAATTTTCGGAGTCAAGCGTAACCGTATACTCGGCCGTCTTTTTGAATGCGACACGCCGTCCGTACGCATTATAGAAAATATCGTTTAAAACAAAACAAATTTTGATTTCCTCGCCTTCTTTTAATTCCTTTAATTGTTCGCCCTTAACGCGAGTTCCGTACTCGTCTCCGATTATAATTTCGGAAAGTGCGTTTCCTGATTTGTTCCCGCTGCCGGATTTACTTTCAAATTCATTTATATTTTCTCCGTCCGGCACCGAAAACTCGTATGCCGCTTTAAAAATGTACTCAAAAGTTTTCTCTGCGATAATTTCCGCTCCGTCCTCATAAACCGAATTTTTAAGGGTAAGGGCAGCAGCCTCCGCTGCCACGCTTATAGCATATTCTATCCGTCTGTTCTCTTGTTTTACGGCATCCAAAATCATGTTTTCACGCATAATCAAAATGCACGAAAACATATAAAATATCCCGTAAATAAGTATAAGCTTCGAGCATCTCATATGCCACCGCCTTTAATAGTCCCGTTTCCCCTTTTAAAAGAAGTGCCGGTCCCAAAATCACAACCAGGATAAGCAAAATCCTCATCAGAAAATCTTCAATATCCATACAAAACAACTCTGCCCCCGTACAAATTTAAATAATGCTCCGAATTTTCCTTATTTTCACCCGCCTCATTCGCACCATAATCAGAACTTCCTTTAAAAGAATCCGTTTTATCCGCATCCTTATAATACAGGTACGGATAAAACTCTTTTTCACGTTCTCCTTCAAGAGTCATCACAAAGCTCTTAAGGCTTATATCACAAGCCCCCGCAAGCGTTTCAACATAATACACGTCTTCCGCATTTTCGTTTATTGCGGACATAAGAAGCGCCTGTTTTACTTCGTTATATGTTTTTTTCTTAAAATTAACGGGCACAACACACAAAATAAAAATTGACAATATAACCGCAAGTACAGTGTCTATCGTATTCATTTAAGTTTTCCTTTACATGAGGAGCAAATCAATCATTTTCTCGCAGGACTCGATTATAAAAACGGTAACGCACGTAAGAAGCCCGAGCCCCGAAGAAAACATAATCATATTTACTCCGAAAGTGATTATGTTTGGTTTTTTCATGAATCACCCCGACTTTATTTTTGTACAAACAAAATTTCGGTTACGGAATTGTTGCCGTCCCTCACCACTTCAGACGAAAACATGCCGGTAGGATTTATATAATACATTTCTTTCTTTTGATCTTTCATATATCTTACCGCCGTTTTATATGTCACCCCGGGGTCTTCGTAACCGCAGGAAGCCTCGGAAGTTTTTACGTACAAGACACCGTTTCCCGTACTTTCATTCTTTCCGCCCGAGCTTGTTTCATTACTGTTCACATATTCCCCGTTTTTCACATACACCTTAATTCCGTCATAGTCCAAATCCTCTATAAGCTTGATTATTTCGGATCCCGAAACAACCGTATCATCTCCGTCAAACAAATCATATTTTGTGTCTTCATAATTTCCCACAATATTGTCGTACTCTTCCGTCGTTCCCGTAATCATGTCCTTCGACTTATTAAAAAGCTGCATTCCGATCGCAATAAATCCGACCGTCATAATAAGTCCCACCGCAAAAAATAAAATTTTCTTTACCGAATCCATAATTTTTATCCTCTTTTCTGTTCTATTGTTGTTCTATTGTGATTCCGTCAATGACATCGTTTTCGTCAAAGCTCACGTTTACGCTGTATTTTTTTAACGGATCTATGTAGTATCCCGAATCAACATCCCTTATTTCGTCTATCGTGTCCGTATCAACCGTAAACGTGGTTTTTGTATTGTTAACCGTAATACTTGCCCCATACTCCGAATATGCGCGTCTTATATAAGAAATCGCACGACTGCCGTCGATATCGGAATTATCATATCTTGTGAGCTCGTATTCCATAATATCCGCAATGCTCTGTTCTTCGCGCTCGACTATCTTTTCGCCGATCACCTCGGCGCGCTCGTATATGCGAAAACTTATGCCGCAAACAAACACGGTCACCATAAGTCCCGCCGCAAACAAAATCATTTCTTTAACTGCCGACATTCTTTTCCTCCTTTTTCATACGCCCGTAAAAAGCTCAAATACTCCTTCCATTTCCTTTAGTGTGACAAAAAGGAACGGAAGAATAAAATATCCGAAGATCATAATAACCGCCGGAATCCAGGCTATTATGTCCAACAGATTTCTGTTTTTTTCGAGGCTTATCATATCCTCGAGCTCCTGCATTTTTTCGGAGCACTCCTTATTTAATTTTATATCACCGAACGCACCCGCAATTCCCACTTCGTCCACGGCCAGAAAGCCTTCTGCGATTGCGGAAAAATCAATATGTTTTTTAATTCCGTTGTTCTTAAGTTTTAAAAAAGCCTCATTCATGCCGGACGGAAGCGTATTTATGCATTCCCTTATCTCACGTCCGAAAATAATCGCAAAAAGCTCCAGATCGCAAAGCAAATTTAAAACAGACATGCTTTTTAAGCCGCTTTCCATAATAAGAACGGTTTCAAGGCTTTTTATTTCGTTAACCGTTTCCTTTTTTGTTGCCGTATTGTTTAAAAGAATCTTAAGAATCGGCATTATTGCGGCCGTAACGGTCATCAAAAGCATTGCCGCGATTCCGAAAGTGTTTTTGTATATCTTTAACATAAGAGAAAGTAACAGTGTCCCCATACCCGACGCGATTACGTTTGTGAGACACGCACCTATTTCATTCGTGATTACCTCTTCTCCCATGATTTTTTTTAAAAATTTGATTCCCGAAATATCTTCTCTTTCCGCGACACGCTTTAATGCACCGGGACTCTTTAAAACTTTCTCCGTTTTGTTCTGCCTGATATTTTTTGCGCCCGAAATAACAAGATACACGAAAAAAGAGCACAAAAAGGCAAAAAGTAACACCGTTTTTCCGTCACAGGCATAAAATCCGCCAAGTTCATCAGTCATCGAATTTCCCGCTGCCTTTATGAGCGAAAACAAAACAACAGGCATCACAGCCACAAATATATATCCCGACAGCACAAAATATTTTTTCTTTAAGTTATACATTTCCCTTATTATTTCTTCTCTTATAAGCTCAATGTTTTCTCCGAACACCGACATCCCGTTCGTGTTTACTTCGTCTCCGTATTCCGACGCGGAATAAGCCTGGATAAGAAATAATTTAAGATATGCGTTTCTTTTTCCCGTGCCCACATATTCACGTACCGCCGTGCGCCTGTTTACCGTAAGCAAAATGTCTTTAAGTTCACGGGCGTTTTCACATATTTCTTTTTTTCTTCCGGTACTTGCCTCAACAATGCTTTCGGGAATATTTGAAAGCTTGATATATTTTTTTCTGACGGAGGAAAGATATGCCATGAGTTCCGGGTAAAATTTTATTCTTAAAAAATAGGTAATGATTTCGGGGATTTCGTTGAGAAAAATATAAGAAGTCATAATGACCGACAATGCGGAAAACAAATTGCATCCGTTTAATAAGATTAAGACAAACGAAACCGCGCACAAAAGCACATACGATACGATTTCCGTATTCCGTGAAAATTTAAAAAGCGTCTTTTTGTCATAAGGACAAAATTCCGAAAATCCGTCCTCAATTCTTTTTCTGTATGCCGTAAAGACATCTGATACTGCCGTCACTCATCACCTCGCTTATTCTTTCAACGTAACGACGCCCGTCTTTACGGCGTAAATGTATGTCAACTCCGAGTGCCGCCGTTGCCTCTTCTTTTGCGAGACGCTCGTCACTGTAACCGCCGAAATTGAGAAGCGCTCCCGTAAAATCCGACACCATGTCACGCGTATCGGTGTAATGCGCCGTAAAAAATATTCTTTCCGCCGTATGCGAAATATCCACAAGTGTCACCGCCATATCGGGCGTATTCACTTCTCCGACCGCAAAAACCTGCCCCGTCGTCTTTTTTGAAAATCCGAGCACACCGCTTGCCTTATCGTTATCCGACACACGAAGCGTTAAGACATTTGCATGCGGGAGATATTCACGCAAATTAAGTTCAAAGCTCTCCGATTCGATCACTCGGATGCTTTTGTCTTTTCCGCTCTCAAGTAAAAGCGCCCTGAGCCACGTTGTTTTTCCCGATGCCGTTTCACCGGTTATCGCTATGCTTTTTCTTGTGCTTATGAGTTCCCTTATGAGGGACTTTAATTTCACGTCATCCGTAAGCATATCCACGGTTGTTACCGAAACCGTATCAAATTTTCGTATGAGTGCCGCCCATGAATCCGAAAAAGGCGGTCTCGTAACGGTTATTCTGCGGCCGTCCGGCGTTTCGCACACAATTCTCGGATTTTTTCTCGTAAGTTCTCCCGCTCCCGCATTTTTTATGAGATTCCTCGTTATCCGGATCAGCTCATCCTCGTTTTTCATTCCGAGAAAGTCCATTTTTATGGGATTTCCCGAAATCATCACATGCACGCTTTCGTAGCTGTATTTTTTATTATTTTTTTCCGTATCGAGAAGGCAGGCGTTTTTGTAATCATAATTTTCTTTAACGGCGCCCGACATCCCTATTTGGATTTCTTCCACGCATTTTTTTTGCCACATAACGGAATCAATCGTCCCAAGTCCGACGGAATCGGCATACAAAACATTTGTGAGAATCATAAGGCGGTCATTATATGAGATACTTTTACACACTCCCGAATATGCGTCGTCTATATACGAGCCGTTAAGCTCCCCGACACATAAGGCTATATCCTTAAATCTTGAGTCCCACAATTTTTTAAATCCCGTTCCTTCGGAATCCTTTTCCGCCAAAAACAAAATCGCCTCAAATCTTATGCGCGTGTTTTCGGGACTTTCAAAAATTTCATTTAAAAAATCGTAATCCGGCTTCTTTTCGTTTAAAAGCCACTCGTAAATAACGCTCTTTACGACATCTCTTGCGCCCTTTTGTCCGTCGGAGCATGTTCTTATCGCCTGTTCCACCGCCGTATGCACTTCCGTATCCGAAGTTTTACCTTTTACCGGCGCGTTTTTTGAAATATCGTTAAGCATAACTAAAGTCTCTTTTATAAGACTTTCCAAATGATTTTCGTCTGTTTCCGCAGTCTCCTCTTTCGTTTCTTTCCTAAAAAACAGAGCACCGAACATCATAAAAATTCCCACAAATCCCGTCATAAACATTACATTTCCAAGCATACGTTATCCTCGTCAAAAACTTCTTCCGTATTCTCCTTATTTACCGTTTTCATTATTTCGTTTACGGCATTTCCCACGGCTTCAAGTACTTCAAGTTCTTTTATGTTTCCGAAAATCAAATCCAAAATCCCAAAGAAATTCATTATGCGCCCGTATAAACATGCGTCAAAAATTCCCGCGTCCATCGGTATAAAGTGAATTTGCGCGCCGAACACCCGCAAAAACTTTTTCTTTGAGTTTACCGAATTTTCCATAAATCCGTTTATGATAAACATACTTGCGTTTTTTTGCTCGCTTAAACATATTTCACGCGCCGTGTTTAAATCCTGTTGAATAACGCACACGCCATCACCGTATATTTCATCGGAATTTCCCCTATATCCCGCATCTATAAGCAAAATATCAAAGCATTCCGAAATTTGCGCATACAAAAATCGCCTTATTTTTTCCGTGCCTTTTTGATTATCGGAAGCCTTTATGTCTCCCGGAAACAAAAATATATTGCCGTTTCCGACTCTCACACCGCAGGACATTATTTTGTTCCTTGTGAGCATCCCGCCTTTAAGCAAGAGCATAAGTCCGTTAATTCCCGACATATTGGTTTTCGAGCCGTTTGTCCTTTTTATGTTTCCGAATATCTCTTCCGCAAAGATCCCGTGCTCACCGATTTGTGTAATCGCAACCGTTTTACCCGTATATTTTCCGATATACGTTCCGACTAATGCCATACATGTTGTCACACGCGCATTTCCTTTTGTTTTTTTATAAAACGTAAATATTTTTCCCATTTGTTTATATGCCCCCTTCTTCCCGAATTTTTTATGTCATTTAGGGTTATTACCCCGAGTCTCAATAAGATTTCCGTGATTCCCGCCGTCATCCCACGACTTAAATCCTTGATTTTATATTTCATTCCTTCTTCGATACGGCATCTCACAAAAATATCCTCTTTTGTTTCATGTATGATTATGGGTTCACCTTTTATGCCTATAAGATCACATATATAGTTTTTACCTGAATTTTGCCCCGTAATGTCTCTGATCACGAGAAGCACGTCGTTGAAAATCCCGCAATCCGAAATTTCTTTCCTTATTTTCCTTGCGTTATAGGGCAAAATATCCGTAACAATGATCTTTTTGTCACGTGTCCGAAACTTATTCTCCCTTAAATCATCCGGATAAAGGCAATAATCAAAATCATTAACCATTCCTTCTTCCGAAAAAGGAATATCACCCGACATAAAATCACCGTTTTTATTTGACACACACACATTTAATCCGAACTCTTCCATAACATGCGCCATATGCATGATTATGTCTTCCGACTTAATTCCCGAAATTCCTATCGACTTCATTCGTTCTCCCCGGTTTCATTTTCCTTATTCTCTTTGATTGTATTTCCGTCGCTCTCATTGTTGCCTGTTTCCCGTTCTCATAATTATCATTCCCCAATTTCCTGCAGGCGGCCTTATCGCATAAAATTTTTCCGTTTCGATACGTGGACTTGCCATCGTGATTTCATGCTTCGCAAATCTTATTGCGGCAGTGCGCACCTGTTTTTCCGTTTCCTCGGGAGTTTCGTTATAAAAAGCAAGTGCCTTTATCTTTTCGCCGTTTCCGATTTCAAGAGTGTTCCCGTGTGTTTTACACAAATCTCCCACATATATATCAAAATCCGTGTAATTTAAAAGGCATTCGATAAATCCGAGAGACTTAAAATTTTCTTTTTCTTCGTAAATCAAAAGCTCTTTTTCGTTCTCGGAAAGTCCGATTATGTCATCGGACAGAAATTTCTTATATTCCGAAAGAACAAATTCTTTTCCCACGTCTATACGGTCACAATCAAAAAGCGCCGTACATATCTCGTGATTTCTTTTTAGAAACAAAATCCTGAGCATTCTTTCCGTTGTCAAAAATCCGCCCGTTTCAAACGGCCAGGTTACTTTATCTTTTCTTTTTTTCATGGAATTTTAACCGCATAAACTCTTTTTATTGTTCCGTCCAGAACGCCGCACTCAATGTCTGTTATGCAATCCAAATCTTCTTCGTTCACAAGAATTTGCATACCGCCCGAGTCTATTACCGTAATTTGCTTTTCGGACAGCTTTTTTATATTGTCACCGCTTGCGTCAACTACTCTCACATCGATAAGGTCCCCTGCGTTTATATAACCGCTGTATTCTATGAAACTTACCCAAACTTCGCGTGTTTCCGGGTCTGCCCCCGATTCGTCCGCACCCGTCGAATCTTTTTTGGCACACAAAAGAGTGAGCTCGTCAATTTTTTCCGTGAGCCTTTTATTTTCGGACTTTATTTCATCGACATAGCTTTTCACAAAGAAAAATGTACCGACTCCGCCAAGTGCCGAAGCAAGCAAAAAAGCGAACAAAAACAATAAGACCGTGAGAAACGCCCTTCCTTTACTTTTTCCGTATTTAATTTTAAACATTTGTTTGGAATTTGTTCCTTGAAGAAAGATTATAAGATGTAATCATATCGGAACAATTGAATCATGCATTTGATTAAAGGCATTATAATACGACTTCCGGTATTTGTAAAGAATTAATTTTCAAGTTGTGTTTTTTGCTTTTTGTATTTATACTATAGAGGCATTTTCAAACGAGGTTTTTATGGACAATGAAAAAAACAAAAACTACACACCGCTTTTACCGTACGACATAACGTTTGCGGAAAACTTTAAGATGTACGACTCGTTTTGTTACACGAATAACCGTGATAAAACCGCGCCTAAATTGCATCTTAAGGAAAGCGGGAATATTGTAAAATATTACACCGAGGTCACAAGCCAAAAAGCCTTTAAAGTCGGTGTTGATACTCCCGAAAAGCCTTTAAGCAAATATAACGATTAATCATAAGGAGCACATCATGAAACTTTGGGGCGGACGCTTTACAAAAGAAGAAAACTCTCTCGTACATAATTTTAACGAATCCCTGTCATTTGACAAAAGATTTTATGCGCAGGATATAAGAGGCAGCATCGCACATGTCACAATGCTCGCTGCGTCAAACATAATCACGGATGCCGAAAAAAATACGATTATTGCCGCTCTCACCGATATCAAAAACGATTTGGATGCGGGCAAATTACAATTTGACGATTCCGAAGACATTCACTCATTCGTTGAGGCTGAACTTATTTCACGTACCGGAGACACGGGCAAAAAGCTTCACACGGGGCGCTCCCGCAACGACCAGGTTGCGCTTGACATGCGTCTTTACATTCGTGACGAGATTGACGAAATCGTTCCGCTCATCACAAATCTCTTAAAAGAAATTTATTCGCTCATGGAAAAAAATCTTGACACGTATATGCCCGGATTCACGCATTTGCAAAAGGCGCAGCCTGTGACGCTTGCTCACCATCTCGGCGCATATTTTGAAATGTTTTTGAGAGACAGAGACAGATTAACCGATAACCGCCGCCGCATGAATTATTGTCCTCTCGGCGCCGGTGCTCTTGCGGGAACCACTTATCCGCTCGACCGTGCGCTCACGGCAAAACTTCTTGACTTTACCGGTCCCACGCTGAATTCCATGGATTCCGTATCCGACCGCGATTACCTTTTGGAACTTTTGTCGGATCTTTCGATATGCATGATGCACTTAAGCCGTTTTTCGGAAGAAATAATAATGTGGAATTCAAACGAATACCGTTTTATCGAGCTTGACGACGCTTATTCAACAGGCTCAAGCATAATGCCGCAAAAAAAGAATCCCGACATTGCCGAACTCGTACGCGGAAAAACGGGACGCGTATACGGTGAACTGATGGGTCTCATGACAACGATGAAGTCTCTCCCGCTTGCCTACAACAAAGACATGCAGGAAGACAAGGAAGGCACATTTGACGCAATAGACACCGTAAAAAGCTGTCTCGTTCTCTTTACGGACATGTTAAAAACAATGACGATAAATGCGTACGCAATGGAAAAAAGCGCAAAACTCGGATTCACAAACGCAACCGATGCCGCAGATTACCTTGTGAAGCACGGTGTTCCTTTCCGTGACGCACACGGAATCATTGGACAACTTGTGCTTATATGCATCAAAAAAAATTGTTCCCTTGACGAGCTTCCTCTTTCGGAATACAAGAAAATTTCACCCGTTTTCGAAAACGACATTTATGACGAAATCGCAATGAAGACATGCGTCGAAAAGAGAAACACAGTAGGTGCGCCGGGACATAACGCAATGGAAGAAGTTTTGAAGCTTTGCAAAGAACGAATTTAAAGCACCAAAAAATTATACCTAAAAACATAAAAAACAAAAAGCTCACCGCCTTACGCGAAAGTGAGCTTTTATTTTTACTTTTTTCTTTTCCCCGCCTTAAATCCCGCGAACCTCACAAAACATGAAATCACAAAATACGGGATAAGGTAAGGCTTCTTCATTTTAAAAAGATTTTTCGAAACATATTTAAAGTACTTCATTCCTTCGTTTTCGGAAGAAAGAGATTTAAATACTTCGGGATGCATTTTTTGGTTTCGTCCGGTATCAAAGCTTCGCTTATATTGCTGCTTCAACGTGTAATCGTGTGAGTGAATCACTTTTATATCCGCCGCATAGAAAAGCTTATATTTATTCATAAGAAGCTTATACGAAAACAACATGTCTTCCGCAAAAACGACATTTTCGTCAAATCCGCCGAGCGCCGAAAAAACTTTTTTATCGTACATCATGCAAGAATTTGAGCAAAATACGGCTTTTATACCGTATTTTTTGATGTCGTCAAAAGTCATGACATACGATTCTCCCGGATAATTAAACTCTCTCGTCATTTTTTCGATTACGGGAGCATACGTTTCCGCAATTTGTCTTGCAAACACGGCCGATGCTCCGTTATCGATTTTTTCGGATAGCTTTTCGATTAAATATTTGTCGTTCGGCACCGCATCCTCGGTCATAAACAAAATCCTGTCGGCGTCCGAATATGACGCTCCGAGATTTCTTGTCGCACCGTGATCAAATTCCGATTTTTTGACCGGATAAATCTTTATTTTACATTTGTCATCACCCGCCGCATCAAAAATCTGATTTTCGTTAATTTCCGCCTCCGACTCGTCGTAGGTCCACATAAGAATTATTTTATCGGGCGCGAGTGTCCCCTTAAAAAGCATACTTACGAGCTTATTCAGTTTTTCGTCCGGCTTATATACGGGTATAATGACATCTGTTTTCATTTTTATTCAATTTTATTTATTTTCGACTGTCTTTGTCTTTATTTGTTTGCCACTATCTTTGTCCAAAGTTCGTTTGTAAGACGTCTGATTGTTTCGTTGTCGTGGAAAACCTCGTCGTTTTCGCGCTTTACGGGATAATATGCGGGATTTCCGTAATATGCACCGCCGTCAGACGTCACTTCTTTTAAAACTTCGGCGTTCGGAGAAGCATATCCCACACCGAGAGTGTTGTCCATTGCCGCATCATAGGTAAGCGTATAATTGATAAACTTGTTTGCAAGCGTGGGATTTTCGGCATTCTTAGGGATAACAAGCGAATCACACCAGAAGTTTGTACCGTAATCCGGCGTGTAATAGCTCATTTCGTCGTTTTCGTTTATAACATAAGCCGCATCACCGGAATACATGATGGCGAGGTCCTTTTCGCCGTTTGCCATCGCATCGATTACATAATCGATAACATATGCGGGCTCGGTTGCGGCATCAAGTTCCAAAAGCCACTCATACGCCTCATTTATTTCGTCCACGTTTTCCGTATTACATGAATATCCGAGATCCTTAAGCGCAATCATGAAACTGTCGCGTGAAGAATTGTACATAAACACTCTTCCCTTGTACTTCGAATCCTTCATTATCGCAAAGCCTTCGTTTACAAGATCCTCGTAATCCACATTGTTTTTATTGTAAACTATTCCGCATGTGCCCCAAAAATAAGGTACGGAATAGGTCATATCGGGATCGTAATCAAGTCCCACAACATTTTCATCCAAAAGATCGAGATTTGTAACTATAGTCTTGTCTATAGGCTGCAGCTGATCCTCGTTTATAAGCCTTTCTATCATATAATCCGACGGAACAAGCAAATCATACGTCGCACCACCCGCAAGCTTCGTGTACATCATCTCATTTGAGTCATAATACTCTATTATAACCCTGCAGTTATATTGTTTCTCAAAATCAGAAATAATATTCTCTCCGAGATACTCACCGACTATATATAGCTTGAGTTTCTCCTTACTGCTTCCACAGCCCGAAAAGCATGACATCATCATGCAAAACAATAAAGCAACTGTGACGATCTTTTTTTTCATTTTCCTTCGTCTTTCTCCTTTACAATAAAAAATTTTTTATGGGTTAAAGCCTTTCGGCAATAACTTTCTGTTTTTGCTTCGATATTTTCTGCGGCAAAATGTTTATCAAAAGAAGCACCGCCGAAATAATCACGATAACAAGCGTCGCAAGTGCATTTATCGAGGGATTTACGCGCTTTGACATCGTATAAACGATAATCGAAATGTTTGAAACTCCGTTTCCCTGCACAAAGAACGTGATTACAAAGTCATCAAAGCTCATCGTAAAAGCCGTTAGTGCGCCCGAAATTATCCCGGGCATCGCCTGCGGCACAATTACCTTTATGAGTGCGTATGCGGGTGTTGCGCCGAGATCCATTGCGGCTTCCGCAAGATTCGGGTCAAGGTGCCTGAGTCTCGGCATAACGCTTAAAATCACGTAAGGCGTGCAAAACATGATATGTGCGAGAAGCACGGTCATAAAACCGCTCTTTATGTGAAATGTTGCGAATAATACAAGCAATCCGATAGCCGTCACAATGTCAGGATTCATTATCGGAAGATTGTTTACCTGTTCAACGGCCATTTTGAGCGCTTTTTTGCTCTTTGAAAGTCCGATTGCCGTAAGCGTTCCGAACACGGTCGACACAAGTGTTGCGAGAACCGCAATAACGACCGTGTAAAGAAGCGCTTCCATCATTTCCCTGTCGTTAAACATTTTATCGTACCACTTGAGCGAAAATCCGCTGAAATGCGTAAGTGACTTTGATGAATTAAACGAAAAAACCATCGCATAAAGTATCGGTGCATAGAAAAAAATCACCAAAATCACCATAAATATTTTTGATCCGAGATTGTTTTGTCTTTTCATTAATGTGCCCGCTGCTCCATAATTTCCGTTTTGTCCGCTTTACGCGTGAAATACATTGAAACAATAATGATAATTACCATGATAAGCGATATTGCGCTTCCGAAATTCCAGTTTTCCGTTGTGAGAAACTGATTTTCGATCAAGTTACCGATCATGTAATAACGTCCGCCGCCAAGCATTTCCGGAATATAAAAGCTCGATACCGAAGGAAGAAACACAAGCGTGATTCCGCTCAAAACTCCCGGAACCGAAAGCGGAAGCGTAATTCGCATAAAGCACTTTCTTCTGTTTGCGCCGAGGTCCGCAGCCGCTTCAAGAAGGCTCGTGTCAAGCTTTGCGAGTGACGTGTAAATCTGAATAATCATAAACGGAAGGAAGTTGTAAACCATTCCGAGGATTACCGCAAACTCGGTATTGAGTATCGTTATCGGTCCTATCCCAAAAAGCCCGAGAAACGAATTTATGAGTCCGTCGTCCTGCAAAATTCCGCGCCATGCATAAGTTCTCACCATCATGTTGATCCATGTGGGGAAAGTGATTATGAGCACCCAGCGCATTTTTACGCCGTCGGAGCACTTTGAAATAAAATATCCGGCGGGATAGCCCAAAATAACGCATATAACGGTCGTTATGAGTGCAATTTTAAGGCTCCTGAGCAGCACGCTTATAAATATCGTATCCTCAAAAAAAGCCTTGAAATTTTCGAGTGTAAAAACAAAATCAAGTACGGAATTCCCGTCCTTCGTGAAAGCATAAAACATAATGAGAAGCATCGGTGCCACAACCATTATCGATATCCATACCACGTACGGGTAAACCATTTTTTTGTATTGCTTCATTATTCTCCCATTTCCTTTTTCATGATATGAAGGTCTTCGGGCTTAAATTCGAGTCCCACCTGATCTCCCACTTCAAATTTATCGGTCGTGTCTATTTTGTATTCGTAACCTCTTGTTTTAAAAGTAACCTTATAGGTTCCGGGCGTAATGTTTTCGGGATCGAAGTCATATATGACATCGGAGACTTCAACACTACTGCCGTCCTCAAGATCGTCCGCATAAACGTTTGCCCAAATCTTAAGGTCGGTCGAAAGAGCGATACTTTCCGCAAGCTCATCGGCTTTTTTGAAGAAATTAACGGCAAAAATTTCTTCACCGTAATCCTCGTCCGTAACCTTGTTTACTTCATCGACGATCATGTTTACCGTAACGCTTGTGCCCGCAGCCGTCGAAAACGTAACGGGATAAATGCCCTTTTCCTTTTTGATTTCATAATCGACGCTGTTGATTGAAATACGTTCGTCCGTTTCCGGATTCCAAGCCTGCGCATCCGCTCTGTTTATGATTACGGCGTCCGTAAGCTCGTCGATATCGAGGATGTCAAGATAAAAATCGTTTGCGTCCATCATTTCGCCGGATTCGGCGTTAAAAATCGGCTTGTCCTCCGTAACCTGCATGTTTACGGTAATGCTTGTTCCGGCGCTTGTTTCGACAACCGTTTCGTAATGAACGCCCTTAAAGAGCACGGATTTTACTATTCCTTTTAATTTGCCGTTTCGCCCATGAACAATGTCAAGGTCTTCCGGTCTTATCACTATATCAACTGGAACGTTTTTGCCGAATCCCGAATCGACACACTTAAAAATTTTGTCTTCAAATTGCACCTTGAAGTCATCAATCATCGTACCTTCGACGATATTGCTCTCTCCGATGAAATTTGCTACATATCTGTTTATGGGCTCGTTGTAAATGTCTGTTGGAGTGCCTACCTGCTGGATTTCTCCTTCCTTCATTACAACGACTTTGTCGGACATCGTAAGCGCTTCTTCCTGGTCGTGCGTTACAAAAATAAACGTAATTCCGACTTCCCTCTGAATTCGCTTAAGTTCGCGCTGCATTTCCTTACGAAGCTTTGCGTCAAGGGCGCTTAAGGGTTCGTCAAGGAGAAGGACTTTCGGTTCGTTTACAAGCGCTCTCGCAATCGCAACACGCTGCTGCTGTCCGCCCGACATTTCGTTTATGCCTCTTTTTGCGTAATCCTCAAGTCCCACGAGCTTCAGCATTCTTATTACCTTTTGCTCGACAAGGTCTTTCGGCTCCTTTTTGATATTGAGTCCGAAAGCGACATTGTCATACACGTTCATGTGAGGAAAAAGCGCATATCGCTGAAATACCGTGTTCAAATCTCTTTTGTAAGGAGGAAGTTTTGTGATGTCTTCGCCGTCAAAAACGACAACTCCTTCGTCGGGCTCCAAAAATCCCCCGAGAATCCTGAGAAGCGTTGTCTTTCCGCATCCCGAAGGACCGAGAAGCGTCACAAATTCATTTTCGTATATGTCAAGGTTTATTCCCTTAAGAACCAGTTGTCCGTCGAAGTTTTTAACGATATTCTTAAATTGAACAAGTTTTTTCACTTAAAAATCCTCCTGTATTTTTTGCAGTCAAGAATCGATTATATAATAAAAGGAACAAAATGTCATTAAAAACTTTTGCATAAAAAATTTATACTTTTTTATTAAAGATATAAGCTTTTATTTTGAAGCACATATTCCCCAATTTTTTTGGATTGATGTTTGAACTCATCCACCTATTATGGTAAAATAAAATTTTGAAATCGCCGCAACGCGGCATGTAAGTTTAAACAAAGGATTTATATATGAATTACGGAAAATATGACGTCAACAAAAAATTACACGAAATAAAATCAAAAGGCAAGAAGGTATCCTCAAAAGTCTATGTGTCGAGCTTCAGACTCCTTTTGATTGCGATAATCGGCGTAATTGTAATAGGTATTTTTGCCGCAGTCGGCACATATAACGGAATTATTGCCTCGTCCCCCGGAATCGAAAGCGTAAACGTTGTACCGGAAGGCTATGTAACGAGATTTTTTTACACGGACGGAACCGTTTCACAAACACTCATCGGCGCCGGCGGAAACCGTGAATATGTTTCCGTAAGCAATCTTCCTTCATATGTATACAATTCGTTTGTCGCAATCGAAGACGAACGCTTTTGGACTCACGACGGAATCGACGTAAGAAGTATTATCCGCTCGGTATACGAAGTTATCACAAACAAGCAGATGATGAGCGGCGCTTCGACAATCACACAGCAGCTCATCAAAAACCAGGTGTTCTCGGGCGGAAGCGAGGCAAACCGTTTTCAAAAAATCGTAAGAAAGCTTCAGGAACAGTATCTTGCCGTGCAGCTCGAACGATTCACGTCAAAAGAGCTGATTATCGAGTATTACATAAACACAATTAACTTAGGTCAGGGCTCATACGGTATCGAAATGGCCGCAACAACCTATTTCGGTAAATCGGCACAGGATTTGACGGTGTCCGAAGCCGCCGTCCTTGCATGTATCGCAAAGTCGCCCGTATACATGAATCCCTATAATTACCCCGAATCAAACTCCGAGCGCCGCACGGAAGTGTTAAACGAGATGCTTGATTGTGAATTTATCACACAAGAACAATATGACGAAGCAATCGCGGACACGGCAGATGTTTATCAACGCATCCACGATTACGTAAGCGCAAACTCGGGAAGAACTTATTATACATATTTTACGGACGAAGTAATTTCGGAACTCATGACAGATCTTGTGTCGCTCGGATATTCGTCGGCGCAAGCCTCCAACCTTATTTATACGGGCGGACTTTCCGTTTACACGACGCAGGACCGCGAAATACAGACAATCGTCGACGAAGTCATAAACGACGAGTCGATTTGGCCGAAAATCGGAAACGGCTCGTATTACGACATTTCGTATGCCCTCTCCGTGCTCAAAGCCGACGGCACAACGATTCACTACCAGCTTGTCGACTTCCTCGAATACTTTAATTACTTTGTCGGAAGTTCAACAACTTCAATCAGAATTTACGGAGGCACCTACGACCTTATGTCGACAAACAAGCGATATATGGAAGCGTGCGTCGAAGAATTCCATAATGCGATGGTTGAAGAAGGTGACACGGTTCTCGGTGAAAAATTCACAAAAACGCTCGAGCCTCAGGCTTCCTTTGTAATGATCGATCAGTCAACGGGCGCGGTTGTTGCGCTTTCCGGCGGACGCGGCGACAAAATAGGAAACCGTATCCTTGACCGTGCAACGGACTCTCTTCGTTCCGTAGGATCGACGTTTAAGGTGCTTGCGGCATATCTTCCGGCATTTGACACAGGCACGCTCACGCTCGGTTCGGTGCTTGACGACAGTCCTTACTTCTATCCCGGAATGACGAAGCAGGTTACAAACTGGTACGGCGTAAACACATACAAAGGCTTAAACACAACAAGGCTCGGTATTTCATACTCGATGAACATACTTGCCTGCCGGACAATCGAAAAGGTAACTCCGAAGGTTGCCTTCAAATACTTGCAGGAGCTCGGATTTACAACGCTTGTCGAATACAAGGTAGGAAAAGACGGCTACGGCTACTCGGATATCGGTGTTCCCCTTGCACTCGGCGGACTCACAAACGGTGTAACAAACCTGGAAATGACGGCAGCCTATGCCGCAATCGCAAACCAGGGAATTTATAATTCTCCTCATTATTACACAAAGGTGCTCGATCACGACGGAAATGTCCTTATCGAACACAAAAGCACGCCGAAGCAGGTCATGAAATCTTCAACGTCCTATCTTCTCACATCAGCAATGGAAGACACGTTAAAGAGCGGACTCGGTACGGCCGCAATCGCCGCATTTCAAAATTATGAAATGCCCACCGCCGGAAAATCCGGTACTACAACCGACAACTACGACCTTTGGTTTATCGGTTACACTCCCTATTACACGGCGGGTATCTGGGAAGGCTTCGATATTTCGTACAACATAAGCAACACAAAGACTCACGAAATAATATGGCGTGAAATAATGGAAAGAGTACACGCAGAAAAGGAACTTCCGTATAAGGAATTTGAGCAGCCTTCTTCCGTCACGACGGAAACCATATGCACGAAGTGCGGCAAGAAGGCGGTAACGGGGCTTTGCGACAAGTACGAAGGCGGAGATTCGATCAAAACCGAATACTTTGCGATAGGAACGGAGCCCACAGATTATTGCGACTGCCATATCGAAGTATCGATATGCAACAAAACCGGACTTCTCGCACAACGCGGATGCACCGACGTAACAACAAAGGTATTGCTTAAGAAAACGGAAAAAGAAGTCTGGACGCCTGTCGACGACGATCTTACGACGTGTTCTCCGACACCTACACCCGCAGGATACGTTTTACCGACAGCAACTCCCAATCCTTATGCGACGGTAACACCCACTCCCACTCCGACCGATTTTCCGACGCCGACTCCCATAGGCTATGTGGCACCTAAAACCGAATCGGAAATGTTGAATTGGTTTTACACGCTTTACACAAAACTCCGCGTGGTACTTACGGCAAGCAAGGAAAACGAAGACTTTTTTACGGAAAACGAAGCTTTGATGGATGATTTGCTTCTTAAGCTCACTCCCACTCCTTCGGTTTATCCGACATACATCGCAACAAAAACGGAAGTTACTTACGTAACCTCCGACACAAAATACATTATACCGACGGGATATTGCATAGAGTGTAGCATAACAAGAGGCCTCATATCTCCGACGCCCACCCCGTTCCCGTCAAATACGCCTTTGCCTACGCCCTCTCCCACACCGGAAATGACATACGAAGAGTTTTATGAATTTTTATCGGGACTGGACACACTCCTTAATCCCACACCGACGCCGACGCCCATAACTGAAGGCGAAACAAACCTTGAAGACAAGGGAGAAGGTGTTTATTGGTACGAAGGAGAAGGTCAGGGCTGGTCTGACGGAGGTGACGCGGAAATCACGGGAGCACCGCTTGCAACACGTACTCCCACACCGACACCCACGTTGATAATGTCACCAACGCCGACACCCATAACGTCACCGACACCCGCGCCGACGCCCGCAATGTCGCCTACGCCAACTCCGACACCTGAACCGACACCCGAATCAACACCGGAATCGACACCTATAATTACACTAACGCCCATACCGACGTTAACACCGTATGTGCCGGATCCGGATGCAAAAGGATAAATAAAAATTTCATTTAACCAAACAATTTTTTCAATAAAAAAACCGGGGAGCCTCATTTAAAGAGACTCCCCGGTTTTAACATTTTTATTTGCTCTCCGAGAAGATATAATCTTCGAACGAAACTTATGATTTCTTTACTTCGCCTTTATGAACCTGACCGCGTATAGAACCGAATTGTCCCCGAATAAGGACAATTCGTAGGCAGATGTTCATATAACCCATATCTTCCCCATTTTGATGTTATATAATAACTATGTGTTCCTCCGGAATAAGTAATCATGCTGACAATGCCGGAATGATTACCTGTTGCCCAGAATGCTTTCATACCGACTCTCGGTGATGTTGTTATTCTGTAATAACTACCGTCAGACATATATAAACTTGGGTCGTTCATCCAATGTTTGTTTGATGTTTCTTGACTATACCAGGCATATGAATGACAGTTATACTTTACCGAAGCCGGACGAAGATATTCTGCATTAGGATATTCGTCAAGGATTTCCAAATACTTTTCTTCAATTTCTTCATCTGTAAATTCAGGGGAACTGTCGTAATATGTTTCAACCTCACTGTTGTTCGGTGTATAAACCGAAGATACATAGGCGTATTCACACGCTTCTGTTGTGGCTTGATTTGTACCGGATGAATATTCATTTGCTCCGATTGCGGCTCGATTTGCGACAGAAGAATATCGGGTATAAATATTGGAATTACTTGAATACAAACCGGATATTGCACGGGCATCATTCTTTTCATCTACAAGGACAGTAATTATCTCCCGCTCTTGCGCGGAAAAATCTCCGTTATGCAATTCGTCGCAAATGAGCAAAAACTCAATAGTGGAGGTCCTGAAGAATAATTTCGGAAGCATACGTGTATTTTCATTTTCTTTTTCTACACCAACGGCAGAATATTGTAAATAGAGTTCGGCGGTCATAACATCTGACTCACTGTATTCTTTTACAAGCACAGCCGTTAAATCCGGACGCGCCATCAATTCACGAAAGCCGTTAAAATCATTGCAGAATACTTTATAAGCATCTTCCAATGTGTTATAAAGATCATAGTCCGAAATATATGGATAATTCAATACCGTTGTCAATAGCGCCTCAGTCGTCATTGAAGATAATTTTTTTTCCGGGATCTGCAACCGGTCGAGTATATCGCTCTTTAAAATATAGGTTGACCATTCGTCGGAAGCGGGAGTTAACTCGTAAGAATACGGAACATCGTCTATGTAAGGCTCATTTGCCGCAAAACTCTGCACCGGCATTGCAAATAAAACCGCAACACTAAGAAACAGCGAACAAATTCTTCTGTAAAGTTTCATAAAACACCTCTCTATTACAAGTCGGTAATCTCAAATACTACCTGTTGTTATTGTTCCGAATCCTTTAAATCCTTAATTTTACAGATGTTTACAAATAAATAAATCCCGGTATAAAACCAGCCTTTTAAAATATAACATAAGATTTTTGCATATGTCAAATAAAACAGGCAGAAATCAAATATTTCCGCCTGTTTTTAATAACAAAATCATTCATTTTCACGCAATTCGTTACTTCTCTGTAAGTATTACGTGTGTTTCAAAAGGCTTAAGCTGTCCTTTTGTTTCGCCGAAAATAAGCTTTCCCCGGATATCATAATTTTTTTCGACATTTTCGGTATTTATTACGAATATATATTCGTCGTGTCCCTTTATTCTTGATGTAATTTCAACCCCCTTTCCCGCAAAGAAACGTTTTTCGATACCTGCCGCATTAAGCGCATTTTCCGTTACAAATTCGAGCAATTCGTCATCGGGCTCACATCCCACATAAATACACTTGCCCTTTCCGTAAGTGTGCACGGTAATTGCGGCGGTATTCATATAAAATTCTCCGTCATATCTTGCAAGAACTTGCGTATCCGTGTTTGGTTCCGTCAAATCCGCCCATACAACGGCATTTCCGATTCTATTGTTGTTTTCGTCCTTTAGCGGAATTTCCGTGTCTGTTACTCCTATCGAATCATATTCCGGAATCGTAATTCCCGCGATTTCACCAAAAACTCCCGGAAGCATCTCATGATCGTTGCAAATATTATATTCGTCCTTAACTCCCGCTCTCATCGTAAGCACAAGCGTTCCGCCGTTTTTGACGTAATAATCGAACTTTTCCTTTAATTCGCTGCTTACGGTATATTGAAGCGGTGCAACGAGAAGCTTATATTTTCCGAAATCTCCGTTTTCGTACACAAAATCAACGGAAACGTTTTTGTCGTAAAATCCCTTATAATATTTCATCAATTGATTATGGTAATTAAGTTTTCCGTTATGCGGCTGCTCACGAAGCGCATAATTTTGTCGGTACGAGTAAACAATTCCGACCGGGTTTTCTGGCATTGCGCCTTCCATATCGTCCATGATCGGATTTATTTTTTGAATCAAATTTTTTAATTCGCCGTATGTTCTGCCCGGAGTTCCGCTGTGAGGCAAAATTCCGTGCCAATATTGCTCCGTGCCGAACACACAGCTTCTCCATCGGAAAAAGACGACACAATCCGCACCATGCGCAATCGATTGCATTGTAAATTCCGAAAGTTCCCCGGGCTTCGGAAGCCTTCCCATCATGCCCCAGCCGGTAATTCCCGCTTCCTGCTCCATTATCCAGATGGGCTTATTTTTAAAGCTCCTCACAACATCAACGGTTGCCGCCATTCTGTATACCGGCATCTTTCCGTCCTTAAACCAATAACCGAGCGGATATTGATCCTGGCATGCAAAATCAAGGATTTCACCGAGTTTGTAATAGTCAACCGTATCCGCAAAATCCATACAATTATGCGTAATAAATTGGTTCGGACAATACTTTCTTATGATCTCTGCCTGTAAGGCCGCAAAATCAAAAATCAAATCTGAGTGAAACAGTCTCCAGTCAAGCATTTGCGAAGGATTTACACCCGTAACCGTAACACGGGTTGTAAAAATCTCATCGAAATCATTGTATTCTTCGCTCCAAAATGCCGTTCCCCAGCGCTTATTAAGTTCATCTACTTTCTTATATTTTGCTTTAAGCCAGTCTTTAAAAGCTTTCCTGCAGCTCTCGCAATGGCACAAATCGTCATGACTGTTTCCGAGCTCATTGTCTATTTGCCATCCGATTACATTTTTGTTGTCCTTAAAATGCATTGCCATATTTGTGACGATATCGGACACATATTTTCTGTAAATCTTATTTGATTGGCAAACGTGATGACGTCCGCCGAATCCATGCTTAATACCGTGACTGTCAATCGGAAGGATTTCCGGATACTTGTTTATGAGCCACGCGGGCGGCGCAGCCGTGGGTGTTCCGAGCACAACCTTTATGTCATACTTTGAAAGCACGGAAATTGCCGCATCAATCCATTCAAAATCGTATTTACCGTCATCCGGCTCCATTTTGTGCCACGAAAACTCGGCAAGACGAACGACTTTTAAGCCCATCTCGCTCATGAGACGCGCATCTGTCTCCCATCTTTCCTGCGGCCAATGCTCGGGATAATAATCCGCTCCGAAATGTATTCCCATAAGATTCTCCGTTTCTGTGTTGTTTTATATAATTTCTTACATTTTATGTACCGGTTCACATTTTATGCCCTATTTTACACTGTATGTGCTTTCGATTACATCCGCTGCGCCCATAAGGTCTTCGACAACAATGTCTTCGATGTTTCCCTTATCCACAGTTTCCGCAATATTTTCCGAAAGAGGAAGCTTTGCAAGGCACTTTAAATGATACTTTTCGCATGTCTCGTCAACATGACTCTTTCCGAATACCGGAATCTTTTTCTTGCAATCCGGGCACTCTATGTAACTGTAGTTTTCCACAACGCCGATAATCGGAATATTCATGGCTTTTGCCATATTTACGGCCTTGCCCACAATCATCGAAACAAGCTCCTGAGGACTTGTGACTATGACGATTCCGTCAATCGGAAGCGACTGGAATGCCGTAAGCTGCACATCGCCTGTTCCGGGCGGCATATCCACAAACATATAGTCGACGTCGTCCCATATAACATCCGTCCAGAATTGCTTAACCGTGCCTCCTAAAATCGGTCCTCTCCAAAGCACGGGCATTTCTTCTTCGTCAAGGAGAAGATTTACGCTCATCACCTTTATTCCGGTACGGGAAATTACCGGCATAATGCCGATTTCGGAGCCCGTTGCCTTTTCATGCATTCCGAAGCTCTTCGGGATCGAGGGTCCCGTAATGTCCGCATCCAAGATTGCGGTCTTGTATCCTTTTCTGTTCATGATTACGGAAAGTGCACTCGTAACCAAAGATTTACCTACTCCGCCCTTTCCCGAAACAACACCGATAACTCTCTTTATGTGGCTGTATTCGTTTGTGGGTTCTCTTAAGTCCTGCTTTTTTGATGAGCACGAGGACGTACATCCTTCGCAATTGCCGTTACACGTGCTTTCGTTCTTTACTTCTTCTTCCATATTGTTTTCACCTTTCGATACCTTATAAGTTCGGGGTCAAAATTACTTTTTGACCCCGAGCATTATTGATATCCTATAACTTTTTTGAAAAATAAACAACTGTTTTTTCTTTAAATATGTTTTCAAGCATATAACGGATATTTATACTCATAAACACGAACCTATACGGTCGATTAAAATCTGTCCCGCAAACTTAAGCACAACACCCGTCCGGACAAATTAATTTAAGCACGTTGCGAGATAAATATCCGGCTGTGCGGGCAAATCAAATCCCGTTCCGAGGAAGAATGACGTAAGCGCGCCCTGGTTATATGCCACATTTTGTGCGGCAATCTGGCATCTGTATTGAGTGTCGTGCATAAGAGTGAAAAGTCTTACATCCGTAAGGTCGGTTGTCGTAAACACTCTGAGTGCCGTGCCGTCGGATGTGGGCACAATCAATTCCTCTCTCCAGTCACCGATAATGTCTCCCGTAAGCGAAGAATTTCTCTTTGTTCCGTTGTTTGACGTGGTTCCGGAACTATCGATAAGCTGATTGCCTGAAAGATCATAAATCTTATTTCCGTCCTGTATTTCATGCTCAAGATCTGCATCCCAGTATATTGCGTAGTTGACGCTTGACTGTGACGGCCATGTTCCGACAACGTTTCCGTCCGCATCATATATATTTGAACTTAACGAAGAAACAAACTCATACGAATCGTTTCCCGCAATAAAATTTCCTGTTGTACCGCGGCCGGTATCGTTATCGGCGGTTTGTCTGAGGAGAATTTCCGCATCTCCCGGATTCCAAAGCACCGCACCGTGACTTCCTTCAAGACATCCCCACGCTTCAAGTCCCGGGTGACTTAATACAAGATCACCCACATGCATTGCGTCTCCGTGGCCGAGTCCCGTGCATGCAAGCACCGTTCCGTCGTGATCCATTGTAAGCTGACCGAAACAAAGTTCGTCATAACCGTCACCGTCAACATCCGCAACGGCAAGGTTATGGTTTCCCTGACCCGTATAGGCAGAATTTCCTTCATCGTTTGTATCGAATTTCCATCTCATCACAAGCTTTTTGTCTACTACATCATAGCATGCGATTGCCGTTCTCGCATAATAACCTCTGCTCATAACGCATGACGGCGTGACTCCGTTAAAATATGCGACTGCGGCAAGATAGCGCTCCGATCTGTTTGCGTAATTGTCACCCCAGCTGTCGATCTTGTCTCTCGCCGGTTCAAAATCTATCGTATCGAGAGCCGCACCCGTTTCACCGTCAAAAAGTGTCAAATATTCGTTTCCCCACAAAATGACACCGGATGCGTTCATATACATTTTCGTTCCGTCACCTATTACATTTCCCGTGCCGTCAACGGTTCCGTCGCTTGTTTTCATTATAAGCTCGGCTTTTCCGTCTCCGTCGAAATCATATACCATAAATTGCGTATAATGTGCTCCGGATCTTATGCTTCGTCCCATATCTATACGCCAAAGCTTTGTTCCGTCAAGTTTATAGCAATCTATGTAGGTTTTTCCCGTAATTCCGTTTTGGGAATTGTCTTTCGAATTTGACGGCTCCCATTTTAAAATTATTTCATACTCTCCGTCTCCGTCAACGTCACCCACGGAGCAGTCATTCGGCGTATAAGAAGAAACAACCGTTTCACCCGTTCTCTTATTTTTTACATAAACGTCGTCTTCGGGCACATCAAGCGGAATATCGAAATAACTTGTTGCGTAAGCTATCGCTTCGTCGCTTACGGCATTTTCCGTCATGCCTTCATTTGAATTTACGGTAACAACCGAGTATGTGTCACCTGCCGTTCCGTTTGCGTCGATATAATTTGTTGCGCCCGTTATCGGCTCCGCGGTAATCTTTTCACCGTTTCTGTAAATTAAAAACGAAGCGTCCTTAGAATCCGTCCCCAAATATCTCCAGCTTAAAAATATCCCCGTATCACACGATACCGCAACAAGTCCGCGGTCAAGATCTTCCGCCTGGCGCGTAAACCTTATGTTTGCAAAAGGAGTGGGAGAAAGCGTCGGTGTCGGCGTATCGGTCGGTGTGGGCGTCACAGTCGGCACAGGTGTGTCCGTTGGTATCGGTGTTTCTGTCGGCAGAACGGTTACAGTCGCTTTCGCCGTAAGATCCTTCTCGTCAAGCTTCGATTGTGATGACGTATCACCGGCGTTTTTCGTTTCACACGACGAAAAAAACACAAGCGTTAAAGACAAAAGAACAAGCAAAAAAATTTTCCTTCTCATTTTTACCCCCGATGTATGTTTTGATTTAAAAGATCCGTTACGGTAAGCTTAAAACTCTTCCCATAATCCGGCGTTACCCGTCATAAGTCTTTTAAGTCTTTCGTTGTTTTACGAAAAGCTCTTAAGACTTTTAACCACGTATCATTTTAAAACAAATATATGATTTTTTTAATAATCATTTTATAGAATGATGCAAAAATAGCCGTTCTAATAAGAAATCGCCCCGTCCGAATACGTTTTTTTGATTTCCGCACCGTATTTTGTGAGCACATCGATAACTCTTTGTCCCGGATGCCCGTACGAATTTATGTATGCACACGAAATCACCGCCGTGTCGGGTCTTAAGGCACTCACAAATTCCTCGCATGTGGAATATTTTGATCCGTGATGCGAAACCTTTAAAATAAGGTTTCTTGACTTCCTGGATTCATATATATAATTTAATATTTCCTTATTTGACACGATTTCTTGTTCAACGTCCGCACCAATATCTGCCGCCATAAACAAAATCTCCGCGTCCGTTTTAATAAGAAAAACAAGCGATGTGTCATTTTCGGAAGATTCGGCTTTTTCCGGCCAAATACATTTAAAGCTTGTCCCGTCATTTAAGTAAAATTCATTTCCCATCCCCAAATACGTCACCTTTACATTTTTTTCTCTTGCGAGCGCAACAAGCTCCTCATATTCTTCGGAAGCAAAAGCCACTTCCGGCATTATAAGCTCCTTGATTCCTACATTTCCGTCATAATACACCTTATACAAAAAATCCGATTCGTATGCATTCATGTTTTCAAGTAATTCCGTTATTCCGTTCATATGATCCGAATCCATGTGCGTCACAATCGCCTTATCAATCAATATTTTTCCGTTACACTTTAAAAAGGAAGAAATCGCATAACTTCCCACATTCGATTCACTCAAACTTCCCGAATCAAGCAAAACTGTATCTTTTTTTGATAAATAACAAAACGAATCTCCCTGTCCGACGGACAAAAAATTGCAATTTGCGGGATTTAAAAATGCCCCCGAGCACAAAAATATAATTTCCGCCATACACACCGGAATCAATATATATTTTCGTTTCAAAAAAAAGCAAAAGCTTACATATACCGCTGTATAAAAGAGAATTATCGTAATTATGGCAGGCCTCCCCACAAGTATTTTTGAAAAGGGAAGTCCGGAAATTATGTTGCTTAATTTTTCAATTATAAAAAGTATCACATATGCGGGACCGGCAAGGAAATTCCCGAGCTGTGCAAAAATCATTCCGGTTATGCCCGCAACAATTCCGAAGCACATAAGATATCCCGTAAGCGGAATTACTATGATATTTGCAAAAAACGACCACGGATTTGTTTCGAAAAAATACCAAAGAGTTACCGGAAGCGTTATTACGGTAACGACCGCCCCGAAAAACACCCCGGCGTTCAGTCTTGTAGCCGCATAGACACCGATTATTGCCATAAACGAGAGTAAAAAAGACACATTTTTTAGTTCCGTAGGCCATACAAAAAGTATTATGATCCCGGCAAAAGATAACGACGACAAAATATCGTATTTCCGCCTTATAATTTTTGAAAGCATCATTACGATAAACATTATTCCGGCTCTTACCGCCGAATCAGCAGCTCCCGAAAAAAGCACATATAAGGTAACCAAAACGCATGAGACACCAATCCCAACATTTCTTTTAAGCGAAAGCTTTTTAAAAATATTGAATACAAAAAATCCCACAAGCGATATATGAAGCCCCGATATTGCAAGAATGTGGCTGATTCCCGCATCCTTATACGTTTCTTTTATGTTGTCCGTAAGCATTTCCCTGTCACCCGTTATCATTGCGATAAGTACACCCGCGGTATCCTCATCGTATATGTTAATAAGGCTTTTTGCAAAACGCATATGAATATTGTTTATAAAACACAAAAACACATCCTTTTTATCCGAAATCACATCTATTCTTTTTGCGATTATGCTTGCATACTTATTTGTTTTCGCCACTCCTGTCGTCCCGTCGTATTCGCCGGGATTTTGCGGTTCTTCCGTATAATAAATTTTTCCGTATACCTTTATTTTGTTTCCCGCATATATGTTAAATTCATCCGTATCGGTAACATATATAAGCACACCGCCCGCGTTACGCCATACGTTTTCATTATATCCGCATACGGAGACATCCTTCAAATAAACGTGATACTTTTCGGTGTCATATCGGATTTTATAAACAGTACCGAACACCGACACGTATTCCTCTTTGTTTTCATACATTATTTTATAAGGCAAGTTTTTTTCTTCCGACTCTTTAAAATAAAAATTGCTCCGTACTCCCGACGACAAAAATAAAACCGGAATCATAATAAGAAAGATTTTAAAAATTCCATACTTATTCGGTCTCACAAAATAATCCAAAATTTTATTTGTTTTTTTTGATAAGAAAATCGATAACGCAAGCGTCAAAAAGTAACAGGCAAAGACTACCGCACACGCTTTTATCCCAAACTCCGAAAGCAAACTCCCAAGAATTACGGCAAAAAAGAAACATAACATCGGTCTTTTAAGCATATGCACCTACTTTACGCATATATAATTTTTGATACGCGCATAAACACTTTCCCCGATACCCGATATGTTTTTTATTTCCTCGACCGATTTAAAACTCCCGATTTTTTCGCGATATTCCAAAATATCCGCTGCTCTTGACTCTCCGATTCCGGGTAACGCCACAAGAGCCTCTTTGTCCGCCGTGTTAATGTTAATAAGCGAATCTTCGGCTTCCGTGTCCATGCTCACGTTTTCTTCGGTCACGGGTTCACTTGCCCCCGCGCCCAAAATATTTTCTTTTATGTTAAGTTCGTCCGTTTCGAATACGGACGGCACATAGACACGCTCTCCGTCCGTAAGTCCCCTCGCAAGATTTAAATAATTCTTATCCGCATATTCCGTAAATCCGCCCGCAACACTAAGCAAATCGTTTATGCGGCTGCCTTTCGCAATACCGTAAACTCCGGGATTTTTAACGGATCCGCATAAAAAAACATAGATTTTCGGAATGGGCGTCGGAGTAACTGTAACATTCCCCCAAATATCTGTTCCCGTTTCATAAGTTCCTTCCGTATCAGCATTTCCCTCAGAATAACTTAAATTTTGCCCCGTAAACACGCCTTCGTTATTTTCATTGTTTTCAATTGTTTCGGCATTTTCGGAATTTTTGGGAATATCGTTTTCCCGTTTAAAAAAGAATGCATACCATATGCACACAAATATAAGAAAAACCAAAAGAACGATTATAAAGATTTTTTTCTTCAAGCAACAGACCTTTCCGTCCGTGCATCTGTCCGCAAAAAGCATTGTATATTAAAAAGCGGGATTTGGCAATAAAAAAGGTTTCAAAATTCGGTTGATTTGAAACCTTTTTCTGCTACAAGCCCATTCTTTTCTTAATTTCTTCTTCTGTGCAAAGATTTAAAGCATCATTTGCCATATTAACCGTTTCGGTCAAAGTATATTTCGCAATTTCCGCTTTCACCGCTGCCACCGACGCATAATTCATGCTGAGCTTTCTTGCCCCGAGTCCCACAAGAAGAGCGGCGATTTTCGGATTTCCCGCAATTTCTCCGCACACAGAAACAGGCTTTTTGTTTGCCCTAAAACTCTCAAAAATAAATTTAAAAAGTCTGAGCATTGCGGGCGACAGGCTCTCATAATACTTTGCCGTGCCTTCATTCATGCGGTCCGCGGCGCAAGTGTATTGAGTAAGATCGTTTGAACCTATGCTCGCAAAATCTGCTTCCTTTGCAATCAAATCAGAAATAATGGCAAGCCCCGGTATTTCAATCATGACCCCGATTTTTATTTGCGAATCGTAAGATATGCCTTTTGAATCAAATTCCGACATTACTTCCTTTACAACACTTTTTGCCTTTCTGAAATCCTCAATACTTCCAACCATCGGAAACATAATTTGCAATTTTCCGTATACTGAAGCCCTGAGCGCGGCACGAAGCTGCGTTTTAAAAATATCGGGATATTTAAAGCAAAGTCTTAACGCTCTTTCACCCAAAAAAGGATTGTCCTCTTTCGGAAGCGAAAAATAAGGAAGAGTTTTATCGCCGCCGATGTCAAGAGTCCTGAGCGTTACCGTTTTTTTGTTTGCCGTTTCAAGGATTTTCCTGTAAGCCTCAAATTGTTCTTCCTCGGTCGGCATATGATCACTTTCCATATACAGGAATTCACTTCTTAAAAGTCCCACAAAATCATATGCTTCATCGTCCGTATCCAACTTATCGTTTCCGACATTTATCCCTATCGAAATTGTCACATCGTCACGGGTTTTGCATTTTTCTTTCAAATATTTTTTTTCTTCGTCGGCAATATGCTTTAATTCTTCACGTTTTTGTTCGTACTCAAATCTTTCTTTTTCCGAAAATTCAAGTTTTACTTCACCCGCATTTCCGTCCAGAATAAGCATTTGTCCGTCTTTTATGTTTTTTACGGCATCGTTTATACCAAGTACCGCAGGAATCCTAAAGCTTCTTGCAAGGATTGCCGAATGTGAATTCATTCCGCCGCATTCCGTAATAATTCCTTTTACATGATTTTTATCAAGATTTGCCGTATCACTCGGCAAAAGTTCATGAGAAACAACAATTACGTCTTCATTAAAGCGCGCCAAACTTTTTTCCCGGGTTCCGGTCAAAATACGAAGGACGCGTTCTTTTACATCGATAAGATCCGCCGAGCGCCCCGAAATCACGGTATCCTTAACCCGACCAAGCAATTTTGCATATTCATTAAATACGGTTTGAACGGCAAATTCCGCCGTAACACACGAATCCTTTATCATATCAAAAGTTTCCGTGAGCATTTCTTCGTCATCCAGAAGTTCTTTATGTGCAACAAAAATCTTTGCATTTTCGGGATTTACATCCTTTAAAGAAAAATATAATTCGTCAAGTTCATCTTTTGCCGCATCAACCGCATTTTTAAGTTTTATGACTTCAGTTTCCGCATTTTCGCACTTTTCGCATGCAATCTCAAAATTTCCCTTTTCATAAATATATGCCTTTGCTACGGCAATTCCGTTTGATACCGGATTTCCGTATAAACAAGAATCCTTATTTTTCATAAAAATTCCTTTCACTCTCCGAATCCCGACGAAATAAGATCTACCAGTTCCGTAATCGCTTCTTCTTCGTCATTTCCTTCGGCCGTAAGTGTTACGACAGTCCCTTGTCCTATTCCTTCCGCCAAAAGTCTGATCATGGATTTTGCGTTGACCGGTTCACCGCCGTCTTTACACAATGTTATTTTTGCTTCAAATTTTTTTGCGAGCATCACAAATTCCGAAGCAGGTCTTGCATGAAGTCCCGTTTTATTGATAATTTCAACTTTTTTTGTAACCATATATAATCCTCTATAATTCTTCGCCGTTTGATATAATACACTTTTTATACCAATAAAACGAATCTTTTTTTATTCTTTTACCGCTGCCTTTTCCTTCGTCATCGATATCCGTATAAATAAATCCGTATCTTTTTTTCATCTCACCGGTGCTGAGGCTCACAAGATCTATACATCCCCAAGGAGTATAACCGATAAGCTTTACACCGTCTTTCACGGCTTCCTTCATTTGTTCGATATGTGCCCGCAAGTACTCTGTTCTGTACTCATCATGAATTTTTCCGTCGGAATCGATTTTGTCTTCGGCACCGAGTCCGTTTTCAACTATCATAATGGGAATACCGTATCTATCGTAAACCATATTCAAAAGAAGCCTTAACCCCTTCGGATCGATTGTCCATCCCCACGCACTTTCATGTAAGTACGGATTTTTAACCCCGGTCATCATATTGCCGGACGTTTTTTTTACAGTTTCATCACACGAGGCAACACGTGACGAATAATAACTGAAGGTAAAGAAATCAACCGTTCCTTCTTTTAATATGTCCGAATCGCCCGGCTCTTTTTTTATATGAATATCGTTTTCGGTAAAAAACCGGTTCATATAATAAGGATATTCACCCTTTACACACACGTCACCCGTAAACCAATTACTCTTTTTCATCTGAAAATCCGCATTTATCGCATCATCGGGTGCACACGTATACGGATAAACAGGTGCTGCCGAAACCATACAGCCGACCATGTTTTTTGGATTAATTTCATGCGCAAGTTTTACCGCACACGCACTTGCGACAAATTGGTTGTGAAGAGCCGTAAACCTGCAGGAAATTTCTTCACCCGTTTCCTTCTCCCCCATATGCCGAATGCCGAACATGTCTTCTCCGTCGCCCGGCAAAATTCCTCCTGAAAGAAGATTTCCGAATCTGCTCACAAGCGTATTCATTTCGTTAAATGTAATCCACATATTAACGTCATCGCGATATTCCGTAAACACCGTTTTGCAAAAATGCAAAAAGAAATCGATTGTTTTTCTGTTTTGCCATCCGTTGTATACCACACAAATATGATAAGGCATATCGTAATGCGAAAGTGTAATTAACGGCTTTATACCGTATTTTTTACATTCGTCGAACAGATTATGATAAAACTTAATGCCTTCCGGATTCGGTTTTTCCTCATCACCCTTCGGAAATATTCTTGTCCAGGCAATCGATGTCCTGAGCACCTTAAAGCCCATTTCGGAAAACAATGCTATATCTTCTTTATAGTGATGATAAAAATCAATTGCATTATGACTCGGATAATACCTATCTTCCTTTATTTCCCTGTAAAATTGCCGCGGAGACTTTTTTGTCCCCGCGGTAATATGGTCTATAACAGAATCTCCTTTATTATCCTCATTCCATGCGCCTTCGGTCTGAGCGGCGGATATCGCCCCACCCCACAAAAAGTCTGCATCCATTAAGCTTCCTCTTTTGCTTTCTGTTCCTTCAAAACCAATTCCTTTTCATATACCTTAAAGAAAGGACGATATACAAGCCATGCGACGATAAACGCAATCACGGGAATAAATATATTTGTCCATGAAAGTGTTGTAAGATACGGCGAAACACCTACGGGAAGCGTTGCCGAAATCATTGTGAATGCCGGTTTAAAAATTCCCGCCATATATCCGAAATAGCAAATAATCATCGTAATAAGCGGATTGATTACAAAAGGAATGGCAAGCGTAGGATTGTACATAATGGGATATCCGAATGTTGCGGGCTCATTGATATTGAAAATTCCGGGAACAATCGCCGCTTTGCTTACGGCTTTAATCTGTTCCGATTTTGAAAAAAGTCCCATTACGCAAAGTGCAAGCGTATTTCCCGTACCGCCGCAGCAGTTCATGATACCGAAAAGTGCAACGGGTACAAATACGAGTGCTTCACCGTTTGACATATGTGTTGCGTTTGTCATTATGTATTCCATGAGAGGTGCCATAATTGCAATATAAACAACCATCGTTCCGTGAATACCGAATGTCCAGAGTACATTTGCCACAAATACCACTATTATGATTCCGGGAACACTTGTAAGTGCTCCGAGAGGTGCGGACAAAAGATACGAAATCGCATAAGGCAAAGAAATCGTCATGATCTTTTGACATAAACTTCCGATCGTATGCCAAATCGCAATGTTTATAATAAGCGGAATAAGTGACGAAAACGTATCCTGTAAGAATTTCGGAACGGCATCGGGCATTTTGATTGTCATGTGATGCTTTTCGCAAAAATGGGCCATTTTTACCGTACAAAGCGAAATAATAATCGCCGTAAACATTCCTATTGCTCCGAGACAGGAATTGTCTATTCCGGTAAATGTGCTTCCGTCCGCTGTTTCAACCGTCTTAATCGGTGCGGCAACTATCAAAAAAATCAGCATAGCGTTGAGTGCGTTTGTGAGTGATTGCATTTTAAGTGACTTGGCATAAGCGTAAGCAATCGTAAATGCCATATAAACGGAAATAAGTCCCATTGAAAGATTATACGGAACCATCAAGATGTTATAAATCGAATCATCGGTTGTCCACGCCTTGAAAAACGTCGGAATAATTGCAACAAGTTGAAAAACCGCGCCTATCAGGATTATCCCCATTGCCATCATCATTCCCGCGGAAACGGCGGCAATTGCCTTGTTTCCCGCAAACTTCTCACCTATCTTCTTAACCTTTTGCATAAATTTGCTGTCATATAAATTAGCCATTTTCCTTCTCCTTTTTTAAGTTAACTCCTCATTATTTTCCAAAAATCACTTTTCCGGATAAATTTCATCAACCTGTTTCATAATGTTTTCCACATTACCGACCGCATAATCATATGCCTGAATCACGGCAATGGGCATTCCCGTAACATCGGAAATTTCATTCTTTTTGTATGCAACCTGAGGTCCCAAAAGTATCACGTCATAATTCTTATAGGAATCTTCATATGCCGACATTCCCACCGCATCGATTTTTAAATCGATTCCTTTTGCATTCGCATACTTTTCCATCTTCTTCATCAAGATCCCCGTTGACATTCCACCGGCGCATATAAGCAAAATTTTTCTTTCCATCTTTTTCTCCTCACTTTGCTTTATAAAGCTCAATCATTTCTTTAATAAGATCTCCTGCCAAAGCACTTCCCATCAAATGATCCTGTGCGTGACAAATGAGAACCGTCACTTTATCCACCTCCCCCTTTGCATCCATTTGCAAGAGCTTTCTGTGTGCCGTATGCGCTTCCTGCAAACTTTTTTCGGCTTCGTCAAGTTTCAACGCAGCATTTTCGAACTTCCCGCACTTTGCACTTTCGAGCGCTTCAAAATACGCCGATCTTGCCGCTCCGGAATTTGCGATTATAAGCATTGAAATCTCTTCAAGCTCCTCCGTTAACTCTTCGCCCATAATGACCTCCTTTATAATTGATAAATAATCATTAACATATTTGAAACCTCATCATCGTTAAATATGATATGATAGGTTTTTTCAATTGGTTTAAGTAGCTTTAAAAGTGTTTTAAACTCCCTTTCATATTTATACATTATTTCCTTTTTCTTTAAATTTACGGGTGACTTTTCACCCGCCGAAAGCCGTTCCGCACAACATGCCGTATGAATCAAAAGTCCGATTTCCGTATCACGTGACATATGCTTTAAATTTCTGTTTATTTCACTGATCATATTTTTAAGAATATTTTCCGCCTTTTTTATATCGATACACTTAAATTGCCCCGAAAGATAAGCAAATATGTCATCATAATCCACCTCATAATCCCTTGAGGCACCGCTTACCAAAAGTTCATTAAGTCTCTCCTTCGGTGTCGAAAACAATTCGGAAACTGAGCAAAACGGTATCGAATACAATTTCGGATTAAACGTCCCTATAACGAGAAGAATGCTCCCATTTCGCATAATTTCACGAAATTTTTCATTTAAAGCATTCCTATCCGCCATAGACAAGGGAACAACAGATACATCATCCAAATTTCCGTATTTTTCGATATAATTTTTTAGTTCTTCCGCTCCTCCTTTTCCCGTTGTACAAAGCGTAATTATATATTTCTTTGAAAAATTTGCGATTTCACAAACATTTTTTATTGTTTCGCGATATACCGAATCCAAGTTTCCGGAAATCATTGCTTTTCTCGCAAGCTCCACTCCCATTGTCGTCACAGGCATCGGAAAAAGCCTTATCATAATTCCCGTTTCCTCCGCTATTTCCCCGGCAATTTTTGAAACCGCATCACTGTCATAAACAATAAAAACTCCGCTCCCTTTATCAATTTCCGAAATACATTTTTTTAAGGCTTCATAAATTTGCGATGTACTTTGGCGATATAACACCTCAAAAGAAAAAACATTCTCAAATCCGCCGACTTCCCTGATTGTCTTCACAATCGATTCCGCAACGCCCTTACCGTAAAAGGCATATAAAACTGCAGGATGTGATACGCTCGCCGTTTTTTCGGGTTCATAACACAAAAACATTGTTATAAATATTATTTCATCCGTTGAAAGCCTTTTTTTGTATACCTTATATATTTTCTCCGCAAATTCGGTACTCAGCATATATTCACGCTTATTGCGTGCGATAACTTCGGTAACGGCAAAATGCACATCCGTTTTATCCGTACTTTTTCCCGTCAGCACATTTTTCATATGAAGGCAAAGTCCCAAAAAAACAGAATCCGAAAATTTTGCATTTTTTTCTGTCTCCGCTTTCTTTAAAAAACCTTCAACCAAATCAATAAGCTCTTTATCTACTATAAGTTCGAGCTCTTTTCTTGTTCTTATATCACCGGTCAATGTGTCACGGTATTTTCCGAAATTTCTTTCTATTTCGGTGCCGAGAACCGTTTTTATATCGTCATTCTCTATTCCTTCAGCTTCAAGTCTTTTGGCTTTTTCAAACAGTTCCGTATAAATATTGTCTTTTACATTTTTGCTTGTGCTTACACGTGTTCCGTCAAATGAAAAAATACAATTTTCCGGAATAAGTGAATTTACGGCATCTCTCATTTCTCCGAAGCCTGTCATTCCCGCTCTTACCGATGACTCAAAATCACTTACATAAAGCGTAATTTCCGATTCGTTTGCCATTTCACGGAC
Source organism: uncultured Lachnospiraceae bacterium (assembly GCA_964653855.1). GTDB lineage: Bacteria > Bacillota > Clostridia > Lachnospirales > Lachnospiraceae > RGIG3528. The sequence continues at coordinate 52,921 of CAZZFV010000009.1, forward strand.
ATAAGCGTTTGCACACCCCACCTTTATATCTCTTTTTAATTGCCTTATATTTTCGGGGCATTCATATAAAAGCAGTCTTTTTATCACTTCATCTTTAACGAGAAGCTTTTTTCCGATACGCAACGCTTCTTTTTGAAAAAGCGCTCTTATCATTTCCATTCGTTCATTGGTTGGACGTTCCGAAAGAGTGGGAAGTGTCACAATCACGGGAAAAGCATTTTGAAACTCCTCCTCATGCGGTTCAGTACCCGGCGTACAACTTGCAATGACAAGACCTTTTCTTTCATCTTTTTCACAAAAAGATGAAATTTCACGTATCAAAACACCTTCCAAAAATTGTATATTGTCAAAATACAAAACCCCGCCTTCGGCTTTTTTTAAAATTCCTTCTTCATTGTCACCGAACAGAACTTTTCGGGCCTCTGTACCGTTTTCACGATAATCGCGGCAATTCATCCGTAAAAATTCACCGGTTTCCGGTATGATTTTTTTCGAAACGGAATACTCATAAATCAATTCCGCGAATTTTTTCTTACCTGTACCTATCTCACCTACAATTAAAATATTTAAGCATTTCCCGGGATACATCACGGCCGCTTTTACAAGCTTTATCGCATGCTGAAGGCTTTTGTCAAAGCCCACCATGCCGTTAAAACATTCATCACCGTTACGTTTCTCCGATTCGGGCACGAAATACAAAACCGGCCTGCCGTTTGACTTACGTATTTTTCCTTCCGCAACAAGTTCATTGAGCGCAGAACTTACATTTGTACGTTGCAATAAAAGTGCTTCCGCAATATAACTTGTCGAAACACCGTTTTTTTCACTTGTACTTTGATGAAGCTTGATAAAGTCACAGATCTTTTCTTTATTTGATTTCATAACGAATTTCCTCCGTTCGTCGTTACTGTATACCGAAAAGAACTATACACTTTATACAGTAAGAAATCTACCACCATATTAAATTCAGGTCAAAATATGATGTGTACCTTTTCTTTTTTTCTGTGTATATGGAAATTAATATATTTTGCCGATAATCGGTAATTTTTTTCCTGTTTTCCTATGCAATCGTTTCTTAGTGTATAATCTTATGATTTCAGCCAAGCTTAGTGTATAACTTTTCTTATAAAAATAAACAAATTCTAAACTTTTTACCAAAGTAAAAAAATTACCGGTAAAAAAAACAAAGCAAAATTTATTTCTTTCTCTTGACATCCCGCCCTTTCCGCGTTATTATCTCAAGGTATGTTTTAAGGGAACGTCCGTGTCCGGATCCGATTAAAACGTCATGCAGAACGAAAATATGAAAATATTAAATCGGAGGTTTTTTAAGAAATGGCAAACATTAAGTCAGCAAAGAAGAGAATTGACATTATCAACACAAAGACATTAAGAAATAAGATGATTAAGTCTAAGGTTAAGACTCTCGTTAAAAAGGTTGATTCTGCAGTAGCAGCAAACGATAAGGCAGCTGCTATAGCCGCACTTTCCGAAGCAACAATTGCTATCGACAAGGCAGCAGCAAAGGGAATTTACCATAAGAACACAGCTGCAAGAAAAGTTTCAAGACTTACCAAGGCTGTTAATCAACTTGCTTAATTTAAAGTGTAAAGGCCGCATTGGTATGCGGCTTTTTTTCTTATACGGATGTTTTATAAAAAAGGAGGACTTATGAAAACTACCCCCGTTAAAGGAACCAACGACTATTTGCCGAAGGAAACTCTTCTTCGCGATTACGTAAAGTCAAAAATACTTGAAACCTACACCTCGTGCGGTTTTGAAAAAATAACGACGCCCGTAATAGAGGACATGGAAAACTTAAATAAGAGTGACGGCGGCGAAAACTTGAATTTGATGTTTAAGATAATGAAGCGCGGCGACAAGCTCACGGAAGCCTTAAACGAATACGAAAAGACAAAAAAGGAAGATTTTTGCGATCTCGGACTTCGCTACGACCTCACTCTCCCGCTTTCAAGATTTTATGCGAACAACAAAGCAAATCTGCCCTCGCCTTTTAAGGTAATCCAGATCGACCGCTCATTTCGTGCGGAGCGTCCGCAGCGCGGAAGACTTCGCGAATTTATTCAATGCGACATCGATATCCTCGGAAGTGCTTCAACAAATTCCGAAATCGAACTTATCGATACAACGGCAAAGGCGCTTTTAAACATCGGAATTTCAAATTTCAAAATCAGGATCAACGACCGCAGAATACTTAAAAATCTTATTCTTGCCGCCGGATTTGACGAATCCGAAACGGATTCCGTATGCATTACTTTCGATAAACTTGATAAAATCGGACCTGACGGCGTAAAAGAAGAACTTTTGTCAAAAGGTTTTAACGAAACCGCTTCAAATAAGTTCATCGGCATGATGTCAAAAAAGCCGTTCACGCTTGATGACGCCGCATCTTATTTAAGCGATCCCGAGCCCGTTTTGTCCGTAAAGAACATCATCGAAAAAATAAACCTTTTAAACGAAAACCGTTACCAAATAGAATACGATTGCTCTCTTGTGAGGGGACAAGGCTATTACACCGGCACAATATTTGAAATCGAGTCGCTTGATTTCGGCGGCTCAGTCGGCGGCGGCGGCAGATACGACAACATGATAGGCAAATTTACCGGCGAAAGCATTCCGGCTGTCGGCTTTTCAATCGGATTTGAAAGAATCGTATGCATCCTTAACGACAATAATTTTAAGATTCCCACAATGAAGAAAAAGCTTGCCGTGATTTACCCCACGGAAAATGTCGTGGAAGCGATAAAAATCGCCGATTCGTACAGAAACGAATACGATGTGACACTTTTTGAAAAAGTAAAGAAAATCGGAAAATTATTCAATAAGCTTCAGGAATCCGGATTTTACGGCTGCCGTATAACGGACGAAAGCGAAGAAATAAAAGTTTTCGGTTAATAAATATTAAAAAAAGATGCCGTTTAAACGGCATCTTTTTTTCTCAATTTTATGAAGCGATATCATGCTTCTTTCTTTGTAATATATTTTTGCGCCACAAGGAGCTCTGCGGAAAGTATTGCACCGCCTGCGGCACCGCGCTTTGTATTATGCGAAAGTCCGACAAACTTCCAGTCGTATACCTTATCTTCTCTCAGTCTTCCCGCAAATACGCCCATTCCCTTTTCGGTATCGCGGTCAAGCTTTGCCTGAGGACGATTGTCTTCTTCAAAATAAGTGATAAACTGCTTCGGAGCGGACGGAAGGTCAAGTTCCTGCGGAAGTCCCTTAAAGTTCTTCCATCTGTCAAGAATCTGCTCCTTGGTGGGCTTGTGCTTAAAGCTTACAAAAACAGCCGCAGTATGTCCGTCTGATACGGGCACACGTAAGCACTGTGTCGTAATAATGGGAGTTTCGGCTTTTACAATCTTGCCGTCAACAACCTTACCCCAAATGCGGAGCGGTTCCTGCTCACTCTTTTCTTCTTCGCCGCCGATGTAGGGAATTACGTTATCAACCATTTCCGGCCAATCGGCAAATGTTTTTCCCGCACCCGAAATTGCCTGGTACGTTGTTGCAACAACAACCGTCGGCTCAAACTCACGAAGTGCGTGAATCATGGGTGTATAGCTCTGGATCGAGCAATTGGGCTTAACGGCGATAAATCCGCGCTTGGTGCCGAGTCTCTTTTTCTGCGCCTCAATAACTGCGAAGTGTTCGGGATTGAGTTCCGGCACAACCATGGGAACATCGGGAGTCCAGCGATGTGCGGAGTTGTTTGACACAACGGGTGTTTCCGTCTTTGCGTATGCTTCTTCGATTGCTCTTATTTCTTCCTTTGTCATGTCAACGGCACTGAAAACAAAATCAACGTTTGCGCAAACATTATTGATATCGTTGACGTCAAGCACAACAAGCTTTTTTACGTTTTCGGGCATCGGAGTCGTCATTTTCCAGCGACTGCCAACCGCTTCTTCATATGTCTTTCCCGCACTTCTGGGGCTTGCGGCAACCGTTACCACTTCAAACCAGGGGTGATTTTCGAGTAACGATATGAATCTTTGTCCTACCATTCCCGTTGCACCGAGTATTCCGACTTTGAATTTTTCCATTTAACACGCCTTCTTTCGCTTTATTTTCACTTTACCATAGTAATGCGTCACATTCTATCACAAAGATATTTCAATTGCAATACCGATTTAAAAGCTTTTTGAGATCGTCAAGGCTTTCCGTGTAATTTACTTTATCCCTGATTTTGGAAGCTCCCGGAAATCCCGCCATGTACCAGGCAACATGCTTTCTCATTTCACGGATTCCCGTGCTTTCGCCCTTTAATTTTATTTCCGCCTCGGCATGGCGAAGTGCCATATCGATTCTTTCTTTCGGGGTCGGCGTAGGAGCGCCCGAATTGTTTTCGATTAACGCCTTAATTTCCCTAAAAATCCATGGATTTCCTTCCGCACCTCGTCCCACCATAACTCCGTCCGCTTTTGTTTCAGAAAACATTTTGATCGCATCTTCCGCCTTAAAAATGTCCCCGTTTCCGATAACGGGAATTTTGACCGCATTTTTCACGTCATAAATAATCGACCAATCGGCATGTCCCGAGTAATATTCTTCACGCGTCCGCCCGTGCACCGTAACACACGCCGCACCGCCCGCTTCAGCCGCAAGTGCGCATTCGACGGCCGTTCTGTCATTCTTATAAAAGCCTTTACGAAGCTTCACGGACACAGGTCTGTCGGTAGCCGTGTTTACCGCTCTCACAATTTTTTCGATCAAATCGGGATTTTTCATGAGAGCGGAGCCTTCTCCGTTATTTACAACCTTCGGAACCGGACATCCCATATTGATATCAAGTATGTCAAACGGAATATCATGTATTTTCTGTGCCGCTTCAGCTAGGACCCCGGGGTCATTTCCGAATAATTGTAACGCCACGGGATGCTCCGTATCTCCTATTTCCATAAGAGACGCAGTATTTTTGTTGTTGTAAATTATGGCTTTGGCGCTCACCATTTCTGTAAATGTGAGGTCCGCGCCCATTTCCCCGCAAATAACACGAAAGGCCAAGTCAGTTACTCCTGCCATTGGCCCAAGTGCAATACAATTCTTTTTTAATTTTATTTCTTTTGTCATTTTTTCGTTTTTGAATAAATAAGCCAAAGTCCCTTCATTGTAAGGTCCTTGTCATAAATCTGTATCATTTCGGAATTATCGGATATGAGACGTCCGAGGCCGCCCGTGGCAATAATTTTTGTGTCCTTAAAACCC
>CAZZFV010000010.1:0-39219 GCA_964653855.1 uncultured Lachnospiraceae bacterium
GAAGAAAGAATAACGAAAAGGGTAACGGACAGAGTGACCGAAGAGGTAACGGCAAGTGTAACGGCAAGTGTAACGGCAAGTGTAACGGCAAGTGTAACGGAAGACGTAACAAAACGCGTAACGAAAGACGTAACAAAACAACTGAGTGAAAAATTTATTTTGAGCATGTACAAAAAAGGATATACAACCGACCAGATCGCGGATGTGGCGGAAACGAGTGTAAATTACGTTAAGGCTATTGTGGAAAATGCAGGAGCAGTTTTGGCGTAAGATATAATTAAAAATATAAAAGATAAAAAATTCTTTGGGCATCGAAAACGATGCCTTTTTTTTAAAATTCTTCTTGAGTAATATCCTTGCGGAAATTGATTTTATACAATATTTCTTGTTGCATAACGGAAATTTATGTTAAAATAATCTGAAAGCTTTGCACGTTTTGCAATAAGACGGGCAAAAGGATAAGACAAAAGCGGAAACTTATTGCGAAATATCCGAAGAAACAAAAAAGACAAAGATTACGATTAAAAAGAAGACTTAAAAATATGACAAAGAAATTTAAAACGTCCGATATGGTTTATTCGGCCGTCGGGGCTGTGATAATAGCGATTGCGTCTCAAATAATGATACCGTTTTCGGCGGTTCCGTTTACGCTTCAAACATTCGGTGTGGCGCTCACACTTGTGGCGCTCGGGGGAAAACGGGGAACGGTTTCGAGCTTAGTCTATATCCTTATGGGTGCCGTCGGAATTCCCGTATTCAGCGGATTTAAAGGCGGCGTCGGGCATCTCGTGTCACTTACCGGCGGATATATTGTGGGATTCCTCGTTATGGGAATCGTATATTTGATTTTTGAGAATGCGTTAAAAAATAAATTCAACAAATTGGGATACAAAATCCTTGCGCTCGCAATCGGAAACATTTTTTGCTACGTAATCGGAACGGTGTGGTTTTATGTCGTAAGCATGAAAAACGGATCGGGCTACGGATTTTTGGGAATACTTACGCTTTGTGTGTTCCCGTATATTGTGCCGGATGCCGTAAAAATTTATGTTGCGGCGGTTACGGGTAAAATATTACGAAAAGCAATATCAAAAAACGAAAAATAAGGAAGATTGCATAACAAAAAACAAGGAAAGGCACTTAAATATTTAAGCTAAACAGAATTTGCATACGTAGGAACGGATATTTCAAACCGGAGGCGTTATGGGGGCAGACATTAAAGCATGTGATTACACGGGCGATATTTTGAAAAATGCGAAAATGGGATTTTGGGCAATCGAAACAGGCGAAGATTCCGAACCCAAAATGTATTTGAGCGACCATGTTGTGGGATACATGGGCTATGACAGTGCGCTCTCGCCCGAGGCGCTTTATGACACGTGGAGCAAAAATATCGATGTGAGCGACCACAAGAATGTCCTTGACGCAATAAGAAAAATGTATGAGATTCCGTGCGAAATCGAGTATACGTGGTATGCGGCCGACGGTAAAAAGGTAATTGTGCGTTTTGACGGAATGAGAGACAAGTCATGCGAATATGCGAGGCGTGTGTACGGGACATGCCAGAATATTTCGGATTTTCTTGATTTGAACATCGACGAGCACGAAAACGTAAACAGGATAGTCACGGAAATCGTGCGCGGAAGCGATGCGGCTTTTATTTTGGATTTATACGACAATTCGTTCCGCACGCTTATAAACCGTCCTCAGACGGAGGCGGTGATAAAGTCGTCCGGAAATTACAGAAGTGTTGTGGATCTTTTCATCAAAAAATTTGTGCATCCTCTCGATTATCAAAAATTTGACGACTTTTTCGGGGACGATGTGGATTTAAAAAAGTCCTTAAAAATCGGCGAAGCAAGCATCAAGGAATACAGAAGCAATATAACGGGGCCTTACACATGGCATAGAGTACGTGTAACCAGGGTGAGCGAGCGAAAAGTTATTTTGGACTTTTCTGAGTGTGACGCCGAAATCATGAACGACATCGTCGTAAACAATCTTCTTTCGGAATATGATGCGATTTATTTGGTGGACCTTGAAAACGACGAAGTGCGACCCGTGATTAAATCGGGATACGATAACATAGGAATAACATGCGATTCGACAAAGTATTCGCACCTTTCCAAAAAATTTACGGAAAGAGTGGGATTAAAATACCGCAAAGACACGCGTGTGATTTCGGATATCAGATTTTTGCGCCGCTTTTTGGCAAAGGAAAATCACAGGGAATTCGTTTTTTCGATGGAAGACGACGAAAATACGATGTGGCGCATTGCAATCGACGTAATCGAACGAAATCGCGAATTCGATCCGAGCACGCTTATGTTTTCGTTCAAGAAGCTTGATGCCGTGAGCGCAAACGAGGTTCGTTATAAAGAAGAACTTCTTAAAAACGAAAGATATAACAGCATCATAAGGACTCTGTCCGAAAATTATGATTATATATGTAATATAGACATGGTGACGGGTGAAATCACACGTTTCTTTGCAAATAAGGAAATAGAAGAATTTTTCTTAAGTCTCCCCGCGGAAATGCCCAAAAACGAGCGTCTGTTGACATTTTGGAAATCAAATGTTTTGCCCGACGATCTTACGGAATTTTTGTCGAAAGTAAAAGCGGAAAACGTGAAAAGTACACTTTTGGTCACGCCTAAATTCTCGGTGGATTTTAGGATGGGGACCATATCCGATTACCACTGGTACAGGCTCCGCTTTGCACGAGAGGGTGACAGCCGCGGCTTTCTTATGGCGCTTTTTTCGATCGACAAGGAAAAGCGCTCGGAATACGAAATAAAAGAGGCTTACAAAAAGGCGGAAGCCGCAAGCGAAGCGAAAACAAAGTTTTTGTTTAACATGTCACATGACATACGCACGCCGATGAATGCGATCATAGGTTATAATTCGATGGCTTTACGTAACCTCGGCAATCCCGAAAAGGTTAAGGATTGTCTCACAAAATCCGGTATTGCGAGCGAGTCGCTGCTCAGCATCATAAATGACATTCTCGAAATGAGCCGTATCGAAAACGGAACGTTAAAAAGTGAAGAAATGTACGGCGACGTATATCTGTCGTTTGCGCATGTTAAGGATATGGCCGCCGAAATGGCGCACGCAAAGGAAATTTCGCTTACGTTTTCCTTTGAGAACATCAAAAACAGATATGTTTATTGCGATCTTGTGCATACAAACCGCATTTTCACGAACATTATCGGAAACGCGATCAAGTATACGCCTGACGGCGGGTATGTAAAGGTTGCGTGCGAAGAAATTGAGTATGACCGTCCGGGATATTGCATGTTCAAGTATACGTTTACGGATAACGGAATCGGAATGAGCAAAGAGTTTCAGGAACACATGTATGAACGCTTTACGAGAGAAAATTCCGAAACCGTCACAAAGGTTGCGGGAACGGGGCTCGGGCTTGCGATTTGTAAGCACTATGCGGATTTGATCGGAGCCACGATTACGTGCGAAAGCGAAAAATATTCGGGCACGACATTTACCGTAAAAATTCCGTGCCGCATTCAGGAAGGAGAGTTGTCAACCAATCCGGAACTTCTTTATTATGCGGACTTTAAGAACGAATTAAAGGGAAAACGGGTTTTGCTTGCCGAGGATAACGAAATGAACCGTGAAATAGTTTCCGAAATCCTTACGGAAGAAGGACTTTCGGTGACTGCGGCGGAAGACGGAAATAAGGCGATAAATTATATCGAAAAGTTCGGGATAGATAAGTTTGACATAATGATCCTGGACATCCAAATGCCTTTTATGGACGGATACGAAACGGCAAGGTATATAAGAAAAACATATCCGAATTCGGATATTCCGATTCTTGCGCTTTCGGCAAACGCATTCGAAGAAGACAAAAAGAAATCCTACGGGGCGGGAATGAACGATCACTTATCAAAGCCCGTCGACGTTAAAACACTTATTTCCACGATAGCAAAATATTGTAAATGAAGAACCGGGACTTGATTTTAAAGAAAATCAAATATATTTTAAAAAATCTTTTTAACGGAAAGGCAAAAAAAGTTATTTTTGCGCTTATTTTAATTGCGCTTTTGAGTCGTGTTTTTGCACCCGTATTTTCTGTGTTTAATGTAAACTGCGGCACGACAAAAGCTTATGCCGCAACAAAAACCGTAAAAATCGGATGGTTCTTAATCGACGGCTTTTCGGAAGGCGGAGAGGGCGAAGAAAAGGGCGGTCTCGGTTACGAATATTTCCAAAAAATCGCATCGGTTACAGGGTGGAACTACGAATATGTTTACGGCGGACTTGATGAACTGCTTGAAATGCTTAAAACCGGTGAAATAGACATAATGGGGGATTTGACGATTACTGCAGAGCGTTCCGACGGGATTTTGTGGTCGAAGCGCCCGATGGCATCCGAAAAATATTATCTTTACGCGAAAAACGACGGAATTTTGGTCGATAACGGTACGATATCGAATGATTCGGTATCGGGATTTTCGGTCGAGAAACTGTCCGGCATGAGAATAGGCGTAATACCGGGCGCGTATCAGACAATCCTTTTGTATGATTTTATAGAGGAAAAGAAAATTACTCCGACCCTTGTTTACTATGACAGTTTTGACGAGATGTTTGAGGATTTTTACGATGACAAAATCGACATTATCGACATTGCCGCGGAACAGATAAACAACAAACTTATACCGCTTTGCTACATCGGGGAATCGGAAACGTATATCGGTGTGAGCGGTGAGCACCCCGAGCTTTTGACGGAGATAAACGCGGCACTCGAGCATATCTATCTTGTGGAGCCTAATTACGATACTTATCTGGAAGAAAAATATTATCCGATGTCGTCGATTTTGAAGCGTTCTTTTTCGGACGCGGAAATCGAATATATGGAAGATCACAAAACTTTTGTGATCGGATGTGTTGAAGATTATATGCCTTTTTCGGATATCGATTCGGAAACGGGCGAGGTGATGGGAATCGTCAAGGACATTATCGAAAAATTAAAGGATTTTACGGGCTCTTACGGGCTCAATATCGAATACAGATTTTACGACAGTTACACGGAACTTAAAAAGGCTCTTAAAAACGGCGAAGTTTGCGCAGGTTTTCCCGCATACGCAAATCCCAATTATGCGGAAAGCGAAAATATGCTTCTCTCGAGCACGGTTTTGAACACGAACGCCTCGATTGCTTATATAGGCGATTACAGTGACGAAAAGCTTGACAAAATCGGGGTTATAACCGACACACCTTTTTCGGTGTATGTGGAAAAATCGTATCCGGATGCCGTAATCAAAACATATAAAACGTCGAGAGCGGCAATCGAGGCGATGAAAAAGGGCGAAGTTACGTCGGTAATATTAAACAGCTACAAGGCAACCGAACTCCTTTCCGACAACAGAATCTTAAAAAGTGTCGATTCGCCCGCAAATATCGGACTCGCGTTTGCGCTTCCGAAAACGGAATATGAAACCGTAAAGATTTTAGACAGGGTTATATCCGACATTTCGGACAGTGAAATAAACGCTCTCCTCATGAAATACGGAATTACGGAAAGCAAGTATACGTTTAACGATTTTCTTGTTGACAATGCGATTCTTGTGTTTATATGCGGAGTGTGTGTCGTGGTGACTCTCATAGTTTCGGTGTACACCTTTATGAGAAGCAATTATGAGACGACGAAGCGCCTCGAAAAAGAAGGAAAGATCAACGCAGAGCTTCAAAAAGCCAAAGACGAGGCAAACGAAGCAAATACGTCAAAAACGAGATTTTTGTTCAATATGTCTCACGATATCCGCACGCCCATGAATGCGATTGTGGGATATACGACGATGGCAAAAAAATATATCGATAATCCGGAGAAAGTGGGCGAGTGCCTAAAGAACATCGAAATTTCGGGTCAAAAGCTTGTGCGCCTCGTAAATCAGGTGCTTGACATGGCAAGGATAGAATCGGGTAAAGACACGATTACCGTGAGACCCGCGGATATTGTGGAACGAATGGAAGCGATGATTGCGATCGAAGGTGCGGACTTACGAAACAAAGGAATTACGGTCGAATATACGTTCACAAATCTAAAAGACAGAATGGTTGTTACAGACGGAGACAAGGTTGACAGAATTATTTTAAACATCCTCGGAAACGCCGTCAAATATACGCCTGAGGGCGGAAAGATAAAAATCACTTCGTTACAGAACGATATTCCGACGGAGCCCGGAAAACCGGAAATCGCCGAATATACTTTTGTGATTGAAGACACGGGAATAGGAATGGATCCCGAATACGTAAATAAAATTTTTGAACCTTTTTCGCGTGAAACGACGTCGACGGTGAGTCATATCGAGGGATCGGGTCTCGGAATGGCAATAGTAAAGAAATTTGTCGAACTTTTAAACGGAGACATTTCGGTCGAGTCGAAAAAGGGCAAGGGAACACGTGTTACCGTAAAGCTTCCCATGGAAAAATATCACGGCGAATTACAGCCTCAAAAGAAAGAAGATATAGAGGAAAAATATAACCTTTCGGGACTTTCGGTTTTGCTTGTCGAAGACAACGAAATGAACAGGGAAATTGCAAAAGATATTCTTGAGTTTTACGGGATCAAGGTTGACACGGCGGATGACGGAGACACGGCGGTGAAAATCGTTAAGCGTTCAAAGCCCGGCACCTACAATCTTGTCCTTATGGACATTCAAATGCCCAGAATGAACGGCTATGAGGCGACAAGAGAAATAAGGGCGCTTTCGGATGAGAGGCTTGCCGGTATTCCGATTGTCGCAATGACCGCGAATGCGTTTGAAGAAGACATAAAGGCAGCATATGCGGCAGGAATGAACGGGCATATAGCAAAGCCGATAGACGTAAAGAAGCTTCTTGCCACATTATCCGGATATATGGAGAGCGGAACATGAGATATCCTTTATTTTTACAAAAAAACGGATGTATAGGCGTTGTTGCGCCGTCGTTTGGGGCAACAACGGAGCCTTATATCACAAGAACAAAGTATGCCGCGGAAATTTTTAAAAAAGCGGGATATGGTGTTGCGTTCGGACCGAACGTGTATGCGGCGGAGGGGCACGGGAAAAGCAACACTCCAGAAAAATGCGCCGCAGAGTTCATGGATTACTACTTAAATCCCGCATACGACATCCTCATATCCGCGGGCGGCGGAGAAACGATGTGCGAAGACGTGTCGTATGTCGATTGGGAAAAGATTGCCGGGGGCAAGCCTAAGTGGTTTATGGGGTATTCCGACAACACAAATTTTACTTATTTACTTACAACACTTTGCGACACGGCATCCGTTTACGGGCCGTGCTTTGCGGGTTTTGCGGCGAAGAATTATGATATACCGCAAAGATCGGCAATGCGCCTTGTGACGGGAGATAACTTTAACGGAAATTCGATTACGCTTTCCGGATATCCTTTATGGGAAAAAGAAGAAGGCGAAAATCCCGATTTTATCCACGAATTAAATCTTACCGAAGAAAAAAAGCTTGTGTTCGGCGGTACGATGAGTAGGGAAGCGCGTTTTAAGGGGCGGCTTCTCGGAGGATGCGTCGACTGCCTTCAGACGTTACTCGGGACAAAGTTTGACAAAACACGTGAATTTATTAAGAAATATGAGAATGACGGAATCGTGTGGTTTTTGGAGTGCTGTGATTTAAGCCCCATAGGTGTGCGACGCGCCTTTTGGCAAATGAGCGAGGCGGGGTGGTTTGAAAACGCAAAAGGCTTCATAATCGGGCGTCCGATGCATTTCGGTGAAGAAGCGTTCGGGCTCAATATGTATGACGCCGTTATGGGAGTACTTGAAAAATATCGGGTTCCCGTAATTATGGACGCAGACCTCGGTCACCTTCCGCCATGTATACCGCTCGTAACCGGAAGCATGGCGGAAGTCACCGCAGACAGTAATATTCATATAAAGATGAGTTATGTGTAATGCTGCGCAAATTTATGCGTAAAATAAGGCTATGCGTAAAACGTAACCTTAACCCAGCTTCTCGCCCGTAAGCATTTCATAGCACGAAACGTATTTTGAAATCGTTTTTTCGACGATGTCATCGGGCAAAGTGTAGTTGCTGTCCGGATTCGCCTTTAGCCAGTCTCTTGCGAATTGCTTGTCGAACGAAGGCTCGGACACGCCTACCTTGTATTCGGAAAGCGGCCAGAATCTCGACGAGTCGGGAGTGAGCATTTCGTCGGCAACGGTTACGTTGCCATCTTCATCCACACCGAACTCAAATTTTGTGTCGGCGATTATGATTCCTTTTGAGTAGGCGTAGTCAGCGCACTTTTTGTAAAGAGCGATTGAGGCGTCCTTTATTTTTAGGGCATACTCGTTTCCGTGACCCGGAAAATATTTTTCGATAACGTCAATCGATTCTTCGAATGAAATATTTTCGTCGTGAAGTCCGATTTCCGCCTTTGTGCTCGGTGTGTAGAGGGGAGAGGCAAATTTTTCCGATTCCTTAAGCCCCGCGGGGAGCTTTATTCCGCATACGACACCTGTTTCGTTGTAGCTTTTTAAGCTGCTTCCCGTTATATATCCGCGCACGATGCATTCGATCGGAATCATGTTGAGCTTTTTCACCATCATTGTGCGTCCCTTAAAATAAGGATCTTTGAAAAACTCGGGCATTTTGTTTGTATCCGTCGTTATCATGTGGTTATTTATGATATCGTCGGTCATATTAAACCAAAACTCGGACATCTTTGTGAGCACAATGCCCTTTTTTGTTACGGTGTTATTGAGTATTACGTCAAAACAGCTTATTCTGTCTGTCGCAACAAGGATAAGCGAGTCTGTGTTATCGTATATTTCTCTTACTTTTCCCGTCTTTACGGGTACAAAAGCGTTTTCCATAAACTAAACTCCTTTTTTTATGCGCCCGAAAAATCCGGGTAACGCGATTTTTTTAAAAGATATCCGTATTCTAACATTCCTTATTGTTTCCGAAAAATCAAATTTTGTTCTTATTTCGATAAGTAAAGGTTATGCTTTTTTGTGCGCCGGGAATGGGATGTTGGCAATACCGGAACCTTTTTCAGATAAATTTATGAAAACTTTATAATTGTGTATGAAATTAAATTGATGAAAGACGGGATTTAATTTATAATCAAAAGATACAGACTTGAATAAAGCAAAAGAACAAAGACACAAAGGCACAATATAACACGGGAATTCCGGTAATTTATCAAAGGGAGAATCGGTATGACGCAATCCAGTATGTGTTCCAGAGAAGAAATAATGAATTTTTTGCTTGACAGATATAAGTGCGACTTTCAAACGGTTTCGGACATGTCGGAACATGACCATGAAGCCGCAAAGGAATTCCTTGACAAGATGGTTAAGCTTCTCACGATGACCGATATTACGGTAAGGGACATCGTGGAAAAAATGCTTGATAAGGTGTGTGAGTTTTTCGGAGCAGATACCGCCTATGCGATAAGCACAGGGCGCGTATCGGGAATGTATGTGAATTCGGAGTATTACAAAGATCCCGAAAAAACAAAGTATTTGCCGCAAGTGTCCGAGTTTTCGCTTATGCTCATAAACCGCGTGAGAAACGAGATGAGGGGCGACCTTGTTTGCTTTTTGCCGGACGTAAACAAAATAAAAAAAGAAAATCCGGAAGTTTATGGCCGTTTAAAGGTGTTCAGCACGGAAAGCATATTGATGATCCCCATATTCAGAAAAAAAGATCTTCTCGGCATTTTCGTAATAAACAACATGACAAGGCGTTACGGTGATCTCGGCGCAGTGCGGCTTGTCATGGAGCTCCTCATGGGACTTAAAGCCGAGCAGGATTCATTCGAATATAAGTTAAATCTTAAGCAGGTGCAGCGTGAGGCGGAGATAAGTTCGCAATACAGTGAAAAAATTTTTAAGACCGACAAAACTCTCAAATTTACAAGCCTTCTTGCGCAAAATCTGTCAAAGCACTTTGCAAAGAGCATTGTGATAAAAATTACAAGCGATACATATTACGCGCTTTCGGACGCAAATTATGTGTATAACGGAGCATGTATTCACTCGGGCGCCGAAGAATATGTAAAAAAAGAGCTTCTTGATTCCGCAATAGAAAATTACAGAGACGACCTGAAGGCGTTTTGTGATTTTTCGACCTTGTCCGTGCGCCTCAAAAACAAAGAAGAAATAAGCACGGAATACATAAATTACGAGAGCAATTGGTGCAGGGCAAGCTTTATAAAGGTTGACGAAGACAATAATTCTGCGATCGAGCACGTCCTTTTTGTGGAAACGTTTATCGAAAACGAAAAGACTAAAGAGGGAAGCCGAAAGCGGTTTGTGCGTTCGCTTTCGGAGCCTTACGATGCCGTTTATCTGCTGGACCTCGACAAAGACACGATGGAACCCCTAAAGTCGTTCAGCGACGGATGCAGATGTGAGCTTATCGACGCGGGAATCACGATGAAGCTTAAGGTGTGGAGAAGCGAATATCTTTATATCGATGCGTCCGACAAAATCGTTGATTTCTTTGATCTTGTGAATATAGAAAAAGCCCTTCGGGATAACGAAAAAATATCTTTGGAGTTTGCCACAACCAAAAACGGATGGGTGAATTCCGAATTCATCGCTTATGCCCGAAACACAAACGGGGAAGTAAGGCAAATTCTTTGGACTACCAAAAACATAGCGCGCCGCCGCAACGAAAAAATTCTTGAGAATATCATTTCGGGCGCATGGGTGTCGCTCGGTTACATAAGCATCCCGCACAACATTTACGATATGTCGGTTGGGACGCCCATGTTATATAAGTATCTTTCGAAGTCCGGAAATGTGGGCTCGGCGCTCAGTGTGCTCGATCTTTTTGTGTCGGACGAATATAAGGGAAAAATGAAAGAGTTTGTCGATTTTTCGACTCTTACCGACAGGATTCTCGGGAATAAGGAAATTTCCGCGGAATATTTAAACAAGGACGGGGAATGGCGCCTTGCGAGCATGTCGCCGCTCACATACGACGAATCGGGAAATATCACGGAGTTTACGTTCGGAATAAAGGATATAGACGCATTAAAAAAGCACGAACTTGAGCGTGAAAAGGAACTTGAAGGCGCTCTCGAAGAAGCAAAGCGCGCAAGCATCGAAAAAAACAACTTTTTTTCGAACTTAAGCCACGACATACGTACTCCCATGAACGCGATAATCGGAATGACGAGAATTGCGAGGGACAATATTAAAGACATCGGACGCGTGCGTGAGTGCCTTGACAAAATCGACAAGAGTTCGTCGCATCTTCTTGCGCTCATAAACGACTCGCTCGACCTTTCCCGTATCGAAAAGGGAAAAGAACAGATTCAATACGAGAGCGTAAATTTAAACGAGCTTCAAAACAATTTTATGTCCATAATGCAGGGATATATGGTTGACAGAAAACTTGAATTTGTGACGGAGACGGAACCGTTAATTGCGGAATATGTGTATACGGACGAGCTTCATTTACGTCAGATTATATTAAATATTCTTTCAAATGCCGTAAAATATACGCCCGACGGAAAACGCATCATTTACAGAATGGAAAACAAGGTTTCGGACGACGGGCAAAATTTGCATATACGTTATATTGTTGCGGATTCCGGAATAGGAATGAGTAAGGAATTTATAAGGCATATTTTTGAGCCTTTTTCGAGAGCGGACAGAGACGGGGATAATCCGCGTTATAAGGGCACCGGGCTCGGAATGGCAATCGTAAAGAACTTTGTCGATATGCTTCACGGCAAAATCGATATTCAAAGTGAGCTTGAAATGGGCACCGTCGTAACGGTTGAATTTGATTTTAAGATTGATCTGAATCCGCATGAGCGTGAAGAAAATACGGATGCGGAAGAGGAGGTAGCGGAAACCGATCTTCACGGCACACGCATAATGCTTGTCGAAGACAACGAAATTAACCGTGAAGTCGCGATCGACATATTAAAAGACTTAAATCTCAATATTACGGAAGCCGTAAACGGACAGGATGCCGTAGACAAGTTCAGGGAATCGGGTATCGGCGAATATAAGTGCATTCTTATGGATATAATGATGCCGGTGCTTGACGGATACGAGGCAACAAAAACGATAAGGGCAATGGACAGGGAAGACGCGAAAACGGTTCCCATTGTCGCTATGACCGCAAACGCCTTTATGGAAGACGTAAAGGTCGCAAAGAATGCGGGAATGAACGACCATATCGCAAAACCCGTCACGCCTGAGATCGTAAAAAGGACACTTAAGAAATACTTAAATCAGGGTGTGAAAGCTTGATTTTTGATTTGTTTTGGTGTAACATTTCGACATTGATTTCACAGTGTTTTTACATGAGGCGTGTGCGCATTTATGCGAACGCGTTATTTGTGAAAAGTTGTTTTCGGAGAAAAAAATGGAACACAATTCGTTACCCGCAAAATATACGTTTGTCGAATTTTCGGCAATCGACAAGCTTACAACATATTTAAACAATCAAAGCATTCCGCTCGAAATGATCGTGTCGGTTACATTCGATCCGAGACTCAACGAGTGGGTGCTTGTTTATCTTAAATACGATCTGTAAAAATGGATAATTTTTTGAAAAACAAAAAAATAGTCGGCTATAAGATATTTGCGGCTTTTTATAACTTTTTTTCGTTGTTTCCGAGAGGAAAACGTAAGGCTTTTTTTGTCATGACTCACGATGAAAGCATGACGGGAAATTGCGGAACGATGTATTTGAAGCTAAAAAACATTGTGCACGTGAGAAGGCTCACAAGGACGGACACGACCATGTCAACCAATGTTTTTAAGATTTTTAACTTTTTTGTGGTTAAGAGCTTTGAAATGTCACGTGCGCACACGATTTTCCTCGACAACACGTTTTTACCGATGGCTTTTTGCAAAATTCCGCAAGGCACCCGCGTTGCGATGCTTTGGCACGGTACGGGAACGGTAAAGAGATTCGGGCTTGACACGACGGGCGGGAGCTTGCGCACGCTTGAAGAAGCGGCTCACAAAAAAATCACGCATCTTTTTGTGGCATCCGATTATACCAAAAAAATTTATTCGGGATGCTTCGGCGTGCCGGAAGAAAAAATTTATGTTACGGGAAGTCCGAGATGCGACGAGCTTTTTAAAGCGGTATCGGAACCTCACGAAAAAAAGCCTCACAAGTTTACAGTTCTTTATGCGCCCACGTTCCGTGAAAAAGTGTCCGATTTTGACATTAAGCGCGATATGATGGTTTTCCTTCGCAAATTAAAGGAAATCTGTCCGGGCGTTCAGGTGCTTTTTAGGCTCCATCCTTATGTCGCAAAGAATTTTTTTGACAACAATCACATAATGATTTACGAAAATTGTGTGGACGTGTCTTTGGAATCGAATCTTAATATGATTCTTAAAAGGACGGATTTACTTATAACGGATTATTCTTCGATATTTTATGACTTCCTGATTTTGAATCGCCCCGTCATATTTTATGCGCCCGATGTGCAGCATTACGAAGAAGAAGAACGCGGATTTTACGAAAATTACGCGTCGTTTGTTCCGGGACCGGTAATTCAGAGCCCTTTGGAACTTGCCGAAAAAACGGCGGAATGCGCAAGAGGCGCGGATCCGATGAATCACGAAAAAGTAAATGCCTTTTTTGATACGGCATTTAAGTATAAGGATTCCGACAGCGCAAACAGGATTCTGGAAGTTTTACAAATCGGATAAATTTTTTTAAAAATATGGTTGACAACAAAAAAAATCGGTGGTAAAGTAACCGAAAACCGATGAAGAAGAGTAAGTAGTTTTCATATCTGCTTTGAAGAGAGTTGCGGACGGTGTGATCGCAGCAGTAAGAATGATTATGAATGGGCTTCCGAGGGCAAACCGAACCTTAAGTGTACATAAAGGTAGGTGAGACGGAGTGGGCACTCCGTTAACAACGGCGGCGTATAAAGGCTCTCATAAGGCCGAGTACGAATGAGCGGATGTGGATTATCCACACCAAGCAGGGTGGCACCGCAGGAGATTGATATCTTACCTGTCCCGGCATTAATTGCATGGGACAGGTTATTTTTTTAAAAAATAATCTTTCCCATATAAGAAAACCGCTTATCAAAAAGGAGAAAAGATTATGAAAAAGTCACTCAAAAAAGCAATCACATTATTTCTTGCACTTTCACTTGTTCTTGCGTTTGCGGGATGCGGAAATTCCGAATCGGGCAAAAAAACATACAAAGTCGGCATATGCAACTATGTTGACGACGCTTCTTTAAATCAGATTGTCGAGAACATCGAGTCCACATTAAAGACATACGAGTCGGACGATGTCACAATCGAAATTCTTTATCAAAATTGCAACGCGGATTCGAATGTACTTAACCAAATCATTCAAAATTTCATTTCGCAAAACGTTGACCTTATGGTAGGTGTCGCAACACCGGTTGCGATGGCAATGCAGGCGGCAACGGAAGACAATCAGATTCCCGTTGTGTTTGCGGCGGTCTCCGATCCTGTTTCCGCAGGTGTCGTTGAATCGCTTAACGCACCCGGAGGCAACATAACGGGCACATCCGATTACCTTGACACGGCATCGATCTTCAATCTTATGTTTGCCGCAAATCCCGACATCAAGACCGTCGGACTCCTCTATGACGCGGGACAGGATTCGTCAACAACCGCAATCAAGGAAGCAAAGGAATACCTTTCGGCAAAGGGCGTAAATTATAAGGAATACACGGGAACAAACGTATCGGAAGTAATGATTGCGGCAGACGCACTTGTTACGGATAAGGTTGACGCGGTGTTTACACCGAGCGACAACACAATAATGCAATCGGAGCTTTCAATTTACGAAAAGCTTGCGGAAGCAAAGATTCCCCACTACACGGGCGCAGATTCGTTTGCACTTAACGGAGCGTTTTTGGGCTACGGCGTCGACTATATCAACCTCGGTAAGGAAACCGCGGAAATGATCAAGGAAATCATGATTGACGGTAAAGCTCCCGCATCGGTTCCCGTTCGTACGTTTGACAACGGCACCGCAACAATCAACACGGAAACATGCGCAAAAATCGGCTTCGATCCCGAAACAATCAAAACAACGTTCGCTCCGCTTTGCACAAGCGTAAAGGAAATACAAACGGCGGAAAATTTCTGATCGGATGAGGAGACTTAAAACATGCTCGGATTATTACAAACAACTCTTGAACTCGGACTCATAAGCTCGCTTACGGTGCTTGCTTTGTTTTTAAGCTACACAATGCTTAACGTATGCGATTTGTCGACGGACGGATGCTTTACTCTCGGCGCATCGGTCGGCGCAATGGTGGCGCTTTCGGGGCATCCCGTGCTTGCGATTTTTGCGGCGGCGGGCGCGGGCATCATATCAGGCTTTGTGGTTTCGATATTGCAGACAAAAATGGGCATAGACAGTCTCCTTTCGGGAATCATTGTAAATACGGGACTTTATTCGATAAACATTGCGATTATGAATAATTCCTCGCTTGTGAACTTAAATAAATCGGAAACCGTATTCACAATCGCAAAAAGACTTCTTCAAAACACATTTCTCGCCTCGTGGTATAAGACGATAGTCGCACTTATCTTTGTAATACTTGTGATTTTGTTTCTTTCGCTCTTTTTAAAAACAAGGCTCGGACTTGCGATAAGGGCAACGGGTAATAATCAGGCAATGGTTAAAGCGTCGTCGATAAACCCGGCACTTACCACAATCATAGGACTTTGCATCGCAAATGCGTTTACGGCAATTTCCGGGTGCTTACTCGCGGCACAGCAAAAATCTGCGAATATCGATATCGGCAGTGGAATGGTGACTGTGGCGCTCGCGTCGCTTCTCATCGGAAACGCATTTATGGGAAAGGGGAGCATCACAAAACGCGCAATAGGTGCGGTTCTCGGCGCAATAATTTTTAGGCTTGTGTACACAATCGCAATTCGCTTCAATATGCCCGCATCGATGCTTAAGCTTGTTTCTTCCGTAATTGTAATCGTTGCGATATCGGGACCTTATTTAAAATCAAAGTATCCCGTATTGTTGAGAAAAATGGCTTTAAAGAAGGAGAATCGCAATGCTTGAGCTTATAAAAATATCAAAAACCTTTAATCCCGGGACAATAAACGAAAAAATTGCGTTACACGACTTATCCTTAACGGTTAACGACGGCGATTTTATCACGATAATAGGTTCAAACGGAGCGGGAAAATCAACGCTTTTCAATGCGATAGCGGGATCTTTTATTACGGATTCGGGACGGATTCTCCTTGATAAGCGCGATATCACGATGCTTTCCGATCACAAGCGCGCGGCTTTTATAGGACGGCTTTTCCAGGATCCCATGCTCGGCTCCGCACCCGGCATGACAATAGAGGAAAATCTTGCACTTGCGGCCAAAACGGGAAAATGGCTTTCGGGAATAACGAAAAAAGAAAAGAAAAATTTCCGTGAACGTCTGGCACTCTTAAATATGGGTCTTGAAGACAGAATGAATCATCCGGTGGGGCTACTGTCCGGAGGACAAAGACAGGCGCTCACGCTTCTCATGGCAACTTACAATCCGCCGAGAATTTTGCTCCTTGATGAGCATACGGCGGCGCTTGACCCCGAGACTTCCGAAAAGGTAATCGATCTCACAAAAAAGATCGTCAAAGAAAATCACTTAACGTGTCTCATGATCACGCATAACATGCAGCAGGCACTTGAAATAGGAAACAGAATCATTATGATGGATTCCGGAAACATAATTTTTGATGCCGCGGACACAGAAAAGAAAGCGCTCACAACGGACTCGCTTCTCTTAAAGTTTAAGGAAAATGCGGGAAAAGCGCTTATGAACGACAGAATTTTATTGTCGGAATAAAAAAATTCAATTTGGTGTTGCATTATCACTTTAAAGTGATCAAATTTAACTTTTGACACTTAAAGAAAAGTAAAGTGGCATAATCCCATGAAATTTATGGGATTGTGCCACTTTTTATATTTTAAAGAATGTAGGATGGAAATTTATTGGATTCAAAACTGTTTAAAAAAATTTTTAAATAGCTATTGCAGAAAATGTAAAAGGATGCTACTATCTATTTAAAGAAATTTTTAAATAGGAGACATAATGAAAGCAAACAATATTTTTAAAGCATTATCGGATGAGCAACGAAGAAGGATCCTTGCAATTTTAAAGGAAGATGCGGGGGGGGTAAACGCGGGAGACCTTGCCGAGCGGCTTAATATAACTCCGGCGGCTCTTTCATATCATTTGCGAATTTTGAAGAATGCGGATTTGGTTTTGGAATACAAAGAAAAAAACTACATATTTTACGAATTGAATATGTCGGTTTTTGATGAATTTATTTTGTGGATTAAGAATTTCGGAGGTGAAAATCAATGAAAAGAGCTATGTGGATTGTTGCAATGATTCCGTTTATTTGTAATTGTATTATGTTGATTTTTCTTCCCGATACCATACCTACGCATTATGATATTAACGGAAATACAGACGGATGGGGAAACAAAGCGGAGGGATTGATATATCCGATTGTAATTTTGATTGTTACGCTTTTGATGCAACTGTTTATGCTTTATTTTGAAAAAAAACAAAAAAAGAGCAATTCGGAAAAAGAGAAGATTGAGGCAAAAGCAAATTTGAAATTTGTGTCCGCCGTCGGAATTTTGCAAGCCTTGATTATGTGCGTAATGAACTTTGTGTTTATGTATTCGGCATTTGCGGAAACATCCGAAAAGACCGTAAAGCCCAATTTGGATTTTACGAAAATTCTGTGTGTGTTGATTGCATTATCGTGTATCGTTATGGGAAATTTTTTGACCAAAACAAAAAAGAACGGAATTGCCGGAGTAAGAACCGCGTGGAGCTTGTATAACGAAATCACGTGGAGAAAAAGTAATTTGTTCGGAGCCGTCGGTTTGATTGTTGTCGGTTTTTTAACGATAATCGCATCTGTTTTTGCAGACGGCATTTTATGCGTTTTTATTATGGTGTTATTGATGTTTACGGATGTGATTGCCACATGTATTTATTCAAAAAAAGTATATGACATTGAAATAAAAGGGAAAGGAAAAGTGCTTTAACGGGTA
The DNA here is from genome assembly GCA_964653855.1 of uncultured Lachnospiraceae bacterium. Taxonomy (GTDB): domain Bacteria; phylum Bacillota; class Clostridia; order Lachnospirales; family Lachnospiraceae; genus RGIG3528. The sequence continues at coordinate 18,066 of CAZZFV010000010.1, forward strand.
TCGGTGAAAAAATGGAAAATAATTATGTGAGTCCGGAAATAAGGGATTTGTCAAATGAAGAAATGGCACAAATTTCGGGAGGCTTTGCAACGGCCGTTGTGCCGGTGGCGGCGCTTGCCGTAGTTGCTGTAATGGTTCTTGTTGCATACAGTGTGGTCGGAGCGGCTCTCGTTGTGGATGCGGCAGCGGCGGTTAATGCCGTGATAGGTGCAAGTGTTGTAATAGAAGATTAGGGTGAAATTTTATGGGGTATTTAAACAATAACGGACCTCTTTTCTTCATGTTTGACATAACAAGTGCATGCAATTACAGATGTTTACATTGCTACAATAACAGCGGTATCAAACCAAAGGATGAGTTGAGCGATGAGGAAACGATTGATGTCGCAAAACAGATAGCCGAAATGCATCCGGAATCGGTTTGCTTGTGCGGTGGCGAGACAATGCTTCGAAAAAATATCTTTGATATTATCGGGTGTTTGCGCGGAAATGCGGGAATGATAAATATGGTGTCAAACGGTTCTCTTATGACGGAGAATAATGTGAAAAGATTAAAAGAAGCGGGAATTGACGTCATTCAGATAAGTTTGGACGGAATAAATGAAATACAGCACGATACGTTCAGAGGATATATAGGAGCATATGAATTGGCAATAAAAGCCATAAAAACAATACGAAAAGAAGCAATTAAAGTATATGTTTCATTTATACCGAACAGATTAAATTATGAATCTTTATCCTTGTTTTGCGATAAGATGTTTGAACTCGGAGTAAGCGTTGTAAGAATTATGCCGTTGATACCGCTCGGAAGGGGAAGCAAAGTTGACGCTCTTATTTTAAATTCCGAGCAATATGTCGAATTTCAAACGGAAACAGAAAAAAATAAAATTAAATATGCGGGAAAAGGAATGCAAATCGAATGGGGAGATCCGATTGATCACCTGTATCGGCTTCCCAATAATGAAACTTTTGGATACAAAACAATTCAATATCAAATAAAATCCAACGGAGATTTGGCAATATCCGCATATTTGCCGATAACCGTGGGTAATGTAAGGAAGCATTCGTTAAAAGAATATTGGAATGCCGGATATGATCGAATATGGTATGAAGAGAAATTTAAAAGGTTAAGAGATAAGATAGAAAATTTGTATGATTTTGAAAGTTTTAACGAACTGTATAGGAACTGTGGGGCTGATTTTGAACTTTTGAAATAAATCGGTATGTTTGTCTTTGAAGATACGGATAGGTATAAACGAAAAAGGGGAAAACAACGAGGAATGAAGTATAAGATAAAAAATACGGAAACAATAATAAGGGATGAGAAAAACGGACAATATTTATTGATGGGTAAGAATTCAAAGTTTAATTTGGCTCTTAATGAAACCGGAAAAATGATATATACTTCTTTGCATTCATTTTCCGAATCGGAAGAAATTGTTGAATTGCTGTCGGAAAAATACAAAGGAGAATGTGTCGATAAAATACGAAACGATGTGGAAAATATTTTGACCGTGTTTGAAATATACGGAATAATTGAGTTGGATGAAGAAACCAAATTTGTGCCAAAGGGAAAATTTGATTTTTATTTTAACGGAGACGTGTATTATAAAAAAGTATCAAAATTTGTGCGGGAACAAATCGGAACCGGAAAATTAAATATATGCAATCGTGATGAAGCGTATTATTCTCCGCTATCGATGCGAATTCGTGTTATGCAAAATGCCGAATATCAGGTTTTTGCGGTGGCTGACGGTGAGATAGCGGCATATTTTGCTGTATCTTGTAATCCTATCGGTGTATCAAAAGTGCTTACGATCAATGAGATGATTTTTAAGGAACAGATTTTAAAGAATGATATCGGAGAATGTTTCGAGGGTTTTGTAAATAAAACGGTTTCGGTGTTCGGAAAGAAATTGAGTTTAAGCAAAATGCGCTTGAGTGTCTATAAAAATAATCTCAATGATGAATTGTGGGCGTTTATTGAATCAATGAAATTTAAAAAGGCAGCGGAATTGATTGATGAGACCATTTACGGCAATGTGATTTTCTTTGAAAGAAGTTTTTAAAATTGTGAAAAAAATAAAATTTATAAAACAACAGGACAACACAGACTGCGGACCGGCCTGTCTTGCCATGATTGCCGATTATTACGGTAAAAGATGTTCTTTAGCGGAGCTGAGACGTATTACGTATAATGACAAATCGGGAACGACCGTGCTAGGCCTCGTGATTGGTGCAAAAAAGATCGGAATTGAAGCACGGGCAATAAAATGCAATGCGGAAAACTTGCAAAAAAATATAAAATTACCTTGTATCTTGCATGTGATAACAGATGAAATGAGAGCTCATTATATTGTTTGTTATAAAACGGATACAAGTTTTTTTTATTTTGTCGATCCGCAAAGAGGGTATGTGAAAGTACGAAAAACGGAATTTTGTGAAATCGGCAATAAATGCGGAAGATATAATTGGACGCGTATTGTTATAGCTTTTGAAAATACGGATTGTAAAAAAACCGAAAAAAATAAAAGGAAAGTATATTTACGGAAGATTTGTCGGAATACTCCGAAAAAATTAATTTTGGGGTTACTTTTTTCTTTAGTATGTGTTTTAAATGAAGTTTTAGCTACATATATTTACAGAAATCTGTTGGATTTTTTTTTGTTGGGGGAAAACATAAAAAATCTGTTGTTTATTTTGCTTGTTTATGCGGGAGTACGGATGGGCGGACTTATTTTTGAATTTTTAAAAAATATGATGCTTGCGTTTTTTTGTAAAGAATCGGACATCCGGCTGCTTGACAGCTTTTATTTTCATTCGCTTAAACTTTCTGCGGAGGAAATTGAGACAAGGCAGGTGGGAGAGATTGTCGCAAGATTTCAGGATGTCGGAAAAGTACGCGATCTGTTTTTGAATTTGCCTTTGAATGTTCTTGTAAATGTTATTTTGATTATGGCTTATTTACTTTTTTTGATTATTAATGAAAGAAAACTTGTGCTGCTTTTTTTGGTGATAATATTTTTGTATGGCGTCACAGCACTCACTTTCAAACGAAAATACAGGTTGTCAAATTGTGATTATATGACGAAAAATGCGGAGCTAACGGCAAAATTGGTTGAATCGTTTAACGGATTTATCGATATAAAAACGTTTAATGCGGAAGAAAAGATGCGAGCTTTGATGCATAAAAAAATAACAAATGTGTATTCTTCAGCATTGAAAATGGTTAAATTTGAAAATATACAAGTTTTGATGAAACAGATGATTTATTATTTGGGCTATGTTGTTGTAATGCTTGTGTGCGGAATGTCGGTGATTCGTGCGGAAATGTCAATTGGACAAGCGATTTTCTTTGGCGCATTTTACAATATTTTTTTTGAACCGGTTAAAAATTTGCTTTTTTTACAACCGCAAGTGGGAAAAGCGAAGGCGGCACTTGAGAGAACGGAGGAATTTTTTTGCTTTGGTGAAGAAAAATATATTGAAGATTTTAATTTAAACAAAGGCGATTTGATTATTGAATTTAAAAATGTTGACTTTCGGTACGGAGCAAAAACACTTGTTTTGAAAAATTTTTCGATTGAAATACATGAAGGAGAAAAGATTGCCGTTGTGGGAGAAAACGGCAGCGGAAAATCAACTGTTGCAAAACTCATTTTGGCTTTATATAAACCTGAAAAAGGCATAATTGAGTATTGCGGGCAAAATCTTGATAAGTTATCGATTGCAAAGCTCAGAAAAGAGGTCATTTATGTTTCTCAAATGTCTTTTTTGTTTAATGATACAATCAAAAATAATATTTTGTTCGGAATAACATTGACCGGAGAAACAGAAACGAATTTGAAAAGAGTGTCGGAAACGGTTGGATTGAAATCAGTTATCGATTGTTTGCCGAACGGAATTGAATCGTTCGTTGAAGAAAATGGGAAAAACTTATCGAATGGTCAAAAACAGAAAATTATTTTGGCACGTGCACTTATCGGAAATCCGCGATTGCTTATATTGGATGAGGCCACATGCAACATGGACGAAAAAACGGAGAATGACGTTATTGACAATTTAATACATGAATATGAAAATATGGCGATATTGTTTGTTACGCATAATCGGGAAACAGTGAGAAAATGCGATAAGGTTATCGAAATGTCTGATGTGAAATAAACGAAAATGTTATTGTCGGAATAAAAAATTCAATTTGGTGTTGCATTATCACTTTAAAGTGATATAATGACACAGACAAGTCACATGATAAACACAGGAGATGCTTTTTAAAAGCGACCGAAGGAGTAACGCTCTCAGGTGCCGGAAACGGTGGGTACTGTGTTTTGATGACACTCCGGAGAAGTCCGAATAAGGATGCCGAAGGTGCAAGGCGGGGGAATCCGCTAATCTCTCAGGCAAAAGGACGGAGCATATGCTTAAAGCACGGTAAAAACCTGCTTTATGTTATTTTGCTTAACTTACGGAGTATGTATATGTACTCCGTTTTTTTGTTATCCCGGAAATTTGTTTTCGGTATAACAAAAAACGATCTCCGCGTTATGTATTAAATTAACTTTATTCTTGGGAGGAATAAAAACATGTGGGACAGCTTTATTGAAGGCGTGACGAAGGTAAACGACGTCGTAAACGGATGGGTGTGGGGATGGCCCGTAATTATCCTGATTCTCGGCACGGGATTGCTTCTTACGATCAGACTTCGCGTGATGCAGGTGAGAAAGTTTAAGGAATCGATCAACGAGACGATTGTTCCCGTTATCAAAGGCACCGAAGGCAAAGACGGAAAGAAAAAGGACAAGGCTCAGGTTTCGCAATTTGAAGCTTTTTCGGCGGCAATTTCGGGTACGGTCGGAACGGGTAACATCATAGGTGTTACGTCGGCGATTTTAACCGGCGGACCGGGTGCGGTTGTTTGGATGTGGATTTCCGCATTTTTCGGAATGATCACAAACTATGCGGAAAACGTACTCGGACTTTATTACAGAAAAAAGAACAAGGACGGCAGCTTCTCGGGCGGTGCGTTTTATTATATCTCAAACGGAATTCATCAAAAGTGGCTCGGATATTTTGCCGCAATATTTTGTATGATAGCTGCGGTCGGAATGAGCGGAGTTCAGACAAACAAAATAACGGGAACCTATTCGTCGATATTTGACAACGACACGATGACATTCAAAATCATCGTCGGATGTATCGTCGCAATCTGCACATGCGTGGTAATTATCGGCGGTATCAAGAGAATCGGAAGAATCGCATCGATGCTTGTGCCTTTCATGTCGCTTCTCTTTATCGTAATGTCGCTCATTATTATCTTTATGAACGTAACTGCCGTGCCCGAGACATTCAAGGTGATTTTCACATGCATGTTTTCGACAAAGGCGCTCACGGGCGGAGTAGGCGGATATATGTTCTCGCAGATAATCAAGAAGGGAATGGCGCGCGGCGTTTTCTCAAACGAAGCGGGTCTCGGCTCAAGCGTAATCGCACATTCCGCATCGGAAACAAGAGAGCCGGTAAAGCAGGGACTTTGGGGTATATTTGAGGTTTTCTTTGACACATTCGTAATTTGCACGCTCACTGCACTTGTAATTCTTACGACAAACATCGGAAACGGTGCTTTTTATACGGCTGAGTTCGGAGCGTCGGCAAGCGACAGCGCCGTTGCACTCGGTGCGTTTTCGTCAAACCTCGGGGCGTTCGGAACGATTGCATTTGCGATTATTCTTCCGTTATTCGCATTTACGACGATTCTCGCATGGTCGTTTTACGGTGAAAAAGCCACGGAGTTTTGTTTCTCATGGCTGTCGGAGCGCGGACAGCAGATTGCGGTACTTGTTTTCAAATGTCTTTATATCGTATTCATAGTTGCTGCGGCGGTAATAAAGTCAGATCTTGTTTGGGCGCTCGACGATACGTTTAATGGCCTTATGGCGCTTCCGAACCTTGTTGCGGTTGTGCTTTTGAGCGGACAACTCGTAAAAATCACAAAGAATTATTATGCCAGAAAGAAGGGCGCCGACATCGAGCCCATGCTTTCCGCATATCCGGAACTCAATGCGGAATTTAAAGAGGACTTAAAGAAAGGCAAGAATTACAATTAAAGGAAAATTCCGGTTAAATTAAAAAAACACCTCTCTGTACCGATTAAAGTACGGGAGGTGTTTTTATGTTTGACGTGTTTATCCGGATTATGTTATATTCATAAAAGTCGGAACATGTTTTGTCAAGGGAATACAGAATAATTTGGCGGACGTTTCGATAAGATGTTTGTAAAGATGTGGGTACAACTGTCTTTATTCTTTTTGGAGGAGTTATGACGGAAAAACGAGTTTTTATGTATTTTTTTGGGGGAAATGATTTTATTTTCAGGTTAGAAAAAGTGAGGCTTAAATTCAGCATTTTGCGCGCATAGTGTGCATTTTTCCGCAACTGTGCGCCTTCTGTACTTTTTATCGGATCTGTATTTGTTTGATAATTTGTTTTGAAGCCCGGAGTAATCGGGAGAAAGGAATAAATTGGGTTTAGCGTTAAGATAACTTAATTAGATAAAATTATGAAGAAAGGTAAACGTATATTTTCTTTCCTTTTAATATTTTTTTCGATAATCGCGGATATATTCTTTTTATCGCAGGTCTATGCGGCGAGTGAAGGTAATGTTTATCAAAAATTACATTTTTATTTTAAATCATCCGAATTTGGTACAATTGATGATGATAAGGAGATGGAAGCAGGAATACGGGAACTGACCGAATGTTATTGTCTTTTCGAGGCTGATAATCGATATACGGAAATTGTTATCAGGCTTAAAAGCGATATTTTATCATGCGAGACGTATAAAAAGATAATTGAAAAAAAGAATAATCTGTCATCAATTAATGATGTGCGTGCTTTCAGAAAAGAATTGAATGATTTCTCAAAAAAATTTCATCAAAATATTTTTTATGAAAATGAGTGGTTGGTTGAATTATTCGATAAAGAAAAAGTACAACATATCGAATATACCCCGTTTGTTAAAGTATTGATGCCTTATGATGAAATAAATAAAAGCTTTTTGGAAAAATTGATTTGCAATGAGCAGGTTGCTTGTGTGTCGCTATCTATGCCCGTAGTTTATGAGGATGAGTCGGACTGGAATGATATACTTGACGGAATCGGAGTGCAAAGCATTGTAAGTAATGCAACATATACGGGTGACGGAATCAAAATAGGAATTTCCGAAGCGGGGGGAAATTGCTCATCTTCAAATGTCTTATTGAGTCAAATGAATATAACATATCAAAATGCATCGAGATCGGTTTCGGATCATGCAACAAGTGTGGCAAGTGTGTTGGCGTCGATTGCCCCGGGAGCAGAATATTATTGCGGAAGCGCAGAGAAACCATCATGGTTTTTGGACCAATATTGTGACGTAATAAACTGTAGTTGGGGGCATACACCCACAAGAATGGGTGATAACGGACGGTACGCGGAAGGTGAATTCGGGTACAGGGAGGATTTGGATGCAATTTTTGATTATATAGTTACAACTCATTATGTTACGATTATAAAATCTGCGGGAAATAAAAATACGGATTCGACGAATTCGTCATACAATCCGAACGGTAAAATTACTTCTCCGGGGTATGCATATTCAGTGATAACCGTGGGCGGAGTCTATTATGACGGGGCCGGTTTAATTAAGCACAGTTCCGGAGCATGTTATGTGAGCTTGGATGGACAGGCCAAGCCGAATGTTTCAGCGTTTTATAATGTGTCTGTTCCCGGAATCGGTCCAAAAAGCGGAACGAGTTATGCCGCACCGCAAGTTGCAGCTGCGGCAGCATTAATAATGGAAGGAAATTTTGCCTATATTGTAAATCCGCAGGCAGTTATGTCTGTGCTTATGGCGACGGCAGTTAAAACAAATGATTATTCGGAAGATTATCAATATTTTTCAAATAAAGTCGGTGCAGGGGTGATTAATGTTGATGAAGCACTAAATTGCGAGGTTAAGTTTGTGTCATCGGCTATTGCTTCAAACATACAGGAAAATGTATATACGAAAACTTTAAATTTAAATGCCGGTGATAATTTGCAGGTGGCCTTTGCTTGGAGTCCGTTTGTATGCGGTAGTGAAACAAACGGGACATTTACAACGTCTTCGGTCAGTATAACAAATTTTAATTTGTACTTGTATGATGCAAGTAATACACTTGTGGCATCTTCTACGCTTGGTTTGCAAAATAATGTTGAGTTGATGCGATATGTGGTTGATACAAGCGGAACTTACAAAATAGTTGTCAGGTTAAATGGATCTTTTGCAACCGGAAATGATGGTGATTGGATTTCACTGCATTGTAACAGATAAAGGAGATTCGGGATGAAAGCAGATAAAGCAAGAAAAATTATAATTCCTTTTTTGATTGTAATAATAATTGTTGAAAGTTTTATTATCATTTATCCGAAAATGAAGAGCAACAATACATATAAATTCAGTTATACGTTAAACAAAACCGAGTTTACAACAGGAGAAATTCTTAAAGTTAAAGCAAATTGTCAATTCGTTTCGGGTGTTCCGTTTGTTTATAAAGGGGAAACCGGTTTTTCTCCGAATATGCAGCTCATTGGTAAAAAAGGAAATGTGTATACCATCGGAATTTACGTCCCTGATTCTGAAGACAATGAACTTTATTTTGCTGCACCCGGAAAGACGTCATTGGATACAGTCGGTCAGTTTTGCTTTAATTTCGATATGCCGGAAGGCTATTATTCGTTGCTGTTATGTTATGGTACTTATACAGAAGAAATTTCAGACGTAATTTATTATAAAAAGTAAAAATAATTTCCGCTATTCAAAAACCTCGACGGAAATAACGAAAAAACCGGTAAAGCAAAAAACTTTACCGGTTTTTTCGTAAATGAATTATCAAAAACTTATATGTTCTTTATTTTTTCCATTGCGGCTTCGACCGTTTTGTCCATGTCGAAGTACTTGTATTCTCCGAGACGACCGCCGAAAATCACATTCGGTGTTTTTTCGGAAAGAGCCTTATATTTGTTGTAAAGAATGCCGTTCTTTTCGTCGTTTACGGGATAGAAAGGCTCGTCGCCCGGCTTCCATTCGGAAGAATATTCACGGGAGATGATTGTTTTCGGGATGTCGTTTCCGTTTTCGTCTTTTCCGAATTCAAACCATTTGTGTTCGATGATGCGTGTCCAAGGCGTTTCGCGGTCGGTGTAATTTACTGCGGCATTTCCCTGGAAGTTCGGCATATCAAGCGTTTCGTTTTTGAATGTCACAAGGCGATATTCGAGCGGACCGAATTCATAATTAAAATACTCGTCAATCGGACCCGTATAAATGATTTTGCTTGCGAGACCTGTGAATGACTCACGGTTTTCAAGGAAATTTGTGTTTAATTTAACTTCTATGCCCGAAAGCATGTTTTCGATCATCCGTGTGTATCCGCCGATCGGAATTCCTTGGTAAAGCGCATTAAAATAGTTGTTGTCGTAGGTGAGGCGGACGGGAAGGCGCTTTATGATGAACGCGGGCAAGTCTTTGCAATCGCGTCCCCATTGTTTTTCGGTATATCCTTTTACGAGACGCTCGTAAATGTCGCGTCCGACAAGCGAAATTGCCTGTTCTTCGAGATTCTTGGGAGTTCCTTTTATTTCTTTCTTTTGCTCCTCTATTTTTGCGGCGGCCTCATTAGGTGTCGCAACGCCCCACATTTTGTTGAATGTGAACATATTAAAGGGCATCGAATAGATTTCACCCTTATAATTTGCCACGGGCGTGTTTGTGAAACGGTTAAATACGGTGAATTTATTTAAGAAATCCCAAACGGGCTTACTGTTTGTGTGAAAAATGTGCGCACCGTAAATGTGGACATTTATATTTTCCTGCTTTTCTGTGTAAATGTTTCCCGCAATATGCGGACGCTTGTCGATAACAAGAACCTTTTTGCCCGCATCGGTAAGAAGTCTCGCGCATGTAGCACCGTAAAGTCCCGCACCCACAATCAAATAATCGTACATAATTTTGTTCCCCTCATTTTAATATTTTTATCTTAAGTTATTCCGTAATTTCGATAAGCTCGATCGTGCCGTCAAGATAATCGGACAAATCTTCCTCCGTTACGTCACGGAGCTGCTTGTATACGAGCCTTGCGGACGCCTTGTATTCGGAATCCGAAAAAGGATCGTTAATCGAAAGATACGTTTCCTTATTGTACCATGCCGTGCACGAGTCGTGCAACACTTCGATTAAGGCAGCCTTAACAAATGTTGTTTCGAATAATTTCTCTTTCGCGTCCTTTACGAGATTTACGTTTTCCTCATCCATTACATAGTCCTCTTCGGATTCGGTTTCGGGAATCAAAGGCGCGGCATCGTTAAAAATACAGCACAAGGCGTATATTTCCGAGTGAAGGGCGGTTGTTTGCCCGTTTACCTTAAAAGATGAAATTTTATCGTAAACAAAGGAATTGAGAGAATTTCTTTTGCTTCCGATTTTGTTTAAGCGTGCGGCTGTCGTATATTTTTCGATGTTTGCGTTTGCGTTATCGATAACGCCTGAAAGCGCTTCGTTTTTGGTTTCCGCCGTAAGAAAGAGTGCGGCATCCGCAGAGAGCGAAATAAAGCACGAGTAAATCGGCGACAAAATCATAAAGAGCGAAAACAGAAGACTTACAACGGAAATAAGTGCAATCGACAGGTGGTCCCAAACGTTTGGAGCATCGTCATTATCATCATCGTCATCGGTTTCGCCGTCATCGTCGGTTTCGTCATCATCGGCTGTGTTTTTCTTACTTTTCTCATGCTTATTTTTTTTCACGGTATTATGTTTCTCTCCGGATTTTACGGAGTTTGCCGCGATTTTCTTTGCGACCGTATGAATTATCGCGTAAAGGATAAAATAAATCAAAAGGCAAAGAAACGAAAACACAAAAGCAAACAGCATATCCGTGAGAACAGTGTTGTTTGTTATGTCGGCGGGGATAAGCGACATGATAACGGAAAGCCTTATATGCGATAACGCGTTCGTGATTATCGGGGTCAGAATAAGCGCCGTTAACCCCGAAATCACATTTGCGATCAAATATGCGTATGTGGGCTTTTCGTCCGATTTGAAGGCTCCGACAACTTTTGCGGCGATCAAAATTGCGATCGATATGAGAATTGCAAACTTGATGAGTTGATACATAATTTTCCTCTGTTATAAAACAACCCCGTTTTTTGTTAAGCAAAACCTAAAACGGGGTGTGAAAGTGAATTTATCGGGCATGATAAGAAATCATGCTTATATTTTATTCTTCGTCATTCTTTTCGTCGGTGTCGTTACTAACGGTTTCGGCATCGTCGGTTTCGTCATCATCGCTGCCGTTATCGTCGGTTTCGTCATCATCGCTGTCGTCAGCGTCGTCATCATCGTCGCCGCCGTTAATCTTTATCGAAACATATTCGTGCTTGGAAGCGTCCGAAGCTTCGTCTTCGTCTTCAAAGAGATCGTCGACATCCTCGTCGTCGGAATCTTTTTCATCGAGCACCTTTTTGATGACGTAAAGCGCAAAAGCGACGATTGCGGAAATAATTGATATTGAAAGTATGAATTTTAAAGTTTTTTTCATGATGTAAGCCTTTCTGCCGCGGGAGTGTGTAATTTCCTGCGGACTTTTAAATTATTCGGGAGCTTTTGATTTTGAGCTTGCTTTTTTTTGGAAAAGCATCCCGGAAAACGTTCTTTTAATTAAGCTCCGATATCGACTAACGATTATAGCAAACAGGTGCTTTAAATGCAAGTTAAAAAAGAATGAAGAGAACGACCGTGTAAGCTCCTTTTTTCTTGACCAAAAGGGGCTTATTTGTTATCATTGCCGTGTATGCTTTACAAGATTGTGAAAAAAGGGAGAACTTATGATGGGGAAGAAAAAATTATTGCTGTGTATGGGGATTGCTTTGGCACTTTTGTCGGGATGCGGAAATGCCGAAAACAATGAGAATCGTGAAAATTTGGGCACTCCTACGGAGACAATTTCAGAGGATGCGGGCGCACTCACGCCTGTGCCCACAGAAATTTCTGCGGTTACGAATACGCCTGTGCCTGTTGACACACCTGTGCCGACTTTGACACTTGCGCCGACTGTTACGCCTGCGCCTACCGATACACCCGCGCCCACATTAACACCCACGCCCCGCACGCTTGATATTAACGAATACGTTATGGTATGCGACGGAAACGGCGAAACGCAGGTAAATGCGGACGTAAGCACATTAAAAACCTATGCGGATACTCCCGAATATAAGCTTACCGTGCTTTTTGAAGACGGAACGTACGACGAGCAAAGAATTTTAAGCGACACAAAAAATATATCCGCAGCATTTGACAAAGCAATAGCAAAGTATGAAATCGTGCCCGTATATAAGTTCAGTCTCGGAAACGACAAAGCGACGGGGACGCAAGGGTACGCAAAAGTAAAAAAAGCAAATGTATTTGAAGAAAATACGGATTACGGATTTATCGGAAATGTTGATTCGTGCTTCCTCGGAATGTCTTTCAAAACGACGGAAAGCTATTTTGCGCTTGTGATTCCGGACGGGCTTTATGACGTCACGGTCAAAAAAACGGAAGACGGACGCACCACAATGATGTTAAACGACGGTGCGTTTGCGATAAATGTGGGAATAAACGGTAACGGCCGTAAAGGAAGCATTGACAGAACTTACACCGCGAAAGACGTTGCGGTTACCGATAATCTCGCAAGAATTTCAGTTTCAGGCGGACAAAATATCGCTTTGATCGAGCTTGTGCGGGCATCTTCCTTGGTTCCCCGCAAAACACATATTTATATAGCGGGCGATTCGACGGTCGCAACATACTATCCCAGAACATTTACCAAAGAACCCGACGACGGAACGGCTCAAACCGGTTGGGGACAGGTTTTTGAATATTATACGACGGACGACGTGATTGTGGATCCGCTCGGCTCGGGCGGCACATACGCAAGAAGCTGGTACGAAATGTACTTTAAGGGAATTATGAATAACGCGCATGCGGGCGACTACTTCATAATCCAGGAAGGCATCAACGACAGGTCTTACAGCTCCGTTTCCGAAATGGTTGAATATTTGACGATTATGATCGATTGGTGCCGTGAAAACCAAGTGATTCCGGTACTTGTCACAAGTCAGCAATCGGTTAAATTCTGGAAAGATGCGGGCGGCAACGACGTCGGCGAATACGGAGAACCGGAAGGCAGTTCGCTTAACGCATTCATGGTTGCGATAAGAGATCTTGCCGGAGAAAAAAACGTATTTCTCGTAGACAATGCGGCGCTTACGGGCGCATGGTATAAGACCGTCGGAAGAACATATGTCGCCGAGCATTATCACTTGTTTAACGCGAGCACGAACACGAGCGCGGACACATTGCACCTGTCTTATGCGGGCGCAAAAAAGATTGCGGAGATGATCGCAACAAATTTGTATGAGCAAATTATCGGTAATGCGACGGATGCAAACCAAAATACGCTTTCCGGAATCAAGCTTAACGATCTTACGGAATATAATTTCACATATACAAATTCAGACGGCGAAACGGTTGAGAGAGTCATTCGTGCGGTTTATTTTGACGGTTACAGAGGATAACGTATGGGCGTTTTTACAAATGCGCTTGAAAAGTTAATCAAAAAGAAATTTAAAAATACAGGTGAAATGCACACGGATGTCGTGTCGGAACGCCTCATAAAGCAGGAATTGGCGGATTTTAATTTTTTCCCGGATGTTGAGAGTTATAAAACACTCGATTCGACGAACAATTTTTTGAAGCGTTATGCGGAGCGCGGAATCGTGACCGACACCGTTGTGATTGCGGAATCGCAAACGGCGGGGAGAGGAAGAATCGGAAGAAGCTTTTATTCTCCGGACGGAATGGGAATTTATTTTAGCATCATTCTTCATCCCAAAAAACAAATCATTAAGTGCACGGATATCACGACGATGGCTGCGGTTGCGGAAGTGCTCGCAATCGAATCCGCACTTAAAATAAGCCCGTGCATCAAGTGGGTAAACGATATTTATTTTGGTAACAAAAAGGTTTCGGGAATTCTTGCGGAATCAAAATTGAATGCCGACACGGATGTGCCGGAGTATGTCATCTTGGGAGTCGGAATAAATATTTATACGCCGGAGAAAGGTTTCCCGGAAGACATAAAGGACGTTGCGGGAGCACTTTTACCCGACAATAACGAAATTCCGAATCTCAAGAACAGCCTTGTTTCGGGATTTTTGATAAATTTTCTGAAGTTTTACAATAATCTCCCCGACAAGTCATACATGGATATATATCGTGAAAAATGCTTTTGCATAGGAAAAGACGTTACCGTTATAAATTCCGATCATACGGAAATTACGGGCGTGGCTTTAGACCGTACACACGCGCATGTTTTGGGAGTAAACGATGACGGAAACCTGCGTGTGAGATACGGGGACGGATATGAAGAAGACTTATCGAGTGGGGAAATAAGCATAAAGCTTTGAGTAAGAGATATGATGTTGAGGTCAAAATTTCTCTCGCAAATAACTTTGCATCGGAATTTTGACGTTTTGAACCTTGTATCATATTATTTAATAAAAAAACAAGCGGGAGTAAATGTATTTTTTTAAAAACGCGTGGTAGGATACTTTAGGGAGATTTTATTTAACACGCGGAGACGGAATATGAAAACAGGAAAACTAAAAATTATATTGACGGTATCGGCGCTTATGATGCTCGGCGTGCTTCTCGTGATGGGAACATTGCATTTGCAAACCAACTACAATATTGCCGATATTATAACCGACAACAGAATCTCTTTTCTTATATTTTCATGTGTTTTCTTCTTTTTGACAATTATGGTGCTGATTGCGCTTGTGGTGCTCCTTGACAAAACGGAGCAGCAAAGCAAAACGGAAAGAGAAATGCTTGCCGAGTCAAACAGGCAAAAGGAGATGCTTGAGGAACGTGACGCAATCATTGCGGATTCGGGAAACGGCATTTGGCAAATTATTTTGGAAGACGGCCGGGAACCGAGGCTCATTGTATCCGACAAAATGCTTGAGATACTTGGGGCCACAGATTTAAATTGTTCCGCGGAACAGCTTTATGCGCATTGGCGTTCGCACATTTTGGTCGACCAATTGCCTGTTGTGGAAGAAAGCATTTCAAAGATGATAAACGGTGAAGTTTCCGAAATAACTTACCGTTTTCTTCACCCTGTTCTCGGTGAACGCTATATGCGAAGCGGCGGCAAGGGAAGAGTGACCGCGGACAATAAAAAAATATTGTCGGGCTATCAATCCGACGTTACCGATATTGTCATAAACAACGAAAATCAAAAGAAAAAGCTTGCCGAAACCGCACGTCTTGCGGAGGCGGCAAGCAAAGCCAAAACGGCGTTTTTGTTTAATATGTCGCATGACATCCGCACGCCGATGAACGCGATAAAGGGATTTTTGCACTTGCTCGAGCGTGATCAAAACGATCCCGAAAAACGACGGGAATATATTGACAAAATGGAAAAGTCAACGGATGTTTTGCTTTCCATTATCAACAATGTCCTTGAAATGGCACGTGTCGAAAACGGGCAGATTACGCTTAACGAAACAATAAACGACATGAATACGATTTGTTCGCATATTTATTCCGTATTTGAAGGGGAGATGTCGGACAAACATATCGATTTCACAAAGACGGTGCGGATTGTGCATCCGTACGTGTGGTGTGATTTGACGAGAGTGCGTGAGATATTGATAAATATCTTGAGTAATGCCTACAAGTATACGGGCGAAAACGGTTCGGTTTCGATGGAAGTGAGGGAAATGCCGTCGGAGCGTGACGGATACGGAAATTACAGAATTACGATCACCGATACCGGCTGCGGAATGTCAAAGGAATTTGTGTCGATCGTATTTGATGAATTTACGAGAGAACACAACACGACGGAAACAAAGATTGAGGGCTCGGGGCTCGGACTTGCGATCGTCAAAAAAATAGTCGATGCAATGTCCGGAAAAATAACGGCAACGAGTGTTCTCGGAAAAGGAAGCACGTTTGTGTGTGCGCTTTCGTTTAAAATTGCGACCAAAGAAGAAATCGACAATAAAGATTCCGTGAAAGAAGAAAACAAAAACGCGGAAGCAAATACAGAAATAAGCACGGAAACAGACACGAAAACAAATAAAAAAGCAAAGCCCAAAACCGGAAGAATATTGCTTGCGGAAGACAATGACCTAAATGCCGAAATAGCGCTTGAAATACTGAAGGAAGCGGGATTTAAGGCGGATCGTGCGGTTGACGGACGCGAGTGCGTAAACAAAATTAAGTCTGAAAGCGCGGGACATTACGATGTCATTCTTATGGATATTCAGATGCCGAATCTCGACGGATATGCCGCAACACGTGAAATACGCGCTCTCGACAACGGCAAAAAGTCGCATATTCCGATTATCGCGATGACGGCAAACGCATTCGAGGAAGACAGGAAAAATGCGCTTAAAGCGGGTATGAACGAGCATATTTCAAAGCCGTTTGACATAAATAAGCTGATTGATGCGATAAATAAAGTGATAAAATAGTAACAACCATAAGCAAAACAACCATGGGAGGAAGAAGATTTATGGGAATGGAACAGTACGAAAATTGGAAAGCAAATCACATGCACGATGCGCCGGCACGCGAGAAAATCGTTAAGCTCGGACGCAAAATCACGGACGTCGCCGGGCATATCTTTGGCGGGGTAAAGGTTGAGGATCCGGAATATTGGGGACTTGCCGAAATCGTAACCGACGAAATGGCGGACGTCGCACTCAAGATGAAAAAGAGACATCATTACACGTTTTCGGAGCTTTGTAAGCTCTGCGGTATAGATGATGCCGGAAAAGATGCGTTCCAAAAGCTTCTTGACGAGATGAGCTACGTGGGACTTCTTGAATATGACTACGGAAATCATTACGATCACAACGGCCGCACGGCTCCGCAAACGGAGCGACGCTATTGTCTTCCGATGTTTGTGCCGGGTTCAGCCGAACTTTTCAACATGGAAGAATTGCCCGACAGGTCGAATCCCAGATTAAAGGACCATCCGGATATTGCCGCTTTCTTTGAAAGAATGACATATATTCCGCTTGCGGGCATTACGCAAATGGTTCCGCCCGGAGGCGCAGGAGTCGGAATGCACGTTATTCCTGTCGAAAAAGCGATCTCGATGGAAAACGAAGCAATCGATATAGAGAAGCTTTCTTATTGGCTTTCGAAATATGAAGGAAAAATCGGCGTCGGAAGATGTTCATGCCGTGCGTCCCGTAAGGCAATCGGCGACGGATGTGCGGATGACGATTTCGGCTGGTGCATAGGTGTGGGCGACTTTGCGGATTATTGCCGCGAGACGGGCAAAGGTCACGACATCACCAAGGAAGAGGCGCTTGCAATTTTGAAGCGTGCCGAAGACAACGGCTTTGTGCATCAGATCACAAATATCGACGGTGAAAACAAGATTTTCGGAATATGCAATTGCAACGTTGAAATATGTAACGCGCTTCGTACGTCGCAGCTTTTTAATACTCCCAATATGTCACGTTCGGCTTATGTTGCGCATGTTGACGAATCAAAGTGCGTTGCTTGCGGAAGATGCGTCGAATATTGCCCTGCGGGTGCGGCAAAGCTCGGTCAGAAGATTCCTCTCGCAAACGGCGAAAGAATCGAGTATCCGAAGCATGAGCTTCCGGATGCCGTTAAGTGGGGACCCGAAAAGTATGATCCGGATTACCGCGATAACAACAGAATAAATGTTCACGAAACCGGCACGTCGCCGTGTAAGACGGCTTGTCCCGCACATATTGCGGTTCAGGGCTATATAAGAAAGGCAGCGGAAGGAAAATACAGGGAGGCGCTTGCTCTCATCAAGCGTCAGAATCCGTTCCCGGCTGTTTGCGGTGCGGTATGTAACAGAAGATGCGAGGACGCATGCACGAGATGCAAGATCGACGCAGCGGTTTCGATCGACGAAATCAAGAAGTTTATTGCCGAGCAGGATTTGAATGCGGAAACACGCTATGTTCCCGAAATTGTTATCCCGGCTTCGATTCATATGGACAGATTCGAGCAAAAGGTTGCAATCATCGGCGGCGGTCCTGCGGGACTCACGGCGGCATTTTATCTTGCGGAAAAAGGATATAAGCCCACCGTATTCGAAAAAGAAGCGGCACCCGGCGGTATGCTTCGTTACGGTATTCCTTCGTATAAGCTTGACAAGAAGGTTCTTGACGCGGAAATCGATATTATGCGCGAAATGGGCGTCGAAATAAAGACGGGCGTAAATGTAGGTGAAGACATTACGATTGACGAGCTCAGAACTCAGGGCTACAAGGCATTTTATATTGCGATCGGTTGTAATGCGGGACGTCGCCCGGGTATCACGGGAGACAATGCGGACGGCACAATGACCGCAATCGAATATCTCCATGACGCAAATTGCGGCGGCAAGGAATATACGGGAAATGTTGTCGTTGTCGGCGGCGGTAACGTTGCGATCGATGCAGCGAGAGTTTCAAAGAGAAACGGTGCGGAGACGGTTCATATGTTCTGCCTTGAGCAGGCACATGAGATGCCCGCATCCGACGAAGAAATCACGGAAGCGGAAGAAGACGGCGTAACGATAAATTGCGGCTACGGCCCCATGGAAGTGCTTACGGAAAACGGGCGCGTTACGGGCGTAGTATTTAAGAGATGCACATCCGTATATGACGAAAACAAGAAGTTTGCGCCCAAATACGACGAAAACGATCTTGTGACCGTCAAGTGCGACAGACTTATTTTTGCAATCGGCCAGCAATCCGTATGGGGCGACCTCGTAAAGAACGAAAACATTGAATTTGCGGGTCCGAGGGTTATTGCGGACAAAATCACTTTCCAAACATCCGTTAAAGACATATTTATCGGCGGCGACGTTTATACGGGACCCAAGTTTGCGATCGATGCGATAGCACAGGGCAAGATTGCGGCAGAATCTATGCACCGTTTTGTACAGGGCGGACATATGGTTACGGGACGCAACCGTTGGGAATTCAAGGCTCTTGATACGGACAACATCAGAGTTGAGCAATATGACAACACAAAGCGTCAATATCCCACAAAGAATAAATCCGTAACGGATCCTTTTAAGAACAACAAGAACGCGTTCACCGAAGAGCAAATAAAGGCTGAGACCGCAAGATGCCTCGGATGCGGCACATCGGTTGTCGATCCCAACAAGTGTATCGGCTGCGGCGTATGTACCACAAAGTGCGCATTTGATGCGATTACCCTTCACAGAGATCATCCGGAATGCTCAACGATGATTGCGGCGGAAGACAAGTTTAAGGCAATTCTTCCTTATCAGATGAAGAGAGCCGTAAAGATTTTGACACACAAAAAGGCGGAACATTAAATGCATGAGCTCGGCGTTACCTTTTATATATTAAAAGACGTAAAGCAGGTGGCGGAAGAAAACAATGTAAAGCACGTTGATTATGTTACGGTAGAGATCGGAGAGGTCTCTACCGTAATTAATGAGCAGCTTATCGATTGCTGGAACTGGGCGCGCAAAAAGGAAGAGTGCACATGTAATACCGAGATGCATATCGAAAACATCAAGGCGGTCACGTTGTGCGACGATTGCAAAAAGGAATACGAAACCGTAAAATACGGAAAAACGTGCCCTTATTGCAAAAGCGAAAACACATACCTGCTTCGCGGAAATGAATTTAACATAAAAGAGATAGGCGTATATGACGATACTTGAGTTAAAGCAAGGAATATTTAAAGAAAACGAAGTTACGGCGGATAAGATAAGAAAAAACTTAAAAGAACAGCATAAACTTCTTGTAAATGTGATGTCGTCGCCGGGTTCGGGAAAAACGACGACATTAATCCGGATAATCGAAGGGCTTAAAGGTGCCGCACGTGTCGGTGTAATGGAATGTGACATAGACGCGTCCGTAGATGCCGAAAAAATAGAACAAAACGGCGGAAAAGCAGTTCAATTGCATACGGGCGGCATGTGCCACATGGACGCCGAAATGACGATGCAAGGATTAAACGCGCTGGGACTTGATGACGTCGACATAATCTTTATCGAAAATGTCGGAAACCTTGTCTGTCCCGCGGAATTCGATACGGGTGCGCACGTAAATCTTACGATTTTGTCCGTGCCGGAAGGCGACGATAAGCCCGCAAAATATCCGCTTATGTATGAAGTTTCGGATGCGGTTCTCATAAACAAAACGGACGCGCTTTCCGTGTTTGATTTTAATACGGAACTGGCAAAACAAAGAATCAAGAAATGCAACAAGGATGCGCTTATTTTCCCGATCTCCGCAAAAATGGGTCTCGGCATTGAATATGTTGTCGATTATTTAAAAGACAGGCTTTCGGAGGTAATGTGACATGGGAAAAGTGCGTGTTATAGAAATTCACGAAAACGTGTTTAAGGACAACAATACGGCAGCGGACAGGGTGCGTGAAAAGCTTATAAAAAAAGGAACATGCATGATAAATGTGATGTCGTCTCCGGGATCCGGAAAAACCACGCTTCTGACCGCGCTTATCAATAATTTGAAGGATAAATTAAATATTGCCGTCATGGACGTTGACATAGAAACGTCTCTCGATGCCGAGCGTGTGGCCGGCAAAACGGGAGTAAGGGCGCTTCAGATTCATAACGGCGGACTTTGCCATATCGATGCGGAAATGACGGAAAAGGCACTTACGGAATTTGAAAGCGAGTTTAAGGAAAACGACGCATATCCCGACTTGATTTTCTTGGAAAACATAGGAAATCTTGTTTGTCCCGCGGAATTTGACACGGGCGCGCACAAAAAAATGATGCTTTTTTCCGTGCCCGAGGGCGACGATAAGCCGCTTAAATATCCGCTTATGTTCAGCATTTGCGATTTGATCGTGATTTCAAAAACGGATACGGCGGACTTCTTTGATTTTGATTTTGACAAGGCCTTAAAAAATATACGGGGACTCAACAAAAACGCACGCGTTATCCGTGTGTCCGCAAAAACGGGCGAGGGAATTGAGGAACTCTCAGAGTATATTCTTGAAACCGTAAAGGAAATAAAAAATGACGGAAAAAGATAAATTAAGA
>CAZZFV010000010.1:39319-51668 GCA_964653855.1 uncultured Lachnospiraceae bacterium
AAATCGAAAGCATCGATAACGAAATGCGCTCTCTTTTTGAAAGCCGGATGAGGGTCGCAAAAAAAATCGGCTTATATAAAAAGGAAAAAGGGATTCCGGTTAAGGATGAAAAACGCGAAGAATTTTTGATCAAAAAAAATCTTTCGGGGCTTTCGGATGTGTCACTTAAGGAATTTTATGCGGAATTTCAAAAATGTGTGATTGGACTCTCGTGCGAATATCAGGAAAAAGTGATTAAGGGTGAAGGCACGGGAAAGTGAGTAAATGGGGATTCCCCCCCGAAAGCAATTTTTGAAAACTCGGAGTAAAGAAATTTAAGGGAAATTTACGATATGAAAGTAAGCGTTCCGGATTTAAAAAAAGAATACGAAATTGTAAACGAAAAGGGAGCAATCGCGCGCTTTAAGGATTTTTTTGAATTTTCCGGAAAAACTTTGATTGTGACGGATGATGCGGTTCCCCTAAAATACAAAAAAACGGTGGCGGAGCAATGCATAACGCCACGTTTTTTTACATTAAAGCATGGTGAAGAAAGTAAATCGGTTGAAAATTATATTGAAATCATGAAAACGCTCCTTCAAAACGATTTTAAGAGAACCGATACGGTAATCGCTCTCGGCGGCGGTGTGTGCGGCGATATAGCGGCATTTGCGGCATCAACGTATATGCGCGGGATAAAATTCATAAACATCCCCACAACGCTTCTTGCGATGGTGGATTCGTCTGTCGGCGGAAAGACGGGGATAGATTTGTTGGGTGTCAAAAACGTAATCGGTACTTTTTATATGCCCGAAAAGGTTATAATCGATACGGATGTTCTTGATACTTTACCGAAAAGAGAATTAAACGCGGGGCTTTCCGAAGCCGTAAAAATGGCTGCGACGTGTGATGAAAAGTTTTTCGGGTTGTTTGAGGAAAAAGAAAATCCTTATGATTATTTAACGGAAATAGTTGAAGAGTCAAATAAAATAAAAAAATCGATTGTGTCGGCGGACCCATATGAAAAGGGTTTGAGGCGAGTGTTAAATTTTGGGCACACGGTTGGGCACGCGATCGAAGGTGTAAAAGCGGGGGAATTGTTGCACGGCGAATGTGTTGCGATCGGGATGCTTTATATGGCATCGGGCGAAGCTAAAAAAAGAATCCGTGAAGTCTTAAAAAAGCTTGATTTGCCTGTTACGACGGACGTGAGCACAGACACTTTAATAAATTATATAAAGCATGACAAGAAGGCGGAAAGTGATTTTGTAAACGTCGTATGGTGCGATAAAATAGGTGAATATGAGTTTAGACGGATGACATATGATGAAATAAGTAAGTTAAAACCATGAAGCGATGTGAGACGACATTTAAGGTAAAATACGGGTAAGACAGAGCATAAGGTAAATTTGTGTAAATCGGAAGATAAAGTAAAATCCGAGCAAGGCGGAATTTATTTAAGCATAAGGAAACAGACATGAAAAACAGTTTCGGACAAAACATAATATTTACAATATTCGGGGAAAGTCACGGTGAAATGGTCGGATGCGTGATTGACGGGCTGCCTGCGGGAATTCGTGTGGAAGATGAAAACATAAAAGCGCTTCTCCTTAAAAGACGCCCTGTGAGTAACTTAGAAACGGCGCGGAAAGAACCCGACGAATACAAAATCGTGAGCGGTGTGTTTAACGGCTTCACGACCGGAAGCCCCGTATGCATTTTGATTCCGAATGTAAATCAAAAAAGTGACGATTACGACAAAAACATCATAAGACCATCCCATGCCGATTATACGGGATATGTAAAGTATGACGGCTTTAACGATTACCGCGGAGGCGGGCATTTTTCGGGAAGAGTTACGGCCGGAATTGTTGCCGCGGGCGGTATTTTGATTCCGGTGCTCAAAAATATGGGGATCAGGATTGTGTCTCATATAGGAGAATGTGCGGGAATAAAGGACGACGATTTTGACTTCGGAGACTTTGATTTATGCAATTTTGATTTCGGTGATTTTGGGGATTCTCATCACGGGAAATTTATAAAGCTTTGTGAGAAAATTGATGCGTCTTTGTTTCCGGTGATTAATAAGGAAGCCGGCGAACGGATGAAACAGGAAATTAAGAATGCCGCGGAAACGGGTGATTCGGTAGGCGGTATCATAAAAACGGCTGTCTTAGGGGTTCCTGCGGGAATCGGAGAACCTTTTTTTGACAGTGTGGAAAGCCTTATTTCACATGCCTTATTTTCGATAGGCGGTGTGAAAGGCGTTGAATTCGGTGCGGGATTTATGGGAACGAAGCTTACGGGCAGCGAATTTAACGACGAATTTGCGGTCAAAAATCAAAAAATCATAACTCTCACAAACAATAACGGCGGAATAAACGGCGGAATTTCAAACGGAATGCCGATTTTGTTTGACACGGCCGTAAAGCCGACGCCGTCGATATTTAAAAAGCAGCAAACCGTAAATCTTGCTGCGGGAACAGTGGAGACACTCGAAATTAAAGGGCGCCATGATCCCGCGATAATAAGGCGTATTTGTCCGGTGATCGATTCGCTTACGGCGCTTGTGATTTGCGATTTGCTTGTGTCGGAATTCGGAAAAAGGGTGCTTTTACCGGAGAAAGGAAGCACAAATACAGGAAACACAAACACAGGTAAAGTTATTAAGTTGTAATTTTTAGGGTATAAAATATGGAATACGGATTGATAGGCGAAAAGCTCTCGCACAGCTTTTCAAAAGAAATTCATGAGAGCTTCGGGAAATATTTATATGAGCTTCATGAAATAGATAAGAACAACTTGCCCGAGTTTTTAAAAAAACGGGAATTTAAAGGAATAAATGTAACAATGCCGTATAAGGAAACGGTGATTCCGTATCTTGACAGGGTGTCCGGTGAAGCAAAAGAAATCGGCGCCGTAAATACGATTGTAAACAGAAACGGAGTGCTTACGGGATACAATACGGATGCGTACGGACTTGAAGCACTTATCAAAATGAACTTTGACATAAAAAACAAAAAGGTTTTGATACTTGGTAGCGGCGGCACATCCAAAACGGCGCTTTATGTTGCAAGGAAACTTGGGGCAAAATACGTTTACAGGGTGTCAAGAAATAAGTGTGACAAAAAAGATGTGATTTCTTATGACGAAGCTTACTCGGAGCACACGGATGCAGATGTAATAATTAATACTACGCCTGTAGGAATGTATCCGGAAAATGAGGGAATTCCGGTTGACATAAGCGCGTTTCCGCGTCTTTCGGCGGTATTTGACGTGATTTTTAATCCCATACGGACAAATTTGTGTATAGAAGCACAGGAAAAAGGCATAGTTGCGGCAAACGGACTTTTTATGCTTGTTGCGCAAGCCGTCATGGCAAGTAAGCTTTTTGAAGGCGCAAATGAGAAACTTGAAATCTTACAAAATAATACATGCGGTGAAATCATCGGGTCGGAAATAAATAAGTCTGAAAAAAATAAGTCAAAAATAACCGGATCAGCAATGACCATGTCCGAAATGGCAGGTGATTTTGACGTGGGAGACGTGAATGCATTAAATCGTATTGCTGCGGAGACTTTCCAAAAAATTTTGTTAAGTAAATTAAATCTTGTGTTAATAGGCATGCCCACATGCGGTAAGACAACCGTAGGACGGGAAGTTTCAAGGCTTCTTGTGAAACACTTCTTTGACACGGACACGGAAATCGAAAATTATACGGGAATGTCTGCGGCCGATTTTATACATAAGTTCGGAGAAAAAGAGTTTAGGCTAAAAGAAAAAGAAGTGATCGAAAAAATTTCAAAAGGCAACAATTCCGTAATCGCAACCGGAGGCGGAAGTGTGTTGGATCCTGAAAATGTGAGAGCACTTAAAAGGAACGGTGTACTCATATTTATTGACAGGGATTTGGAATATTTAAGCGCGATGCCCGACCGCCCGCTCGGAGACACGTACGAAAAGCTTGAGGCTTTATATAACGAAAGATATCCGGTATATAAGGCAGCGGCAGATATAACAATCGACGGGAATCACGGAATAAAAGAAAATGCGGAAGAAATTATAAGTAAAGTTAACCGGTCACCGGAATTTTCACCGGTAAGATTTGGAGAGAAGAAGAAATTTTAAATACCGGAAAAATCAGGAGACATTATGAACATACTTGTTATAAACGGACCGAATTTAAATTTACTCGGAATCAGAGAACCGGATATTTACGGAAAGAAAACGTATAACGACCTTGTAAATATGATAAAGGCGCATTGTGATGAGATAAATAAGGTAAACAAACTTAATTCCGGCAATATTTTACCGGGAGTAAATTCGCTTGATGCGGGTGCCGTGACAGGCAATAAAATTAATGTTTCTTTTTATCAGTCCAATCACGAGGGTGATTTGGTTGACGCTATAGGAAACGCGTATTTTAATCACACGGACGGAATCATAATAAATCCGGGCGCATATACGCACACGAGTATTGCACTTCTTGACGCCGTAAAGGCAGTCGGAATCCCAACCGTGGAAGTGCATATTTCGGATGTCAATGCACGCGAGGATTTCAGAAAAATCAGTTATATTTCACTTGCCGCCGTAAAAACGATAACGGGGCACGGATTTAACGGATATACGGAAGCGGTTGATTTTTTGGTATCGTATGTCGGGAATAGGTGAAGTTAAAAAAGGACCTTGGGAAGCTTAAGGTCCTTTGCGTCTAAGAAGACTTGTATTACATATTTCTGTGATAAGGTTATTTTATTGTTGCCATCGTTAAATTGGTCTTGTAATAAGATGTTCTCGACACTTTATTTTTTTCCAAATATCCGTTTGCGGTTAAATTTTCAAGTACGTGCTTCCGAAAATACGTTGAATCACTGATGCCTAAATATAATGCTATTTCGGCAGCTTTTCTCGCTTTATAAAAGCAAAAAGCCAAAACTTTTTCATCATATTCCGTTCCGTTTGGCACAGGTATAAACGATATAACCGGGATATCTTCACTTTCGGGTCCGTTTTCATACGTCAAATCGGGAAGAACCAATGTAAAATGATCGGATGAAGAAAAAATATAAGGTTTATGTTTTTCATCTGCGTTTGCATATTCTTCCGTTATTTTATCAAATCCTGTACCTGCGGCTTCCATAACATTGCACATCACAAGAATGCCGGCAATAAGTTCATTACGACGCTTTGATATAATTCCCGACAAATCATATGTTTTTCCGAGCTTTTCACCTTTGTAAAAGCTGCCGGGAGAAGATATTTCCAATCGATCCTTAAACATATCAACTTGAATTTGTGTTCCGTCCAAAAAATAATCTCTGTGAGCAACCGCATTCACAATCCCTTCAAACAAAGCCCTTTGGGGATAGGCATCAATATTCACTCTCTTATCCGCAAGCTTTATTATCCCATGATTCATTCTTTGATTGACAAAATCCGTCATGTAATTAATTGTTGAAGTGATGTTGCCTTTAAAACGATTTATTGTGACAATTCGCTCGCTTCCTTTATTAAATCCGGAAAAAACGGAACATTGCACGGCTGTTTTGTCACCCTGATAGTCATCAAGAAACAGCAACGATCCGTTTAATAAATTGCCTTCCGCATCCATAAAACCAAGCGACTTCAATGCTTTTTCTTTTAGTTCCTTTCCGTTGTTGTGCTCGGCATAAAATGTCATCAAATCGGTAAGCTTATTTTTGTCATATTTTATGTCTGAAACAAGAACATCATATTGGCTTTTTTTGCTTTTAATGCTCATGTCTATGATTTCTTCATAGGTCGCTCCGTTCGTAAAACCGTCCCTGCGCATAAATATTGCGGGAATTCCGTTTAATTTTAATATAACGGGTTTTACCGCGGATTCATCAATCGCCGCTTTAATAATAAAACGTTCTTTGCCGTTAATTTCATAACGTAAAAAGGAAATTTTTATTTGGGGGCGAGGAGTCAAATGTTCATTAACTTGGTTATTAAAATAATTTCTTTCGCTGTCGGCCTCTTGTCTGTCAAAACCTATCAACTTGTTTGTTTTGTCTTCTACGCCGATGAAAAGAAATCCGCCTTCCGCATTGGCAAATCCCGCTATAGTTTTTAGCCAGCTGACAATATCGTCTCTGTTTAATTTTATTTTGCATTCAAGTTTCTCATTTTCTATGCATGTATCCATTGTAAGTTCTTCCAAATACATAAATATAAACCTCCTTTGGTTACTTTAATTATACTTCAAAGCAACTTCAAAGTCAACTTCAAAGCAACTTCAATAACAACTTCAAGGTAACTTCAAAATAGCTTCAAAACAACTTCAAACA
Source organism: uncultured Lachnospiraceae bacterium (assembly GCA_964653855.1). Taxonomy (GTDB): domain Bacteria; phylum Bacillota; class Clostridia; order Lachnospirales; family Lachnospiraceae; genus RGIG3528. Next base: position 45,610 of record CAZZFV010000010.1, read on the forward strand.
AACTTCAAAGTAAATTGAAATAATAATCTGCGCGACGTGACGGTTTTTGGAGCATTGCTTTAGGCTTAGGGTGAAAAATATTTGTTGAGACATGAGAAATTACATGTATTAAGTAAAAAAAGACCTTGGGTTTGCACCTAAGGTCCCTTTAAGCCTGCGAAGATAAGTTGCATTATGAGAAGCCGTGTTATTTGTCTTTGAAAAACCGAAACAGATAAAGGCCTAAGTAAGTGCCTGAAAAGATGCTTATGAGTGCACCACCGAGTTGAGCGGATTTATACTCGGCAACAAAACCTGTATCGGCAGTGAAAATAATCGCGGTTCCTATAAAAAATGCAACTATACAAATATAGGGAATTAATTTTTATCTTTAATCGCTCCTTTGCTTAAATATTGTGATAAAAATATATATAAAAAAAATATAACAGACTATTTTGGGAAAAGCAACCCAAAATTTCTTTGCGGACAGGTATTACTCTGTAAACTGTGGTATAATCTTTTCGGATATTTTTTTCTATAGACGGAGAGGCTCACAAAAGTGACTGAGCATACGGAAAAATTACAATTTAAAAATTGCATGGGCGAGATTACGATAGTGCCGTCTAAAAGCGAAACGCACAGGGCTGTAATTGCGGCGGCGCTTGTAAACGGTAAGTCGGTCATCAAAAACGCTTCGATTTGCGATGACACGCGTGCGACGATTGAATGTATGCGTGCGATGGGAGCGCAAATAGACGTTTCCGGTAATGTACTTTGTATAACGGGGATAAATTTTGATGCTTTAAATAAGGTTGACGATGAAAATGTACGGGATAGCGAGCTCAAAAAACATATCCCCATAATTTTAAATTGTAACGAAAGCGCAAGCACGATGAGGTTTTTGCTGCCGGCGGCACTTTTTCTTTACGGAGATGTCATAATAAAAGGCTCCGAAAAATTAATTGAACGGGGGATCGGTGTTTATGAAGAAGTATTTGGGGAAAGCAAGGTCTCCTTTTATAAAGAAAAAAGTTTCATAAGAGTTACGGGAAGGATAACGCAAAAAAACTTTGTTGTGCCGGGGAATATTTCAAGCCAGTATATTTCGGGAATTCTTTTTATGATGCCGATGCTTCCTTATGACGGAAAGCTTACAATTACAGGTGATTTAAAGAGTGCGCCTTATGTAAATATGACTCTTGAAATGTTGAAGCGGTTCGAAATTACGGTTAAGCATACGGATAATTGTGACTTATATTTTGTTCCCGGCAATCAGCGATATAAGAGTGCGGAATATACAGTTTCCGGTGATTGGTCAAATGCGGCTTTTTTTGTGGCATTAAATCATCTTGGTGCAAAAATTAAAATTAACGGACTTGACAATAACGGTACACAGGGTGATAAAATCTGCGGTGCACTTTTTGATAAGCTGGGCAGAACCGCAAATACGATTGAAAAAGACAATTCCGATATTGCAAACTTAGCGAATTTGCCGGAATTTGCAAATAAATCGGAATCTGTAAGTGAACCCGATATCCGGTATGCCGTTATTGACATAAGTAATACAATAGACTTGGGTCCCATTCTCATGGCATATGCGGCCATAAAAAACGGCGGAGTTTTTACCGGTACCGAGAGGTTAAAGAGCAAGGAATCCGACCGCGCGGCGGCGATGAAGGAAGAACTTTTTAAGTTTGGGATAAACGTGCGAATAGAATATGACAAGGTTACGGTGGAAAAAGGAACATTAAAAATACCGCCTGTTCCCGCAGACTCCCATAATGATCACAGAATCGCGATGGCGCTTACGCTTTTGCTTTTATGTACGGGCGGGGATTTAATGGGAGCGGAAGCCGTGAATAAGAGTTATCCCGGATTTTTTGACGATTTGGATTGTATAATTAATAATAAGAAATAAATGTAACGGATTTAATAAAGAGAAAACAATATGAATGCCGAATTTGTGAGAAAGCTTCCGTCGGTTGAGGAAATAAAAGATATGTTTCCCCTGTCGGAAGACTTAAAAAAGAAAAAAGAACAAAACGATAAGGAAATAAAGGACATAATTTCGGGAAAATCCGATAAGCTTCTTTTGATTGTGGGGCCGTGTTCCGCAGACCGCACGGATGCGGTGCTTGACTATGCGGAAAGACTGCGGCGTGTGGCGGACAGAGTAAAAGAAAAAATTGTCATTGTACCCCGTATTTACACAAACAAGCCGCGCACAACGGGAGACGGTTATAAGGGAATGCTTCATCAGCCGGATCCCCACAAGGCGCCCGATGCCTTAAAAGGACTTGCGGCAACAAGATGTTTGCATCTTGAGGTGCTCAAAAATACCGGTTTTTCGGGGGCAGACGAGATGCTTTATCCCGAAAAGCACGCGTATGTTTCGGATCTTGTGAGTTATGTGGCCGTAGGCGCGCGTTCGGTGGAAAATCAGTTTCACCGTCTTACGGCAAGTGCGCTCGATATTCCCGTCGGGATGAAAAATCCCACAAGCGGTGATGTTGCGGTTATGATAAATTCGATTATGGCGGCGCAGCATCCGCATGATTTTGTGTATGCGGGATGGGAAGTGAAAAGCAAAGGAAATCCGCTTGCGCATGCGGTGCTTCGGGGATCCGTAAACAAATACGGGCGTCAGCTTCCGAATTATCATTATGAGGATTTGGAGGCTCTCACGGAAACATATTTAAAGGCAAATCTTCAAAATCCCGCGATAATCGTTGATACCAATCACTCAAATTCGGGTAAACGTTATTTGGAACAGGTGCGTATCGCAAAAGAAGTAATGCACAGCACACGTTATTCGAAAACGGTGCACGATATGGTAAAGGGGCTAATGATTGAATCCTATATCGAAGACGGAGCGCAATCGGACACGGGCGACATATACGGAAAATCAATCACCGATCCCTGTCTCGGCTGGGAGAAAACGGAAAAATTGATACTTGAGCTTTGCGAATTAAGATAGGAAAATACCCGGTTATAAGCACCCTATAAGAAATAATAATACTCTTTTTGGTGACAAATCGTTTTTTTATGGTAAAATGACCTTTGGCTTTTTGAAGAGTCGACAAGTGAGTCTTTAAAAGCAATGCTTTAAATTAAAGGAGAAAAAATATGGTAAAAGCTATTGTCGGCGCCAACTGGGGCGATGAAGGAAAAGGAAAAATTACCGATATGCTTGCGCAGGATGCGGACATCATCATCCGTTTTCAGGGCGGCGCAAATGCGGGACATACGATTGTAAACAAGTATGGCAAGTTTGCACTTCATACACTTCCGTCGGGTGTTTTTTACGATCATACGACAAGTATCATCGGAAACGGTGTTGCGTTAAACGTTCCCAAGCTTTTTGAGGAAGTAAAGTCGATTACGGACAAAAACGTGCCCATGCCGCACCTTCTTGTGTCAAACAGAGCACAGATGGTAATGCCTTATCATATTGATTTTGATAAATACGAGGAGGAGCGCCTCGGTAAAAATTCGTTCGGATCCACAAAGTCGGGAATCGCGCCTTTCTATTCCGATAAGTATTCAAAAATCGGATTCCAGGTGTCGGAGCTTTACGGAGATCCCGATGCTCTTCGCGAAAAGATCAGAAGAGTTGCGGAAATCAAGAATGCGACTCTCATAAATCTTTATCACAAGGATCCGTTAAACGAGGAAGAACTTTTTAACACGCTCATGGATTACAAAAAGATGCTTGATCCTTTTGTTTGCGACACGAGTGCTTATCTTTGGAATGCTGTTAAAGAAGGAAAGACGATTTTGCTTGAAGGTCAGCTCGGATCACTCAAAGACCCCGATCACGGCATTTACCCGATGGTTACGTCTTCGTCCACACTTGCCGCATACGGTGCGATCGGTGCGGGAATTCCGCCTTATGAGATAAAGCAGATAGTTACCGTTTGCAAGGCTTATTCTTCGGCTGTGGGCGCAGGTGCGTTTGTTTCCGAAATATTCGGAGACGAGGCGGATGAACTTCGTCGTCGCGGCGGTGACGGCGGTGAATACGGTGCAACAACGGGACGCCCGAGAAGAATGGGATGGTTTGACTGCGTTGCAAGTAAGTACGGCTGCCGTATCCAGGGCACAACGGATGTAGCGTTCACCGTGCTTGACGTGCTCGGATATCTTGATGAAATCCCGGTATGTGTGGGATATGAAATAGACGGACAGGTTACAACGGATTTCCCCGTTACGTCGCTTCTTGAAAAGGCAAAGCCCGTGCTCAAAAAGCTTCCCGGCTGGAAAACAGACATCAGGGGAATCAGAAAGTATGAAGATTTGCCCGAAAATTGCCGTAAATATATCGAGTTTATCGAGAACGAAATCGGCTTCCCGATCACAATGATAAGCAACGGTCCGGGCAGAGACGATATCATATACAGAAACAAATAAGACATAACGTCAAAAGGGGCAATTTTTTAAGTTGTCCCTTTTATGGCTTTTATATACGGTTACTTATTTAAGATAAATTTTCGCTTATGACGAATAAACGAAACAAAAATTTCGGAGAAACGTAAATGTCAATTAAAATTAGGGACGATGAAGAATGCTGGTGCAAGAGCGGCAAGATGTATGCAAATTGCCACAAACGCTTTGACGACAGGCTTAAGAAACTTAGGCTTATAAGAAAAAAAGTTCCGGGGAGAAATTTGATAAAAACACCGGAACAGATTAAGAGAATAAAGGAATCGGCAAAGATTAACGTGAGTGTCCTCGATCATATCGGTGAAGTGATAAAGGAAGGCATGACTACGGCGGAAATCGACAGGATTGTCTATGATATGACAACCAAAATGGGCGGAATTCCGGCGCCTCTCAATTATGAAGGATTCCCTTACAGCGTTTGCACATCCGTAAACGACCAGGTTTGTCACGGATTTCCGTCGGACAAGGTTGTTTTGCAAGAGGGGGATATCATAAACGTTGACTGTTCCACGATTTTAAACGGCGCTTTTTCGGATTCTTCGAGAATGTTTTGCATAGGACATGTCGATCCGCAAATAAAAAGACTTGTGGAAGTAACACGCGAAAGCGTATATGAAGGCCTTAAGGCAGTTAAACCGTGGGGGTATCTCGGCGATATGAGCGCGGCGGTTCATGATTATGTGTATGACAGAGGCTACACAATAGTTCGTGAAATCGGCGGACACGGTGTGGGAAATCAATTCCATGAAGATCCGTGGGTGGGATTTCATATGAAGCGCGGAACCGGTATGGTACTTGCGCCCGGGCTTATGTTTACGATTGAGCCCATGGTAAATTTCGGAGACGAAGACATATATGTTTCCGACGAAAACGATTGGGAAGTGTATACGGACGACGGACTTCCGTCCGCACAATGGGAAATCCAGGTGCTTGTGACGGAAGAAGGAACGGAAATCATATCGTGGTGAATATGAAAAGCCGGCAACAAACAAGACTAAACTTGTGCTGCCGGCTTTATTTGTATAAGGGTACGTTATTCCGGGTACAAATCAATATCTATAAAATTGTATTTAAGAGTTCCTGTTTCTTTAGGCACGCCTGTAATAATAAAAATATAATCTTCGGTATAGACTAAATTGCCTTGGACCGTATAGCCCGCCGTAATGTAATAGTCCAAAAATTCTTTGATGGTCAGCTTTGAATAATACGTTACTGCCGTATCCGAATGCTTGTAAGCACGCGTTGTTGACGGAGGAAGAGGGAGTACGGCTTTTTTTGCATCGGCTCCGCTTTTGGAAATATTATATGAACAGTGGGTTTTGGCACAATTAAATGTAATATCGAAATTATATCGAAATTCGGAATCGGTAAATCTTAATATTGTTATTGCAACGGTAATAATTAATATAAGAATTACAAAGATTGCTATACATGATATTATTTTTTTCCCTTTTTTCATATTAATTACCCGTCAATAGTTGTAACACTGCTTGTTGTTTAAAATGCTTTACCCCGTCGGCTAACGCTTTAAAATGCATGCTTCTCGGATTACTTTCATGAAAATAAGCTCTGTGGCTTCAACATTCCCGTCAAAAACATGACTCATCAGTTCATCGTCAAAAAGAGTCATATCGTCA
>CAZZFV010000011.1:0-51016 GCA_964653855.1 uncultured Lachnospiraceae bacterium
TACAATCTTCGGTACATAGAGGGTTGCGAGAACCGCAAGTATTGCAATTACAACAAGCAGTTCGATGAGTGTGAAACCTTTTTGGTTTTCTTTGAAAAATTTCTTCATGATATACTCCTTTTTGGAATTTTTTATTTATGATATGGGAAAAGTTATTTTGAGAACCCCTAATCCCTAACCATCGATTGATTAAAACAATAGCTTATTTTAAAGCAAAAATAAATGAAATACTACGCTTTTTAATAAAGCGAAAACAACGGTAACGCAACCGCAAGCACGATAAATCCGACCACACCGCCGAGCACAATTATGATTGTAGGCTGAATCATGTCGGTGATACGCTGTACCGCCGAATCAACTTCTTCGTCATAAAGATTTGCGGCATTTGCAAGCATTGCTTCGATATTACCGGATTCCTCACCCATCATGATCATGTTTTCGAGCATTGGCGGGAAAATATGTTCTTCCTTTATGGGACCCGTGAGCCCTTTACCGGAAATCAGGCTTCTGCGCACGTTTTGGAGCGCTTCCGCGATATAGCGGTTACCCACAACCTTTGATGTGATATCAAGGCTTTCCGCGATACCTACACCGGCTGAAAGAAGCGTTGACATAGTGCTCGCAAAACGCGATGATGCGTTCTTAACATACAGCATAGCAAAAGGCGGAATTTTAAGTTTTAAATAGTCAAGCTTAAGTCCGCCGTTCGGTGTAGAATTATACACCTTTAATACCAACAAAAGTCCAACAATTATTAAAAAAGTTAAAAAACCATAATTTATCAAGAAATTCGATATTAAAATTAACGCTTTTGTGGCTCCCGGGAGCTCCATGTCGTTTGAATCAAAAAGTGATATAAACGTAGGTACCACAACCGTCATAAGGAGAATAGTTACGGCAATCGCGACAACTATGACCATTATGGGGTATGTGAGTCCCGATTTAAACTTTTTTTGCGTCTTGTATGTTTTTTCAAAGTGGTTGTAAAGCGAGTCGAGCGATTTATCGAGGGTACCCGATTCTTCTCCCGCTTCTATCATATAAATAAACACTTGCGGAAACTTGTCGCTTTGGTTTTTGATTGAGGTAGAAAGGCTTGCACCCGTGCGGAGATCTTTGATAATTTCCGCAATCGCCTTTTTCATGACCTTGCTTTCCGTTTGATCGGAAACCATTTGGAGCGCATAAAGCATCGGAATTGCGGCTTTTAAGACAAGGCTAAACTGTTTGCAAAAAAGCATCAGGTCTTTTGTGGGGATCTTTTTGTTTCCTTCAAAATCAAAGATGTCTTTGCGTTCAAGCAAAGGCTTTACTTCAAGGACATAATAGTTTTGGCTTTTCAGCATTTCCGCAACGCTGTCCTCGCTCGGTCCCTCGTATACGCCTTCCGTAATGTTACCGTATATGTTTTTACCTTTATATGTGTATTTCGGCATTAATTATCCCCTGTCTCGGTGAAAAAATTATGAATAAATTTTGAAAAAATATTGTGCGTGCTACATAAGCACAATATTCGATTTATCCACACAATATTCCATGAGCTGTGTTTGTGTGATCTGCCCCATTTTGTATAGTTTCATGAGCGAATCGTCCATTAGCATCATTCCGCTCATTGCGCCCGTTTTGATCGAGTTGTTTATCAGGTGATTTTTTCCTTCTCTTATCATGTTGCGGATTGCGGGATTCACAATCATGACTTCGGTTGCGATTACTCTTCCCTCTTTATCCGCACGCTTTAAGAGCTGCTGTGAAATAACGGCCTGGAGCGTTCCCGCAAGCTGAACCTTGATTTGGTCCTGTTGTGACGGCGGGAAAATATCTATTATTCTGTCGATTGTGGATGCGGCGCCGACCGTATGGAGCGTTGAAAGCACCAAGTGTCCCGTTTCTGCGGCGGTAAGCGCGATTTGGATTGTTTCAAAGTCACGCATCTCGCCGACCAATATTACATCCGGGTCTTGACGGAGGCATGCTCTAAGGGCATTTGTGAAGCTTCTCGTGTCGCTTCCGATTTCACGCTGGTTTACGATTGACTTGTTGTGTCTGAAAAGATATTCTATCGGGTCTTCAAGCGTGATTATGTGCTTTGTTTTTGTTTTGTTGATTTTATCCACAATACTTGCAAGCGTTGTCGATTTACCTGATCCCGTGGGACCGGTGACAAGGATGAGCCCCGAATTTTTGTTCGCAAGTTCCCCTACAATCGGAGGGAGCCCGAGAGACTCCATCGGAGGGACGTTCGCCGAAATACAGCGGAGTGCCACACAGCAAGTGTTTCTTTGGTGATAAGCGTTTACACGGAAACGCTGGCTTCCGGGAACGGAATAAGAAAAGTCGAGTTCACCCTTTTCTTCGTATTCCTTAAATTGGATTTCGGACATTAAGCTCTTCGCAATTTCAGCCGTGTCTTTTGGGAGCAATTTTATATCGTTATAGGGCACAAGTTCACCGTGGCGGCGAAGCATCACAGGCACACCTACCGTAATATGAACATCCGAAACACCCGGCGTATTGCAGGCATTATTAAGAATTTCGTTTATGTCAATCATCATTCAACCCCGCATGTGATATAGCTTACTTCTTCAAAGGAAGTTTTGCCTTTTAACAATAACTTTATGCATTCTTCGCGCAAAGACGTCATGCCGTTTTTCTTGGCTTCGGCGTAGATTTTGTTTGTGTCTTCGGAGCGGGAAATGAGGCTCCTGATTTCCGAATTTACAACCAAAATTTCGTGAACCGCACTTCTTCCCTTATATCCTATGTTGTTGCACTTTGGACATCCGACCGCTTTTTTGAATTTTTGCGGACCGGTAAGCCCCAAAAACTTAAGTTCATAATCCGGTGCGTCATACTCTATGCTGCACTCGGGGCAAAGGTTTCTTACAAGGCGCTGTGAAATAACGCCCATCAAAGAAACCGCGAGGATATAAGGCTTTATCCCCATCTCTATGAGTCGTGAAATACTTGAAACGGCGTCGTTTGTGTGCATTGTGGATAATACCAGGTGTCCCGTGATTGCGGAACGGATTGCTATGTCCGCCGTATCCGTATCACGGATTTCACCTACCATTATTACGTCGGGGTCCTGACGGAGGAAGGTTTTAAGCGCTTCAGCAAAGTCAAGTCCGATTTTTTGATTCACCTGCACCTGTGAAATTCCGTCTATCACATACTCGACGGGGTCTTCTATCGTAATGATGTTTTCTGATTCCTTGTTTAATTCGGTAAGCATCGCATAAAGCGTTGTGGATTTACCGGCGCCGGTGGGACCGGTTACAAGCACGAGGCCGTTCGGCAAATGAAGCAGCTTATCAAACTTTGTGAGGTTGTCACGTGTGAGCCCCAAATATTCCTTTTTGATTTGAAAATTGTTTTTGTCGAGAATTCTCAAAACCGCTTTTTCGCCGTTTGTTGTGGGAAGAAGCGACACACGGATATTGTAAGTGTTGTCGCGGAATTTGTAATCGAATCTTCCGTCCTGCGGCAGGCGGCGCTCCGCAATGTCAAGCGACGCAAGGATTTTTATACGTGTAATTATTGCGTTTAAAGCGTCAAGCGGAATGCTTCTCACGGAATTAAGTTTACCGTCCAAACGGTAACGGATTCTTATGATATCCGACATCGGCTCTATATGTATATCCGACGCGTTGTCCGTGATCGCAACTTCTATTATCGAATTTATGAGACGAACGATCGGCGCATTGTAAACGAGTGCGTCGCCGTCGATGTTTTGATCGGCGTCATGACCGGCCGCAGTCATTTCGTCTTTGATATCCTGGACGGCCTTGTCCGCAAAACGGTTTCCGTAAATTCTTCCGATTGTGTTTTGAATGCCCCTGATATAAGAAAGCGCGGGAATTATTTCGCATTGCGTTGCCATGCGTATGTCTTCCACCGCCATAAAGTTGAGCGGATCTTCCATCACGACGGTAAGATATCCGTTTTCGAGCTTTACGGGAATGGCATTGTATTTTTTAACGATCGCAAAGGGAATTATCCTTATTACCTTGTCGGGAATTTCGATCGTTTCGATGTCGATAAACGGAAATCCCATTTGCGTACGAAGTGCTTCAAGCATTTGCTTTTCGGTAACAAAGCCGTGATTTATGAGAATTCGTCCGAGACGCTCCCCTTCCGTTTTTTGAAGTTCGAGAGCGCTTGCGAGCTTTTCGTTTGTGAGACATCCCGCAGATATTAAGATTTCACCGAGTTTCTTTTTTTGAACAGCCATTAAAAACCCCTATTATTTTGAATGTTTGCGGATTTAAACAACAATCCGTGTATCGGTTTATTTTAAACAACGAATTACGTTTTAAAAAACGGTGGTTTTGGTTTCAGTTACAACACCGAGGATATGTTTGGGCGCGGAAACGGGTCCGTCCGAAAACTTATATGCGTTTCTTAATCGTTCTTCCGCCTGTGCCATTTTATTTTCGTCATTTGCATAAAGAGTTGCGATTGTGTCGCCCTTATTTACCTTATCGCCGACTTTTTTGTTTATCTTAATGCCGACTGACAAATCAATCACAGAATCCTTTGTTTCACGGCCGCCGCCGAGGATAAGACTTGTCATTCCGATTTCGTCCGTTAAGATTTCTTTAACATATCCGTCTTCGGCGACTTTAATGTCTTTTTGGTATTTTGTGCCGATGAGTTTTTCGGGATTATAAATACAATCCGTGTCTCCGCCCTGTGCAGATACAAATTCGGCGAGTTTATTGAGAGCTTTTTTGGATGTTATTGTGCCTTTTAACATCTCTACCGCTTCGTCATAGTTACTTGCCTTATTTACGCCCATAAGCATGTATGCGGCAAGCGTCAGGCAGGATTCCGTAAGGTCTTTCGGGGCATCACCGTTTAAAGCCTTGATTGCTTCATAAACTTCAAGCGAATTTCCCACATATTCTCCCAAAGGATTTGACATGTCGGATAAAACGGCATATGTCTTTTTGCCAAACTTGTGACCGATGAGTACCATAAGTTCCGCGAGTTCAACAGCCTCGTCAAGCGTTTTCATAAATGCGCCGCTTCCCACCTTCACGTCAAGCACGATTGCGTCCGTGCCCGCGGCAAGCTTTTTACTCATTATGCTTGATGCGATGAGCGACTTATTGTCAACCGTTGCCGTAACATCGCGAAGCGCATAAATCTTTTTGTCGGCGGGGCAAAGCTCCTTTGTTTGCCCTATTATCGAAAGTCCCACGCGGTTTACGTTATCGATGAAACGGTTAAAATCAATGTCAACCGAAAAGCCCTTAAAGCTTTCGAGCTTGTCTATCGTGCCGCCGGTGTGTCCGAGACCTCTTCCGCTCATTTTTGCGACGGGAACTCCGAGAGACGCAACCATGGGGCATACGATTAAGGAAGTTTTGTCTCCCACGCCGCCCGTTGAATGCTTGTCTGCTTTTAATCCGTTGATGCGTGACAAATCAAGCGTTTCACCCGAATTAATCATGCTTTTTGTGAGATTTATCGTTTCTTCCGTATCCATTCCCTTAAAGTAAACGGCCATCAGAAACGCCGACATTTGATAGTCGGGAATTGTCCCGCCTGTAAACCCCGAAATAATATAATCTATTTCTTTATCGCTTAATTTTTCTCCGTGCTTTTTCTTTGTTATAAGATCATACATTCGCATGAGATTTTTCTCCTTTACGGCAACTTAATGATTTTATATTTTATTTTCCTTAACGCGTGCGTAATAAGTCATGATTCCCGCGATTGTTTTTCCGTCCGCAATTTCCGCGTTTATAATCATATTGACAAGTGTGTCAAGGTCATATCTGAAAATTTCAACTTCTTCGTCGGGATCCAAGTTCTGGTGCGTTTTTGTGAAATCCGTCGCAAGATAAATTTCGATATACTCGTCGTCGTAAGCCGCAGCGGGATAAAACTTGTTTAAAAGTTCGATTTTATTGCATTTATATCCCGTTTCTTCTTCCAATTCACGTGCGGCAGCCTCGGCACGTGTTTCGTTTGCGTTTAAGCATCCCGCCGGGATTTCAAGCGTAAAACGATCGCATCCCGGGCGATATTGACGTACCATTAAGAGCTTTCCGTCATTGTCTACGGCAACAACCGCAGCCGCCCCATTATGATGGATAAAGTCCCACATGGCGGTATCGCCCGATTCAAATTTCATTTCTTTAGAGTAAAATGTAAGTATTTTTCCCTTATGTTCCAATTTTTCCGAAATACATTCAGGTTTAATCATATATTCCTCGTTTAAAACATTGTTATTTATTCATCGATACGGTTTTTTCATAAACGGCGTCGCACCCCTTTATGAGCGCATTTCTGAATCCCGCTTCTTCAAGTGCCGAAACACCGTAAATTGTTGTGCCGCCCGGTGAACAAACTGCATCCTTAAGTTCTCCCGGATGCTTGCCTGTTTTAAGCATATATTCCGCACTTCCGAGTACGGTTTGCGCGACCATTTCATAGGCTGTTGCTCTCGGAATTCCGTATTTTACGGCTCCGTCCGCCATTGCTTCGATAAACATGAAAACAAACGCGGGTGAGCTTCCGTTTGCGACAACGGCGGCATTCATGAGGCTTTCCGGAAGTTCAACGGACATTCCGACGGAATTAAATAATCGCATAACGTCTTCTTTTCTTCCTTTAAAGCCTTCCATAAAGCATATTGCGGACATTCCGGCACCCACTTGTGCGGGAGTGTTCGGCATAATCCGGACAATCTCACCTTTCCCCGACAGAGCTTCCTTTATCTTTTTTATTTCAATGCCGGGAGCAATCGATAAAATCATTTTGTTATCGGTAACGAACGCTTCAATTTCCGCTAAAACCCCAAAAAACACTTGCGGCTTTATCGCAAGCACAATCATGTCGCATGACGCAGCAAGTGCCTTATTGCTTTCGGATTTTGCTATTTTATATTTTCTTTCGATGTCGGCGCATTTTTGTTCGTCCTTATCAAAAAATGTGACGTTGTTTTCACCGAATGCACTCACGGCGCCGCCGATCAGCGCGCTTCCCATATTTCCCGTTCCGATTATTCCGATCATTAAAATTCACTTCCTTCGACTGATTTACAATAAACTTGATTATATCCTATTACAAAGCCATTGGCAAACAAATTGCAAAAAAAAATTCCGGGGATAAAACCGGAATTTTTGAGTTGTAAATAATTTAGTTACAAAGATCTGAGTTGTAAATATTATTGAGCCGTTTTTCGTAAACGATTTCTTTGAGCAGCCGAACAAGCAAGTGCTTTTTGCATTTTTGGTGTCAGTTTCGGACAATCTTCATCGTAAACAATATCTTCATCCTTTAACTCGGACAATCTTTTTAAAGTTTCTTTGGACGGTTTTTGATTTGGTTTAAGAGTCAATGTTGTCATAATAATAACTCCTTTCTGTTGCATTTGCTTTTCTTGCCGAAATAATCCTTATTACATCTTTTCTTTCTGTAAATACCACAAATAAAACTGTTCCTACCATTCCGATAACAACATATCTGTCTTCATTGTCACTATGCTCCGCATCAAAAAATTCTATTCTGTTATCATCCTGAAAAACATATACAGCATCTTCAAAGGCAATTTTATGTTTTTTTACATTTATGGCAGCTTTGTCATCATCCCATTCAAATTTCAAATCAAGTTTTTCACTTTCTTAATTATTTTCTGTGCGTATATTATAACATGCGCAAAAACCTTTTGGCAAATAAAAAACGTATATTTCCTGCTTACTTATTTACAGAAAACATATTTGTTTTGATAACAAAAAAAGTTTCCGACAGTTGTCGGAAACTTTTTTGTTAACCTACTTTAAATCCTTCAAAAACTTTTCTATCCTGTCAAGTCCTTTTTCGATATCCTCTATCGAGATTGCATACGAAAGACGGATATTTGCGGGGGCGCCAAAGTCGGCACAGGGAATTACGGCCGTGTTGTAGTCTTCTATCAAAATCTTTGCGGCTGTGGCTGCATCTCCTATTTTTTCGCCTTTATATGACTTGTTTAATGCATCCGACAAATTCACAAACATGTAAAACGCGCCGGTCGGCTTAACGGTTGACACATAAGGCATTTCGGAAACCCGTTCAAACATGTATTTACGGCGTTTGTCAAATTCTTTTCTCATTTCGTATACGGAATCCTGAGGACCTGTAAGCGCTTCAAGAGCCGCAGCCTGCGCGATCGAGTTGGGATTTGACGCCTGGTGGCTTTGAATCGACGACATAATCTTTGCAATTTCTGCGGGAGCACCCGTATATCCCATTCTCCAACCGGTCATCGAATAGCTTTTTGACATACCGGAGCACGTGATCGTTCTCTTATAAATCTCGTCGTTCAACGAAGCTATCGAAACGAATTCGTTGTTGTCATAAACAAGCATTTCATACATTTCGTCGGCAACAACATAAATATCGTTTTTGATTATGACGTCCGCCAAACGCTCAAGTTCTTCTCTTGTATAAATCACACCCGTCGGATTGTTGGGGGAATTTAAGATAAGAGCCTTTGTTTTCGGTGTTATCGATTTTTGCAATTTTTCGGGCGTAATCTTATAATTTTCCTCTTCCGTACAATAAACAATCACCGGAACTCCGTCGGAAAGCTTTACCATTTCGGGGTAACTGAGCCAAAAAGGCGCGGGAATTATTACTTCGTCGCCCGGATTTATTATCGCCTCAAAAATATTTGTGAGCGCATGCTTTCCTCCGTTGCTTACAACTATCTGGGAAGGCTCGTAATTTATATGATTGAATTCCTTGAATTTTTTTGAAATTGCGGTACGAAGCTCAATTGTACCCGCAGCTGCGGTATATTTGGTCTGTCCCATATCGATGGCTTTTTTTGCTGCGGCACATATATTTTCGGGTGTCTTAAAATCCGGTTCTCCGGCTCCGAAGCCCACAATGTCGATTCCGTTTGACTTCATTTCCTTTGCGCGTGCTGTAATCGCAAGCGTTGACGAAGGCTTTACCGCCAGTCCCTTTTTTGACAATTCAAGTGACATTTTCATTCTCCTATTGTTTTCAGTAATAATTGTATACAAAAATACACTCGTGATACTATATTCCTTTTTGCTTACTTTTGCAAGCTAATTTTTAAGCTTAAAAAATGGTTTTTACTTATAAATGTTCTAATAAATAAACTTATAACCTCGTGAAATACGTTCGTAAAAATTCCCGCTTAACAAATAAAAAAAGACACTTTAAAAGTTTTAACTCTTAAAATGTCTTTCTCAAATCTTTTTAATTTTTGAATCAACTATTTTGCATAGTCGATTGCTCTTGATTCACGGATAACATTGACTTTAATCTGACCCGGGTATTCAAGCTCCGCTTCAATCTTCTTTGAAAGATCTCTTGCAAGTATGACCATATCATCGTCACTTATCTGCTCCGGAACGACCATGACTCTGACCTCTCGGCCGGCCTGAATTGCAAAGGATTTGTCAACTCCCTTGAAGCTGTTGGAAATATCTTCTAATTGTTTGAGACGTTGTGTATAGGTTTCTAATGTTTCTCTTCTTGCACCCGGACGTGCGGCAGAAATTGTATCCGCAGCCTGAACGATAAGGGCAACAAGAGATTGCGGCTCAACATCACCGTGGTGAGCTTCAACCGCATTAACAATGGTGGCGTTTTCTTTGTACTTACGGCAAAGTTCTGCGCCAAGCTGTACATGCGTGCCTTCCTGCTCGTGGTCAATCGATTTACCGATATCGTGTAAGAGTCCGGCACGTTTTGCCGTCTTAACGTCGATACCGATCTCCGATGCCAAGAGACCCGCAAGGTTTGCGACTTCGGTAGAATGCTTTAATGCGTTTTGACCGTAACTCGTACGGAACTTCATTCTGCCAAGGAGTTTGATAAGTTCGGGGTGAAGACCGTGAACACCGCATTCAAGAGCGGCATTTTCGCCTTCTTCTCTGATCATTACTTCAACTTCTTTTTGGGCCTTTTCTACCATCTCCTCAATTTTTGCGGGATGGATACGCCCGTCAGCAATCAATCTTTCAAGTGCGATACGCGCAACCTCACGGCGAATGGGATCGAAACACGAAAGAACAACGGCCTCGGGTGTGTCATCGATAATCAATTCTACACCTGTCATTGTCTCGAGCGTTCGAATATTTCGGCCCTCACGACCTATTATTCTGCCCTTCATATCGTCGTTGGGAAGCTGTACCACAGAAATTGTCGATTCGGCAACATGATCGGCAGCGCAACGCTGAATTGCCGTAACGATAATGTCTTTGGCTTTTTTATCGGCTTCATCCTTAGCCTTGGCCTCAAGATCCTTTATCATAACGGCTGTCTCATGTTTAACTTCATCTTCAACTGATTTAAACAGATATTCCTTAGCCTGTTCGGAGGTAAGACCCGAGATCTTCTCAAGCTCTTTAAGCTGCTCTTCGCGCGCGGCTGCGACCTCAGCACGTGTGCGGTCAAGCTCGGCTTCCTTTTGAGCCATCCTTTGATCCCGTTTTTCCAATGCTTCCGTTTTCTTGTCAATTGCTTCCTCTTTTGCGATTACGCGCTTTTCGTAGCGTTGAACTTCAGCTCTGCGTTCTTTGTTTTCTCTCTCGCATTCATTCTTTGCTTTGAGATTTTCTTCCTTCGCTTCGAGAAGTGCAACACGCTTCTTTTCTTCGGCCTGCTTTTCGGCTTCATCAAGGATCTGCTTTGATCTTTCTTCGGCCGTTCCGACTTTGCTTTCGTATTTTTTAACGTGATCGGCAATGCCCGCGTTCCAAAATATGATTGCGCCGATTATAAAAGCGATTACAAAAGAGATTGCTCCGACAATGAAATAAACTACCATTCGGAAACACCTCCAATATTTTGTTTTATTGTGCACATTTGCGATTAAACAACGTTTGTTCACAAATGCAACTCAAACAAAAATATTATATAGTTTTAAGAAAAATATGTCAAGTATCACCAAAACAAAAAAGGTGCCGAGCGAAAAAAAACTAAATTTTCGCTCGACAGCCCGGGTTATTTGTTTGACGGTTTGTTATTGCTCAAAGTTGCAATAAAAGTTAAATCGTTTTTCCGATAAAATAAAATCCCTTGCACTCAGTGAGCTTTACATCAATATATTTTCCGATAAGTGTGTCGTCACCCTCAAAATGCACAAGAGTGTTGTTTGAAAGGCGTCCGGTAAGCATCTTGGGATTTACTTCATCGTGTCCTTCGACAAGCACTTCCGCAATTTCTCCCGTAAGCTTATTCATGTTTTCTTCGGATACCGATTTGCAAACCGCAAGAAGGCGGTCAAATCTGTCTTTTATCACATCGTCCGGAACCGTATTAGTATACGTTGCCGCAACCGTTCCCGTCCTCTTTGAATAGATAAAAGTGAATGCGGAATCATATTTGCATTTTTTTACGACATCGACGGTTTCAAGAAAATCTTCTTCCGTTTCACCGGGGAAGCCCACAATGATATCCGTTGTGAGGGAAACGTCGGGAATCTCCCGTCTTATCTTTTCTACAAGAGTAAGATATTGATCTTTTGTGTATTTACGGTTCATCTTCTTTAAGATTTCCGTGCTTCCCGATTGAAGAGGCAAATGAATGTGACGGCAAATCTTCGGTTCTTCTTTTATTACTTTAATCAGCTCATCCGAAAAATCCTTGGGATGCGGTGTCATGAAACGCACTCTTTTTATGCCGTCAACCTTGCATACTTCCCTTAAGAGCTCCGAAAACGTACAAGGCGTGTCGAGTCCCTTTCCGTAGGAATTTACGTTTTGTCCGAGAAGCATTATTTCCGTGATTCCCTGTGCACTTAAATCTTCCGCTTCACGTATGATGTCTTTCGGATTTCTGCTTTTTTCCCTGCCTCTCACATAAGGCACAATGCAATAAGAGCAAAAATTGTCGCATCCGTACATGATATTTATGCCGGCTTTAAATGTATACTTATGGCTGCTCGGAAGGTCTTCAACGATTTTGTCGGATTTGTCGAGGATTTCAACAAGCATTTTTTTGTTTTCGTTAATTTGCTTATAAATAAGCTCCGCAAGCTTATAAATATTGTGTGTCCCAAACACAAGATCCACAAATCTGTAGGAATGTTTAATCTTTTCCACAACGTGCGACTCCTGCATCATGCATCCGCAAAGAGCGATTTTCATAAAAGGATTTTTTGCCTTTAATGTGCCCAGATATCCGATTCGCCCGTAAACTCTCGTATTTGCGTTTTCTCTTACCGTGCATGTGTTGTAAATCACAAAATCGGCGTCTTCCGTAATGTTCTCGACATATCCTATTTTTTCAAGGATGCCGGCTAACTTCTCCGAATCCTTTGCATTCATTTGGCATCCGAACGTTTGAATGTGATATGTGAGCGTGCGGCCTGCCTTTTCACATTCCGTTTTAAACCAATCCTTTAATTTTTCGATATATTGAAGCTGTATTTCCGCTTCGTTTAACATTAATTCTTCCATTATTCCCTGATTTGACCCGTTCCGAATATTATATATTTTATTGTTGTGAGTTCATTGAGTCCCAAAGGTCCTCTTGCATGCAATTTTTGCGTTGAAATGCCGATTTCCGCACCATAACCGAATTCGGCACCGTCCGTAAATCTTGTCGATGCGTTTACATAAACCGCGGCCGAATCGATTTCGTTCAAAAATCTCATGGCATGGTTGTAATTTTTTGTGATAATCGCTTCCGAATGTCCCGTTGAATGGATATTGATAAAGTCGATTGCTTCGGGAATATGCTCGACAACCTTTAAAGACACGATTTTGTCGAGATATTCCGTATAATAATCTTCTTCCGTTGCGGGGGTAATTTGGGGAACAATCCGGCGTGCGATTTCGTCACCGCGAATTTCTACGCCGTGTTTAACCGTAAGCACATCATAAATCTTCGGAATTATGCTTTCCGCAACTTCGGAATGGACAACAAGCGATTCACACGTGTTGCATGTTCCGTAACGCTGTGTTTTTGCGTTTTCTATGATCGAAAGAGCCATATTTTCGTCAATCAATTTGTCTACATAGATATGACAGTTTCCCACACCCGTCTGAATTACGGGAACCGTCGCCTTTTGAACGACATTTTTGATGAGACCCGCTCCGCCGCGCGGAATTATAACGTCGATATAATCGTTTAAAGTAAGCAACTCGTCAACGTATTCACGGCTTGTTTGGTCGATAAAAATGCATGCGTCCTCGGGAACGGAATTGTTTTTTAACACACTTCTCAAAATATCTGAAAGCACTTTGTTCGTGTTGATTGCGTCGGAACCGCCGCGCAATATGCAAACATTTCCGGACTTAAAGCAAAGTCCGAAGGCGTCGACGGTCACGTTCGGGCGTGATTCGTAAATCATTGCGATAATCCCGAGAGGAACTCTTTTTTTACCGATTTGAAGTCCGTTCGGACGAAGTGTCATCGAAAGCACCTCACCCACGGGATCGGCAAGTCCCGCAACCGTAATCAGTCCGTCTGCCATGTCACCGATGCGTTTTAAGTTAATCTTAAGGCGGTCAAGAAGTGCGTCGCTCATGCCGTTTAGTTTGGCATTTTTAAGATCTTCTTCATTTGCTTTTAAGATGTTTTCGGAATTCGCACGGATTTCTGCTGCCGCATCCGTAAGCACCTTGTTTTTTTTGTCCGTTTTGAGCATTCGTACCGTTTTTGATGCTTCTCTTGCTCTTTTTCCGATGTTTAAAATGTAATCTGACATGTCAAGACCTCCTTTTTAATAAAAAATAAACGGGTTTTTATATGATGGTGGGATGTTTAATTTATGTTATACATTTCTTATATCAAAAGAATCGTCCTTGTTTGCGAGGAAAATTGTTCCGATTTTGTCGCCACCGATTACTCTTCTTATGTTTTCCGGATCGTCGCCGTTTATGATAATCATGTCTGTGCCTGCTTTTGTAGCGATTTCTGCGGCGTGGATTTTTGTGATCATTCCGCCCGTTCCCACATTCGAAACGGCGTCATGTGCCATACCGATAATATGATCGTCCAGCTTTTCGACACATTCTACAAGCGTGGCATCCTTATTTTTGCGGGGATCGTCCGTATAAAGCCCGTCTATGTCGGACAACATAATGCGTAAATCCGCCCTCACCGTTGCCGCAACCATTGCGGACAGGGAATCGTTGTCGCCTATCTTTATTTCATCCGTCGAAACCGTGTCGTTTTCGTTTACGATCGGAATAACGCCCATATCAAAAAGTTCATTTAAAGTATTTGTTGCGTCTTCGTAAGATTCGTCATGCATAAAAGTATATTTTGTGAGAAGAATCTGCGCGCAATTTGAATTGTATTCCGAAAAAAGCTTTTTGTATACGGTCATGAGCGCCGCCTGACCGATTGCGGCACAAGCCTGTTTGCGTGACAGGGTTTGAGGTTTTTCTTTTAATCCTATCGCATGACGCCCGACAGCGATCGCACCGGAACTTACAAGTACAACATCGCGTCCGGAATTATGTAAGTCACATATAATTCTCACAAGCTTTTCGAGCTTTGTATAATTTATTGTTCCGTTTTCGGGATAAGTGATCGTGGAACTTCCCACCTTTATCACTATCCTTTTTTTATCTTTAAGTGATGCGCGTATTTGCATCTCAATTTCCTCCGAAAGGCTTATATTTTGCGGCTATCGCTTCAAAAACCTTTATTCCGTCAACCGCAGCGCTTGTGATTCCGCCCGCATAGCCTGCACCTTCACCTATGGGGTAAAGTCCTTTTATGTTGGATTCGAAAGTTTCGGATCTTGTGATTCTGACGGGCGCGGAAGTCCTGCCTTCAATTCCCGAAAGAATGGCATCGGGTGACGAAAATCCGTGAATTTTGTTTTCAAATGCCGTTACACCCTCTATTATATCTTCTTTCACAAATTTGGGCAATACACGCGACAAATCGCTTTTTTCATACATTCCCTTTGAATACGGGATAACTTCTCCGAATTCGCTCGTTGCCCGTGACAACTTAAAGTCTTCGAATCTCTGAACGGGAATTTTTCCTCCCGCGAGCTTATAACAATTTTCTTCCAAACGTCGCTGAAATTCGATTCCGAGAAGCGGATTAAGCGTTTTTTGGGGATCAAAATCGGAAGGATTTATTTGCACAACGATTGCCGAATTCGCATTTTTTCCGTTACGGTCACGGTTACTCATTCCGTTTACGCATGTTTTACCTGTTTCCGACGAAGCATTAACCACAAAGCCGCCCGGACACATGCAAAAAGAATATACGCCTCTTCCGTCACGTGCCGTATGCGTGAGCTTATAATCCGCGGGCGGAAGAAGTTTATATGCGTCACCGTATTGCGAAAAACCGATTTTTTCCTGTAAGTGTTCGATTCTTAAGCCCACGGCAAAGGCTTTTTGCGTGATTTCGATATTTTTCTCAAAAAGCATGTTAAACGTATCCCTTGCGCTGTGACCTATCGCAAGGATTACGTTTTCGGATTCTATAAAATCCTTATTGTTTACGGTAACGCCCTTTATATGACCGTTTTCCGTAACAATATCCGTGACACATGAATTAAACTTAAATTCTGCGCCGGCTTTAATCATATATTCACGCATGTTTTTTATGACACTCTTTAAAACATCCGTTCCTATATGCGGCTTATTTGAATATTTTATATCGGGAGCGGCACCGAACTTTACAAATGTGTCAAGCACAAAGCCGATCCTATTACTTACGTCCTTTACGCCCGTGTTTAATTTGCCGTCCGAAAATGTGCCCGCACCGCCTTCGCCGAATTGCACGTTTGAGTTTTCGTTTAAAATGCCCGTATCCCAGAATTTTTGCACCGAAACGGTTCTTTTTTCGACATCTTCGCCGCGTTCCAGTATAATCGGCGAAAATCCGTATTCCGTGAGCAATAAAGCGGCAAAAAGCCCCGCGGGACCGGCTCCCACCACAACGGGACGCGAGCTTAATTTTTCGGTACCGGAAATTAACGGCACATACTTTTTTTCTTCAGCTTTTGTGATTTTTCCTTTTGAAAAGTGAACTATCTTTTCTTCAAGCTTTTTGTCTTTTAAAGTAACAAAAATTGTATAAAGCCAAAAAATATTCTTTTTGTCTCTTGCGTCAAGCGAACGCCTTTTTATTTCATAAGTAAAATCCGACCGGTTTATTTTTAATTCATGCTCGATCGACTTTGTTATGTCATCGTCCGTATGTTTAATTTTTTGTTTTATCTGTAAGCTGATCATATATTTTTACCTTGCGGCACTTGTTCCCGCAACATATCCCGTGCTCCATGCCCATTGAAGGTTATATCCGCCGCATATTCCGTCAACGTCCATAATTTCACCCGCAAAATAAAGTCCCGGGATTATTTTTGACTCTAACGTCTCATTATCAATAAAGCGCGTGTCCGCACCGCCCGCAATCACTTGGGCAAATTCCGTGCCGTTTGTGCCCGTTACATGACATTTAAAATATTTTATGTTTTCCGAAAGCCGCTTTATATTGTCGTCGGTGAAGGCTTTTTTTACGTCTTCCGTGGGCGAAATTCCGGAACAATTTAATAACACAAAATTAAGTTTATGATTTAAAAGCCCATACATTGCTTCTTCCGCCGTACGTGATTTTAAATCCCGTCTTTTTAAGAGTACCTCTTTTACTTTATCAACACCTGTTTCCGGTAAAAAGTCAATTTCGGCACTTAAATCGGTGCTTTTTGGCACACAATACCTTGACACCTGAAAAGCCGGAATTCCGGAAATTCCGTAGTCCGTAAAAAGTAATTCACCTTTATCTCGTGCAATTTCTTTTTTGGCGTCAAAAATTTTTATTATACCTTCCGTTCTCACACCGTTGATTGTTTTAAAAAATTTGTCGGAACACCTGATTTGGCAAAGCGACGGGAAAAGTGAAGTCACCTTATGCCCGAGACTTTTTACGATATCGTATCCGTTAAATTCGTTCGGGTTCTTTTTGCTTGCATAGCTTCCGCATGAAATTATCACTTTATCGAATGTATAAGTGTTTTCGGGAGTTTTTATTTTAAATACGTTGTTTTCTTTTTTTATGTTAATCGCTTTTTCGTGTATGAGATTTACGCCAAAAGCCTTTAATGTGAGAATAAGTGCATTCGATACGGACGACGCTTCTTCCGAATTCGGATATAAATATCCGTTTTTATTTTTAACGCTTATTCCGATTTCGTTAAAAAATCGTATTGTGCTTTCCACATCAAATTTTTTAAGTATCGGTGAAACAAATGTGGGATTTTCCGACCTGTAACAATTATCGGACATTAACGTATTTGAAAAATTACATTTTCCGTTTCCGGTCGCATTGATCTTTTTTCCGAGCGAATCCTTTTCTTCAAATATTGTAACGGAAATGTCGGGCGCAGTTTTTTTCGCGAAAATTCCTGCGGTCATTCCCGCAGCACCGCCGCCTATTATTGCTATTCTGTTTTTAATCAAATTTTCTTTCATTCAAAAATCCGGTCTTTTTAAGAATTTTTATGATCTTTGTCCCAAAAGGAAGTTCCGTAAGTTCTTCCTTTGTGATTGTGTTTGTTAAAAGCATAAATAAGGCGTAAACAAGTATTCCCACCGTAATCGCAAGGATTAACGAAACGATTTCGTTTTTAAATAAGTTATACAACCCCTTATATGAAAAATATGCCGCAGCAGCCATATAAACGGAAAAAATAAAGGGAAATACAAATGTTTTAAGGACTTCCTGTCTGTAACCCGTTTCGTGCCTTATCGTAAAAAAGTTTAAAATCCCGATCACAAGCGGAAATACCGAATATCCGATCGCAAGCACATAAATATTGAGATTTGTAAACATCAAAAGCATGACATCCGTAAAGGCATAAATTACGATTCCCACACATGCATGGATTACGGGAAAACGGAATTTTCCCATTCCTTGCAGAATATTGTTTGTTGTTGTTGAGTAAGCGTAAAATATTATGCTTATTCCGCCGATCAGCATGAGGCGTTCGGACATTTCCGACGTGTCACCGAAAAGCACGCTCATAATGGGGCTTGCAAGCACCATAAGTCCGAATGTGCACGGAATTGCGATCATCATGTTGAATTTTACGGCCTTGTATATGTTTGAATATAACGCTTCCTTATCCTTTTTTTCAAAAGCGCGCGTGATGTTGGGAATTATTGCAACGCCTATTGCCGATGCTATCGCAAGCGGAATATTTGTAAGAACAATAAATTTTCCGTTGTAACGCCCGAAAGAAACAAGCCTTATTTCTTCACCTATACCCTTTTGATTTAAGATATTGTTGTAAAGAAGCTGGTCGAGGTTTCCCGTAAGCGAATAAAGCACCTGATTCAAAATAATCGGTAAGACCGTAAATATAATCGAAAACAAAATAACTTTTGTGCTTTCGGGATCATTTTTGTCTTTAATTATCCTTTGCCTTAAATAAGGCTTATACATTAAATATATGCATAAAAGAAAAAGTAAAGCGATAATCGCGCCCATAAGTGTTCCGAGCGTTGCGCCGCATGCGCCGTAAGCGTACCTGTTAATGCTGTCTTCATATATATTTAAAAAGAGTTTTGCGAAAATAAGTCCCGATATGACATGCACGATTTGCTCAAGTATTTGGGAAACGGATGTCGGAATCATCGTGTTTTTCCCCTGGAAAAAGCCTCTGAACACGCCGAGGAGCGAAAAAACAAAAATTGTTGGGGCAAGTGCCTTTAAGGGAATTGCGCTTTGCGCGGATTTTGTAAGAAAAAGTGCGATGTTTTCCGCGAAAAACCAAACAATAACAGACATTATGAGTCCCAAAACCGATGACAAAATAAGCCCCACTCTGAATACTTTATATGAACTCTTATATTCTTTTAACGTTTCTCTTTTTGAAACAAGCCTTGAAATTGCGGTGGGCATTCCGAACGTTGAAAGAAGAAGCGCAAGATTGTAAATAGCATATGCATTTGAGTAAGCACCGTACCCCGTGTCACCGAGTATTCTTGTTAACGGTACACGAAAAAAAAGCCCTATTAACCTTGATATAACCGAGGCCAGAGCCAAAATAATTCCCGAAATATAAAATGAATTTTTTTTGGAATCACTCAAAATTTTTTACCTTGTAACACCGATGTTGTTTAATATTTCACGCTGCATGCTTTCCATTTTTTCGCGTTCTTCGTCATCCATATGATCAAATCCGAACAAATGCAACATGCTGTGGGCAATGAGAAACAAAACCTCTCTTTTTAAGGAATGCCCGTATTCCTTTGACTGTTCGATTGCTTTGTCTATGGACACCACAATGTCACCGAGCATAAGTTCACCCGTGTCGGGATTACATAACGTAATTTCATCTTCTTCCGAAAAATCGAAATTGCAAGGTGAATCCCACTCGATCATCGGAAAAGAAAGTACGTCGGTCGGTTTATCTATCCCTCGGTTTTCCATGTTTAACTTTTGGATTTCGGGATTTGTGGTAAAGAGCACGTTTACTTCCGTTTCATAGGGACAATTTAAGTAATCGACGGTTTCTTTGATTGTTCTTTTTATTTCCTCATATATGTCAAAATCAAAAATATCGTTTAAATCGACTTCCGATTCAAAAAAAACGTTCATCTAATTTTCCTTTCAGAAATTGTTAAGTGTTTCCACAAACGAATCCTTTATGTCCTTGCAATCCTTAACGGAAAGCGAACACGAGTCAAGACGCCCGTTAAGCATAAATTTTGACATTACGTTGTCGGTGATCTTTTCCGGCACAGCTTTATCAGGCATGTTTTTCTTTAAATAAAAATATGTGGAAATAACGGTGTCACTTATTGCAACGATTGCGGATTCCTTTGTCGTAAATTCCGGTTTATCCTTACTTATCACTTCATTTATTGCTTTTATTAAGAATTCCGGAAAATTTTCGCGCGTCAAAATATCGATTGTTTCGGTAACCGCATCACCCAAATTCATTTTTCCTATCTCATGATAAAGCGCAATCACACGCGCAAAATCTTTGTTTCCGCCGATTTTTTCGGTAACGATTTCGGCAACATATGCAATTCTCATTGAATGTAAATATGCGCTCTTTTTCTTTTCTTTTAAAGCGTCCAAAAGCGGCGAATTTTCGGATAAGTAATTTGTGCAATCGTTTTCTTTTTCTGCGAGAACTTCGGGTGCGGTTAAAACTTCGTTTTCGTTTATGCTTTTAAAAATGTCCGGTGTGTCAAAAGACAGATTTTCCGGTAAATTCTCACTTGAATTTTCCTTTTTGTCAAGCTCTTTTGCAAGAGTTTTGAGATATGAAATACCGTCTTTGTTTTTGCCGAACATGACTTTCCCCTCTTTCGCGGATTTTTGATATATAATTTCAATTATGTAAACCAAAGAAGAAGCGATAAAGCAAATTAAAAAATCAATTAAAAGGTATGTATATCCGCTTTTAAAATAAAAAAAGCTTTGTTCCAAAAAGAAACATGCGGAAAAAATCGAAACTCCGAAATCAAAAAAATAAGATATCATAAGTATTCCGAGTATGTATAACGGAACATGCGTTTTATCCGCACAAAAAACATAAAGGCACATCGAGCCGAAAAAAGAACTTAAAAATATTATGATTTCGTGTTTTGTGATATTTTCGTCACGGCATTTGAATATAGCATATATAATCACAAGTATAAGTGAGAGACACGATATCACAATATGAATAAGTGATGTATTAGCGTCCGCATTTTTTAGTATCGATCCCGTAATCGCAAGAAATCCGGTGATCAATATAGAAACAGAAATCGCAATACATTTCTTTAAATATGCCTTATTTTGTTTTAAAGCTTCTTTCTCTTTTCCCCTTGTCACTTCCGTTTCTCCTTGTCTCTTTTTTCTCGTATTCCTCGTAAGCGTTTACTATTTTTTGAACAAGAGGATGCCGTACAACGTCGACGGAGGTGAGATGCGAAATTCCGATTTCGGGAATGTTTTTGAGCACTTTAAGCGCGGTATCGAGTCCGCTTTCGGTGTTCATGGGCAAATCTTTTTGAGTTAAGTCACCCGTAATGATTGCTTTCGAACCGAAACCGATACGCGTCAAAAACATCTTCATCTGTGCGGGTGTCGTGTTTTGCGCTTCGTCAAGGATGATAAAGGCGTTGTCGAGCGTGCGTCCGCGCATGTAGGCAAGCGGTGCGACTTCGATTAAACCTTTTTCCATGTTTTTTTGGAAAGATTCGGGTCCCATTATTTGATAAAGCGCGTCGTAAAGCGGACGAAGGTAAGGATCTACTTTACTTTGAAGGTCGCCCGGCAAAAAGCCGAGTTTCTCTCCCGCTTCGATTGCGGGACGCGTGAGTATTATACGTGACACTTCGTCGTTTTTGAACGCTCTTATTGCCATTGCCATTGCAAGATAAGTTTTACCCGTTCCCGCAGGTCCGACACCGAATACGATCATTTTGTTACGGATTTCGTTAACGTATTCCTTTTGACCGATAGTCTTCGGCTTAATGGGCTTTCCCATAAGCGTATAGCAAATTAAGTCATTGTCTGCTTCCGCCGCACTTTTTAATTTGTTTTCGAGGCTCATCGCAATCAAATAATTTACGGATTGCTCTGTTATGGGACTTCCTTTTCTTATTTGGTCAGTAAGCGCATTAATCAATTCTTCCGCTATTCCCACACTTCCCTCGTCACCGATTATTTTAAGCTCTCCGTCACGCGAAATCAGCGATACATTAAAGCTTTTTTCTATTTTTTTTGCGAATAAATCATATTCACCGAAAATTTCTTTGATAATCGCCGAGTCAAGCATAAGCGCTTTTGATGTGTCAACCATTTAAGTCCCTGTCCTTATTTTTCGTTATCCGAAAATGAATGATGCTGTTTATTTTTTTATTCGAAAGAAAAAGTTGTCTTTATTTTTCCAAATCAAGAAGCGAATGATGCTCCTGTTTTTCTTTATACATGATATCGTCAACCCTTGCGGTCAACGTTTCGATCGTATCCGATTCCTTGTCGAATGCGGAATAGCCGATACTGAGCGACAATTGATATTTTGACGTCGTATAGATGTTTCGCTCGGTTATAAGCCGCCTTATTTCTTTTTTCAAAGCAACGATTTCGTCTTCGAATCTTGATTTTACGACATATACAAATTCGTCACCGCCGTAACGCGCGAGGAAAATTCCTCTTTCTCCGGAGCATGCCTTTTTAAGTAACGACGCAACTTCGGTAATCGCTTTGTCGCCTTCCGTATGACCGAATTTGTCATTTATTTTCTTAAAATAATCGATATCGACAAGCATCAGATATATATCCATATTTTCGGAAGGATCCGAAATGCATGAATTTATATAAGTCAAATATTGACGCTTGTTGTTGAGTCCCGTGAGTCCGTCCGCCGAAAGCCAATTGTATTGGACATCCGTCGAAATGGCACCGATAACAAGCGATATTGCGGGCAAAATCGAATAAACGTTGTCAAAAATACAACATCCGATAAGAGCCATTATCGGTAAAGTAATAATCGCACCTATGGCATCGTGCTTAAAAATCGCTCTTGTTTCCGGATCGTAAAAAAAAGCGACAAGGCATTGAACGGTTGCCATGATTAAATAAAAAAAGTATACGATAAAAGCGAGTGCCCTAAATTCACCGAAATTCTTTTCTGCAGTAACGGGATCAAAAAAGATTATGCATTTTGTCCACGGGGTTGTTGCAAGAAGCGCAAGTAAAGCGATCAAAGGAATTGCATATTTAATTTTGTTTTCGTCGGTTACTACTTTTTTGTTTCTTGTGAATGTTGTTGAATATATGAGCCAATAATAGGTTGTAAAACCCAAAACACTTAAATACGATATGTTAAAAATGTTCTTAATTACATAGAAAAACTTTCCCGTACCGTAAGAAATTGCCGCACAGACAATGTCAAGCGCAATCGTTGCCATAACAGAATAAGAAAGCTTCAAAAATAATTTTTGGCTGCTGCTTTCGTCATGCGCTTTTAGGAGCCTTCCGAGAAACCATATAACCAAAAAAATACAAACAATGTCAAGTTCAACCCTATATTGCATTGCCGCACCTCCGTCAAAAATCCCTAAACTACCCTCATTATCACTCGGGAATACTATTTATCCCGATATCGTTATAATTATAAAAAAAAATTTAAAGAAATGTAAACCCGGAAACAGTATAGCACAATTATTAATGATATTAAAGAAAAAAATAATCCCCGTTTTAAACGGGGATTATTAAGTAAAAACTATTTAAATTTGCGCTTACGTGCTGCTTCAGACTTTTTCTTACGTCTTACGCTCGGCTTTTCGTAATGCTCACGCTTACGAACCTCCTGCTGGATGCCTGCCTTTGCACAATTTCTCTTAAATCTGCGAAGCGCGCTATCAAGTGATTCGTTTTCTTTTACGATTACTGTAGACATTCTGTTATCCCTCCCTCCGGTCGGATAGTTCTTGTGCCTATACAACTGTTTGGAAGATAAAAGCACTCTGATATTATAGCATAAAAATTATGTTCGTCAATCGTAAAAATAAGTTTTTGATGACTTTTTTTTACTTTTCTTTTTTGAAGTCGGAAATATGTCCGCAAACCGGATTAAAGGTTATCTTAATTTGCCTTATAGTAATTTATGAGGCAGCCTTTTACGATAATGTCACGCTCATCGTCCGTAAGCTCGCCGATCGTGAGCGTAAATTCCTTTAATCCGTTGTTCACAACGTAAGCCTTGACTTCGCTCCTCTTATTTATGATTGCGTCTTTTATGTCCTTTATAAAGATGTAATCGTTTAAATCAAAAGGAATCTCATCCTTAAATATAAAAGGAATCATGCCCCAGTTTATGAGGTTCGAGCGATATCTCTTTGTTGCGTATTCGCGTGCGATGTTTGCGAGTCCGCCGAGCACCTTTTGACAGGAGGCCGCCTGTTCTCTTGCGCTTCCGTCGCCGGGCTTAACGGCATAAATTACGCTTCCGATCTGAACCGTGTCATAATTTATCTTAAACTGTTCCGAAATGATTTCATAAACGTTTTTAAGCTCGGGTGAAGCCGTAAATACATCGTTTATGTCTTTTGAAGAAATTCTTGCCTTTTCGGCTTTTTGAATTTCCTTTGCGCGGGAAACATATCCGGGATCCTTACGTGAAAGCGTATATTCCGCAAGTCCCAAAGGATTTGAACGGAACGACGACGTTTCTCCCGACGGAATAAGCTCGTCAGTTGTCGTAACGGGATCGTGAATCACGGATGCAACCTTTAAAAGAAGGTTATCGTGAAGCGATTCCATTTCGGGCCAGTCAACGATTCCGGGGCCAAACTTTATCGGTAAATCGGGATTTCCCTTTTTGTATCCGAAATAAACCCTGTTTTCGTAAATCGAAGAATCAAAATGATATGTGGGATGAGTAAATACCGTATCAAACTTATCCGCACCCGTAAGGAAACCTTTGTTTGCAGCGGTTGCTGCAATTGAGCGTGCGTCCATGAGAGCAACCGATGCGATTTGGCCGTTTGTGATTTTGCTGCCTTCACGGTTCGGGAAATTTCTTGTCGAGTGACGTATCGAAAGTCCTCTGTTTGCCGGAACATCGCCCGCACCGAAGCACGGACCGCAAAATGCCGTACGGATTGTCGCACCCGTTTCGATGAGGCGTGCAATCGTTCCGTTTTTCACAAGTTCCATCATAATCGGCTGTGATGCGGGATAAATGCTCAGTGAAAATTCGTCGTTTCCGATGAATTTGCCGTTCAAAATATCCGCAGCCGCACATATGTTTTCGAATCCGCCGCCTGCACAGCCCGCAATTACGCCCTGTTCGACATAAAGCTTTCCGTCAACGATTTTATCCTGTAAGGTGTAATTTATCTTTCCGCCGAGCGATACAAGGGCACGTTCTTCAACCTCGTGCAGAACGTCCTTTAAGTTCTCGTTTACTTCGTCGATTGTGTAAACGTTGCTCGGATGGAAAGGCATTGCGATCATCGGCTTTATTGTCGAAAGATCTATTTCAACGAGTCCGTCATAGTATACGGCTTTCGGAAGATTTAATTCTTTATATCCTTCCGGACGCTTATGAAGCGCATAAAAATCCCTGACACGTTCATCCGTAATCCAAATCGAGGAAAGACACGTTGTTTCCGTTGTCATTACGTCGATTCCGATTCTTTCGTCTACCGAAAGCGTATTTACGCCGCTTCCGAAGAATTCAAGGACTTTATTGTTTACGTATCCGTTTGCGAAAACGGCACCGACAAGCGCGAGAGCCACGTCCTGAGGACCGACACCGTGATTTAATTTACCCGTCAAATGAACGCCCACAACCTTCGGCATATTGATATCATAGGTCTTATTAAGAAGCTGCTTTACAAGCTCCGGACCGCCTTCACCGATTGCCATTGTTCCGAGTGCGCCATATCTTGTATGTGAATCGGAGCCTAAAATCATTTTTCCGCATTCCGCAAGCATTTCACGCGCAAATTGATGAATTACCGCCTGGTGAGGGGGAACATAGATTCCGCCGTACTTCTTTGCGCAGGAAAGACCGAACATGTGATCGTCTTCGTTTATCGTTCCGCCGACGGCACACAATGAGTTATGGCAATTCGTGAGCACGTAAGGCACGGGGAAAGATTTTAACCCGCTCGCACGTGCCGTTTGGATGATTCCGACAAACGTAATGTCATGAGAAGTGAGTTTATCAAACTTGATTTTAAGCTTCTCTTCGTTTCCGCTTGTGTTGTGATGCGTTAAAATGTTATAGCTTAATGTCTCTTTTTTTAAGTCTTCCTTAACGGGCATTTTGTCTGTATATGCGGCGTATTCTTTTATAATATCTTCTTCCGCAACGACATTCTCGCCGTTAAAAACGTATGCTCCGTTTTTGTATAATTTAACCACGCTGTTCCTCCTCGGATTTCTTATTTTCAATCTTTAGTATAATAAGCTTATTTTGTATTAAAATCAACCATAAATTTTATTACTTTACCGCGATAAACAGAAAGCCGAATCTAAATGGAAACATATATAAAAAAATCCCGTGCCGAGCGCGGGAAAATGTAATATTGATCAGGTATTTTTAAACATGAAGCATAACGTTATTTCGTTGGTATCATAATAGAGAGGCACCTTAAACATTGTGCTGTCGGGAGACTGAATCGTTGTGGGACCCGTAATTATCGTGGGCGGTGTGATATCGATCATGATATTGTTGTTTGAAAGGATTGTTGCCGCATTACCCATAATCATGTTTCCGAGTTCGGAAATGGCCGATCTTGCCATATCGTCAAACTCATTAACGGGCATACCCATCATCATACTTGATGCAATGCTTTTTGCGAGCTCTACCGTCATTACAAAACAAGCCTGACCGCAAAGCTCACCTGTTATTCCGAGCATAATCAGAAGCGGATCTCCATCCAGTTTAAAATCTGTTTTTTCGACTTTGCCAAATTTTATTTGAACATTACAAACCTGTTCCATGACCTGCTTTGCGGAGATGAGGAACGGATTTATCTGTTCTGCCTTGATTGCTGCCATATATTCCTCCAAAAAAAGTATATGTATGGTATACCAAATGTTAAGTGAAAAATCAAGAAAATAACTATAAAGCCTTGTTGTTAAATATAAACATTCCGATACCTGCGGCTATCGTTATGTTAAGTGAATCGACTTCTTTGCTTTGCGGAATTATTACACTTGTTCCGATATTTAAAAATTCGTCCGGAAGCCCCGTCGCCTCATTTCCGAACACGAGCGAAAAGAGCTTTGAGTGTTCCGCTTCGTAAATTGACAATTGTTTTTTTGCGTTTAACATAAAGCAATAAATTTCATGATTTGAAAAATCTTTTTGGTATTCGGAGAATGAATCGTAATATTTAACATTCATTCGGAACATGGCGCCCATCGACGCACGTATCGCTTTCGGATTAAATATGTCAACCGCGGGACGGATTATCGCCAAATCTTTAATACTGAATCCGACTGCCGACCTTTCGATTGTTCCGAGATTTCCCATGTTGCTCGGTGACACAAGCACTACGTGCGGAGCGTTTGTACATAATTTACTCTCATACTTCTTAAAAACAGCCACAACAAAGCAATTTTCCTTATCGGAGAGCTTCGTAATCGTTTTGTCGTTCGTTATAACGGGGATATTATGAGGTATAGTATACTTTAAAATATTTTCCGTATCCGTAAACGTCGAATGCACAATAACTTCAATTACATGTTCCGGATGAGTTTTAAGCAACTCGATTGTAGGAAAAGCTCCGAGCGTATATGAGTAATCGTATTCTTTTTTGTAAGGCTTAATATCCATATTTTTACTTATCCAAAAAAATCCCTTGA
Source organism: uncultured Lachnospiraceae bacterium (assembly GCA_964653855.1). Taxonomy (GTDB): domain Bacteria; phylum Bacillota; class Clostridia; order Lachnospirales; family Lachnospiraceae; genus RGIG3528. The sequence goes on from CAZZFV010000011.1 coordinate 27,277, forward strand.
GCAAAAAACTCAAGGGATTATTATTTTTTCAAGAATTATTACATTCCCATCTGCTTTGCAACTTCTTCGGCAAAGTTTTCGTTCTTCTTTTCAAGGCCTTCACCTGTCTCGTAACGAACGAAACGCTTAACGGAAAGTGTGATTCCGTTTGCCTTTGCAACCTGTGCAACGTACTGACCTACGGTCTGCTTTCCGTCTTCGGCCTTAACGTAAACCTGATCGTTTAAGCAAATTTCAGCCATTTCCTTCTTGATACGGCCGGCAATCATTCCCTCGATAACCTTCTCGGGCTTGCTTGCTTCCTTGGGATCGTTCTTGATCTGAGCAAGAAGGACTTCCTTCTCGTTCGCGATGAAATCCTGATCAACTTCAGCCTGTGAAACATACTTGGGGCTCATGGCGCAGATTTGCATTGCAACGTTCTTTGCGCACTCACGTGCCGCATCGTTACGCTCGGATGCAACCATCTGAACAAGAATTGCCTTGCTGCCGCCCTGGTGAACATAGCTCTCGATAAATCCGTCTTCGCTCTTTAATTGCTCAAAACGACGAATCTTAAGATTCTCACCGATAACGGCGATCTGAGCGGAAAGCTCTTCGCTTACCGTCTTTGCGGAATCGTCGATCCAAGGCTTATTTAAAAACTCATCGATATCTTTAGCATCCGTTGTTGCTGCTTCTGCGGCAACACGTGCAACATACGATGTGAACTTTTCGTTCTTTGCGACGAAGTCTGTCTCGGAGTTAACTTCAACGATACTTGCAACGCGTCCGTCTTCGGAAACATTAACCGCACAAATTCCTTCTGCGGCAATTCTCGAAGCCTTCTTTGCTGCCTTTGCAAGTCCCTTTTCTCTCAAAACTTCAACAGCCTTATCCAAGTCGCCGTCTGTTTCCTTAAGAGCGTTTTTGCAGTCCATCATTCCGACGCCTGTCATCTCTCTTAATGTCTTTACCATGCTTGCTGTAACTTCTGCCATTGTTTTTTCTCCTTATAAAAAGATGGAATGTGGGGATTTAAATTTTGGCTTTAACTTAAGCCTCTGTAGCTTCTGCTGCTTCTTCCTCTGCGGGAGCTGCGGCAACAAATTCCTCACCCTGGTTAGCTTCGATAACGGCATCTGCCATCTTGGAAACAATAAGCTTTACGGCTCTGATTGCATCGTCGTTTCCGGGAATTACATAATCAAGCTCTTCGGGATCGCAGTTTGTGTCTGCAATGCCTACAAGGGGAATATTGAGTGCATGAGCTTCCTGGATGCAGATTCTTTCCTTCTTGGGATCGACAACAAAGATGATGTCGGGAAGCTTCTTCATTTCCTTGATACCGCCAAGGTTCTTCTCAAGCTTGTCCCATTCCTTCTTGATATTGATAACTTCCTTCTTGGGAAGTACATCGAATGTTCCGTCTTCGCTCATCTTCTCGATTGCCTTAAGACGTGCGATTCTGGACTGAATTGTTCTGAAGTTTGTAAGCATACCGCCGAGCCATCTCTCGTTGATATAATACATACCTGCGCGCTCTGCTTCGGACTTGATTGCGTCCTGTGCCTGCTTCTTTGTACCCACAAAGAGTACCTTGCCGCCGTTTGCGACAACATCCTTGATTGCGTTGTAAGCCTCATCAACCTTGCCTACAGACTTCTGAAGATCGATGATATGGATTCCGTTTCTCTCCGTGAAGATGTACTCGGCCATCTTGGGGTTCCATCTTCTTGTCTGGTGTCCGAAATGCACACCTGCTTCAAGCAACTGCTTCATTGAAATAACGCTCATTTTATTTACCTCCGTTTGGTTTTAAACTTCCGCATGCGTCTCATTTTAAGCATCGAACGTTTTCACGCACCGCGATACTTATCGGCATACGTGCTTTGTTGTGGGGCGTCACCCACACATGCTTTGGAAATATAACACAAAACGCCTGCGTATGCAAGCGTTTTTAAAAATTTTGTATATTTTTGTATTTATTTGAATTCTTAAAAAAATATCTTTTAATATTTTTTGGGGATTTGTGCCGTTATGTTTTTGCACCGTTACGTATTTGCGGCGTTACGGATTCGTGGGCGCCACGGTCGGAGTCGGAGTTCCCGTAAGCTTTTGCTTTAACGAATTTAAATCAATGCTTGTGCCGGGTGTTGTTTCCGCCGCTTCTTCCTTTATCACACTGTACCCCATTTCCTTTACCTTTTTGATCATTTCGGTTTCGGTAAGCGTGTCATTCTTATGCACAAACATCAAAATAAGTGCCGTAATAAATATTCCGAAGCCCATTCCACGTAAATAATATTTCTTTTTTATGTTCATCGCTATGCTCCGTAAAGATCGACAACAAGTTTCACTTCACCCTGCCCCATTTTGAGGGATTTGGATATGTCAAGAATACTTCTTCCGCTCTTATAAAGTCTCAAAATTTCTTCGTTTTTGTTGTCAAATTTAAGACCCGGCAGGCTTGTTTGTACAAATTCGTTTGAACTATTGTTTGATATACCGGATGCCAAATTCGCGTCTTTGTCTTTTGAAGCCTTGTTATTTGTATCCGTATTTGCTTTCAAACTCTCTTCTCTTAAGTCTTTACTTACGGAAAAATTATTTGAAACGGAATCGTTTGCATTTACAAAGTTGTCGGGATTTTTCTTAACCGCTTTTTTAAGCTGTTTCGTGATTTTAATCACATCTTCGACGGATTCTTTTAAATCTGCCTTCGCATTTTGCATTTCCTTTAGGGTGTCTTTTATTTCTTCGTCTTTGGAATTAAGCATATTGTAAAGAAATACGACGTGCTCGTGATTTTCGTCTATTTTTTCGAGGTTTTGCTTATAAAAATCATCCATTGCCATGATTTTTTCGTTGGAAATGTTACTTAATGTATCGTCTGCCGAGACAATCATGTTTTCTTTGATTTCATCGGCTTTTTTTTGCAAATCCTCTTCGAATTCCTTCTTTATTTTTTTTAAGTTTTCTTCGGTATAAAAAAGATCGTTATCAGTGTCTTTCCGGTTTCCCGTAAAGACAACGCTTATAACCATAATAACGATCCCGCATACCATAAGTATTATGTCCGCCGGCATTATTTCCCTCTTTAAACAGTAATATCAAACGTACAGCCGAGTAATTTTTTGTGTTCCGAATTTCTTTCTTCTTCTTTTTTTTTACGCTCCGATTCCTGACGATAGTATTCGTTATTTCCTTTTTCCTTCGCATCGAATTTAAAGGGAGTTTCGGAAGAATCGGTCATTTTCTCGGGACGCTGCATTTTCATTTCGTTTTGATTATTTTGGGCAATCGAAACCGTGGCTTGTTCGGAAGCCTTACTCATTTGTTCGTTTAATTTGTAATTCGTGACTTCCTGCGTACGGGGAGCCACCGCAAGACTCTCATATGTCAAAGCCATATCCGATTACCTCAATTTTTAAAATCAATCAGAAATAAACATCAAGTTTCACTTCGCCGTTTTCTTTATAGAATCGGCAATAATTTGTGTCGCCCTTTACATAATAAACGGCATTCGATATTACGATTTTGCATCCCGTGTGAATAACGCCGCTCGCGCGTACAGCACCGCCCACATAATTATCGATCATGTCCTTTAATTCTTTCATTCTGATCTCTATTTCGGTATTTCGTGCGATAAGCTCTTCCCTGCGTGCGTTTGTGCGCTTTAATTGAAGGAGCTTGTCTGCGGCAAGTTTTTCGCCGAGCTTTATTCTTTTTATTAAATTTTGAAGAGGAAGCATGAGCTTTTCGAGCTCTTCAAGATTTTCTTCGTGTTCTGTGTCGAGATTATGATATTCGTCAACGATTGTGGGATCGATACCGCATTCGAGAACGGTTGTCGCTCCCATCGTCGAACCTATGTTTCTCGCGGAAATAAGCGTGCCTGATCTGATCGTTCCGCCGCTTATGAATCCTTTTTTACCGTCAACGTTTACGTCGCCTTTTGCGGAAACACGGCTATGCATTATGGAATCTGCCGTCACATATCCGCCCGCTTCAACATGGGCACTTTCTATAAACTTTGAAATGACGTTTCCTTTCGCAATTATTTCACCTTTGTCGGAACCGTTGATTCCGCGCTTCAATATGATATTTCCGCCGGCATTTAAGTAAGCGCCCTCAACAACACCGTCTACGATGATGTCTCCTTTTGCGATAACACGATATCCGGAATTTACGTTTCCTTTTACCTGCACATCGCCTTCGTATTCGATGTCGCCCGTCGATGCGTCAACATTTGCCGGAACTTCGTATGTGTTTGAAACAAATATCATTTCGCCTTCAAGCGAAGCGTGTCCGTTAATTTCGGAATATGCCCTTAAGCCGTCTTCCGAAAGCTTAATGTTTTTACCCACTCTCAAAGCCTTTGTGCGAACCTTAACCTGCTTTAAGAGTTTTCCGCACACGTCTATTCCGGGTTTTCCGAGGTTGGCGGGCGTAAGCTCCGCAAGAAGCATTCCTTCCGTAACCGGGCTTATCATGTTGAGATGATGGAAGTCAACGCTTCCGTCTTCGTTTACGGCAGGCTTCATTGTGATATCCGTGTTGAAAAAATATTGAATTTTTGCTTCGGAACCCTCTTCTTGCAAAGTTGCTTCCGCAAGAAGGATGCTCTCGAAATATTTTCTGTTTGCTATAAAATCATCGATATTCTCGTTTTTGACACCGTATTTTACACCGGCACGAACAAGCTCCTGGATAATCGAATCCTTTGTGAGCGTTTTGCCGTTTTCCATCGCGGGAATAAACGTCCCGTGTGCGGAAAGCTTATCCGGTGCTATTTCGACAATAACCGTCTCGTCAACGGGAATTTTTTTCTGTTCGGGGGTAAGAAGAAGTTCGCCGACATTTGAAATCGGCCTTGCAAGACATGTGGTAACCTGCGTTTTGTCATAGGGGAACCCAAGATTTTTATCAAGATATATAAACGTGGGCTCAAGCGGTATCATGCAATTCCCGCCCTCTATCGGCGGATAATAAGACATATATGTTCCGTTTGCCTTAACCGTAAGTCTGAAAAAAGCGTTCTTTGCCATAATATACTCCCCAAACAAAATATATTTTTAAAAAAAGAGTTCGATATTTTCGCCGAGCTTAACCCTGAGCTTTTGGATTGCTCTTGTGTGAAGCTGCGAAATTCTGGATTCGGAAACTTCCATAACGAGACTTATTTCTTTTAAAGTCATTTCTTCGTAGTAATAAAGAAGAATGACCTTTTTTTCCTTTTCGGTAAGTTCCTCGAGAGCCTTAACAATCGCTTCTTTTACCGCTTCCCTGTCCATTTCGGCACCGGGCGTAAAAGAATCCGGATTTCCGCCTACAAGCGATGTGATTCCCGATTCCGTACCTTCTTCAAGATATTCGTCAAGAGAAACAATTCCCGAGGCTTTTGTCTGAGCCATCCATTTGTCAAGCTCGTCGGTTGAAATATTGAGCTCCGCGGCAATTTCCGTATCGAGTGCCGGACGCCCCTTTTCAAGTTCTATTTTTGCGTACGCATTGTCGATTTGTTTTTGCTTTTGACGAACGCTTCTCGGCAGCCAGTCCATTTTGCGGATCTGGTCGAGAATTTCACCGCGGATTCTGAGTGAAGCGTAGGTTTCAAATTTGACACCTTTTCCGTAATCAAATTTGTCTATCGCATCGATAAGCCCAAAAGTTCCGAAGCTTACAAGGTCGTCGTATTCAACGGCGTAACCGAGATAAATGCTTAACTTTCCGGCAACAATCTTAACAAGCTTTGCGTAAGTCAATATTAATTTTTCGCGTAATTCTTTGGTGGGGTTTTTGATATATTCTTCCCAAAGTTTGTCGTTATCGGCTCCCATTAATCCTCATCCCATAAGTTTTATTTTTATCGGTCATTTAAGCGTTTTCGGATTCTTCCGAATTCTCCGATTCGGTTATCTCTTCTTCGCCTTCTTTTTTCACTTCTTTCGCGCGTGCTTCCGCATCCAGATTTATTTTACTTATTATTTTATCAATAATCAAGCCTATAAAATAAAAAATAAAAAGAGTGAGACTTATATATAAAACAGAAGGTATCAATTCTATTTTAAATATAATGCAGGAAATTGCAATCGCAATTCCGGCAAAAAGCATTATAAACACAGGTAAACGTTTATTGCCCATAATCGGATTCCTTTATATTTTGTAAATCTCTTTGCCTACGGATTTTATGACAAGGTCACAGGTTTCGGTATAAAACTCTATCGTTCTTCCGACCGTTCCGCCCGTGTCCATGGCTTTTATCGGAATACCGAGTTCCTTTAATCTTTTTACGACCGCCTCCGCGTTTCTCTCACCCACACGCAGCATTTCGTTGTTTGTGTTAAACGCGAACATCTGGGCTCCGCCCGCAAGCTTTGCCTGAAGCCTCGGCTTTACGGCACCCGCTTTCACTACGGCGTCAAGAAGCGCTGCAACTCCCAAATCCGCAAATTTTGCCACATTCTCGTTATTTCTTATTTTGGTGCTGTCCGGCAGCATAACATGAACCATACCGGATATCTTTGACACCGGGTCGTAAATTACGCATCCTATGCATGAACCGAGCCCGAGAGTCGTTATGTTGTCCGGCGGAAGACAAACGGAAAGCTCTGCCATGCCTATTTTAATCATGTTTCCCATACCTACTCCAATTAAAGTCCGAGTGACGTCATTATCTTTGAATAAGAATCCATTGTGGGGATAAGCAAAAAGTATCCGTTTAGACCTTTTGCTTCATTCAAATCAAATTCCGTTTCGATCATAACAGCCTTGTCACCGAGTTTTCCGAATTCTATCGCCGGTACGGAAAGAATTGCGGCTGCCATGTCAATCGAAAGATATGGGACGCTGGCATTTATTTTTAAGTTTGTGAGGTCGGAAAGCGATGAAAGATATGCTCCCGTAATGATATTTCCGATTTCCTGCATGGCGGACATGTGAAGGTCGTTTAGGGGTTCGTTTTCCGGAATGTCGCACATTAAGAGTTTACTGAGGAGCGCGTATGCCGAATGGATATCGATAATAAACATCATCATTCCGTCAACGTCTTCGGACAATTGCAAAAGGATTCCGATAACAAGTTTTTCTTCGCCGCCGACCATTTGAACAAGATAATTAAAGTCGCATACAACCGCTTGCGGAACCTTTATGTCGATTTTCATGTCGAGCATTTTTGCAAGTGCGGTTGCGGCATGGCCCGAACCTATGTTTCCGATTTCACGCAGCACGTCAAATTCCATGTCGTTCAGCATTTCACGTTCGCTCATTTTGACCTCCGATATATGCACAAATTCCCTGCGGGAAAATCCCGCAGGGCGTAGCATAAAAGTGTTTTATTTTTCTTCTTCTTCCTTGTCCTGTATAACCTCAAGGATATTCAAAATCGATACAAGATCATCGCCGTTTTTGCCGACTCCCGTAAGGAAGTTGATCTTGTCGTCATCCGATCCTTTGGCACTCGGCTTATCGATTGCATCGTTCGGAAGCGTAAGAACTTCTTTTACAAGATCCACAATCAAACCGATCGAGCTTTGAGCCTCGGGCTTTAAGATAAGAATTCTTGTCTTATTCGTAAATTCGTCTTCGGGAAGTCCGAAACGCTTACGTAAGCTCATTACCGGAATTACTTCACCTCTCAAGTTTATAACTCCGTTAAAATAAGGCTGTGACTTCGGTACTCTGGTAATTTGCTGCATACGAACGATATTGTCGATATAATTTATGTCAATACCGTAGTATTCGTCACCGAGCGCAACAACTATATATTGCTTTGCTTCAACATTCGATACTGTATCTGCCATCTTCTTTCCCTCCTTATACCAAAGTGTTGACGTCGAGGATTAACGCAACTTCGCCGTCGCCGAGAATCGTTGCGCCGCTTATCATCTTCGGGCTGTCGATGTATTTGCCTATCGACTTGATAACGATTTCCTGCTGTCCGATAAGATTGTCCACAACAAAGCCCGCAAGCTTGTCACCCTTGGATACGATTACAACCGTAAGGTTTTCGTCTTTACCCTTAACGGATTCGATATCAAGGATTTCGTTAAGTCTTACAATCGGAATAACGGAACCGCGAAGGTGGATAACTTCTTTTGCCTGTACATACTTGATATCCGAAACGGGAATATCCTCGATTGTCTGTATGCTTCCGAGCGGAATCGCATATTTTTCGCTTCCGACTTCAACCATGAGGGACTGGATAATCGCAAGAGTAAGAGGAAGTCTTACGATAAAGTTGCTGCCGCCGCCGAGAACGGTTTGAACTTCCACGTCACCGCCGAGCTTTTCGATATTTGTCTTTACGACATCAAGTCCGACGCCGCGTCCCGAAAGCTCCGAAACCTTTTCTGCGGTTGAGAAGCTGGGTCTGAAGAGCAAATCGATAATTTCCTTATCGGTCATTACCTCAGCCTGGTCCTTTGTGATCGTGCCCTTTTCGATTGCCTTTTTCTTAACCTTTTCGACATCGATTCCGGCACCGTCATCCTTTACCTCAATGACAACGTTGTTGCCTTCCTGATATGCGTTTAAGTGAATCGTTCCGACTTCCGGCTTGTTTGTTTTTGCTCTTACTTCCGCAGATTCGATTCCGTGGTCTGCGGCATTTCTGAGCAGGTGTGTAAGAGGATCGCCGATTTCGTCGATAACCGTTCTGTCAAGTTCCGTCTCTTCACCGCTTATAACAAGCTCTATCTTCTTGTTGAGCGTCTTGCTTACGTCTCTTATCATTCTCGGGAAGCGGTTAAATACACTTTCCAAAGGAACCATTCGAACTTTCATTACAGACTGGTGAAGGTTTGTTGTGATTCTTTCGAGATATTCTATCTGCTGACCGAGTCCGTTTGAAGCGGAACGCGTTGTTTCATCCTGCTGGGAGTTAAGCGAAACAAGTCCGTTCTTTGCGATGATAAGCTCGGAAACAAGATTCATAAGATCGTCGAGCTTTTCGATATCCACACGTACCGAACGGTTGACAACCGGCTTTCCGGCGGATTGTGAGGACGCACTCTGTGCGGGCTTGGTTTCTGCTTTTGCTGTGCTTTGAGCGGATGTATTTTCTTCTGCCTTTTCCTTATCGACGCCCGCCATAACCGTTTCCTTTGTGAGTGCGCTCATGTATGCGCCTTCAACTTCCGAAACGTTCATAATGGCATCTTTAACCTTCTGTTCGTCGTCCTTTGTAAGGAAAACAACCGAAAAATATTGATCGAACTTTTCGTCTTCTATGTCTTGCACCTGAGGCTCGGATTTTACGATTGTACCGAGTTCTTCGAGCTTCTTAAATACCATGAAGGCACGTGCGGCTTTAAGGAGACATTCCTGCTCAATATAAACCGTGATTCCGAATGCGTTTGAGCCCTGGTCAAGTGCTTCGCAAATGGCATGCTGCTCAAAGTCGGCATATTTGAATTCTTTATATTTGTCGCGTGATTCGGGTGTAACGGCGGTCGCGGTTGCGGCAGATCCCTGAGCTGTTGCCTGAGCGGCTGCGGGTGCGGCATTTTGAGCTGCAGGCGCTCCGTCATTCTTCGCGAATGCGATAAGCTGATTTATTATGTCTTCACACTTGTCATCGCCTTCGTTACCCTGGTTCACGATATTGTCAAGGATTGTTTCGAGCTTATCAAGCCCTTTAAACAATACATCCACAAGGTCGGGAGTAACTTTCATCTTTCCGTTTCTTACTTCCGAAAAGACATCTTCCCACTTGTGAGTAAGTTCCTGCATCGTCTTATATCCCATCGTTCCCGCCATTCCCTTTAAGGAATGAGCCGCACGGAATATTTCATTGATCGTGTCGCTGTTTTCGGGCTCTTTTTCAAGAACGAGAAGGTTTTCGTTAAGGCTTTGCAAATGTTCTTTGGTTTCGTCGATAAAGATTTCCAGATATTGACTAACATCCATAATTTTGTACCCCCGTACTTTTTATGATTTCCTGTGCCAATTCATCAAGCGGCTTTACCGTATCCGTAAGTCCCGCATCATATACGACCTTAGGCATTCCGTAAACCGTTGACGTTGCTTCGTCCTGGGCGATAACATACAGGTTGTTTTTTTCGGCGAGCGCATTGACGCCCATCGTGCCGTCGCCTCCCATTCCCGTCATTATGCAGCAGACTATTTCGTCAAAATCCATTCCGGCTATCGATTCAAAAAGAATGTCGGCGCAAGGCTTAAGAGCGCTTCTCGGAGGTTCCGTCATGTTTATGTCGATGACGTAATCTCCGGATACTTTTTTAAGTCTCATCTGACCGCCGCCCTTTGCCACATATACCGTGCCTTTCGTAATCTTTTCGCCGTTTGCGGCCTCAACCACGTGAATCGAACTTTTTTGATCGAGTCTTTCGGCAAGCGAATTCGTAAATCCTTCGGCCATATGCTGCACAAGCAAAACCGGTGCGTTTAAATTTTTGGGAAATTTGGGAATAACATCCTGTAAAGCTTTGGGTCCTCCCGTTGACGATGCTATAAGCACAAGCTTTTTTGCGTTTGTGGGGAAGCTAACGTGTTTCTTATGTTTAACCGTGATGTTTGCGAGAATTTCTCTCGCGTTCATCGGTGAAACATATCCGGCTTCCGGCTTAACGGGCTTTTTAACGCTTTCGGGACCGGTTAGGATTCTTTTTGTAAATAAACCCTGTTCACCGGCCTCGGCATGCGTCGCAAGCGATATTTTCACGAGAAGAAGTTTTTTGAAATCTTCTCCCATGAGTTCCGAAAAGCTTCCGGGTTTTTCAACACACTCGAATGCACCGAGCTGGAGAGCCTGAATTGTCTCCTTGCTGTCCATTTTTGCGAGTGAGCTTACGATTATGACTTTAATGTTGATTTTCTGACGTCTGAGGGCTGCGAGAAGTTCGAGTCCGGTCATTTTGGGAAGGTTGATGTCGCATAACATCAAATCATAATCACCCGGCGACTTGATTATCGTGTCGTACGCTTCAAGTCCGTTTGTTAAGCATCCTGCAACGGTATACCTGCTGTCCGAAGCGATTATATCAGATTCCAACCTTCTCATGAGTGCAGAGTCATCTACCACCAATATTCGCTTTTTTTCCAACTCTACATTCACCAGCCTTTTAAGTTTCGTGAAACCCTTGATTTTACTGGCCTACGCCAATTTTTTCACGCTCTGCGGCAAAGATATATCTTATAATCTTTTCACGCTCTTCATTCGAAATGTTAATAAACTTAATTTTGTTTTCATAAACTTTTTTTCGGTTTTCCAAGTTTTTACCCGTTACTACAACCGTTCCGAGTAAATATGGAACAGATTCCGAAATTTCTTTCGATTCGACAAAAATTACAATATTCGTGTCTTTTTCAAGCGGAATGTCAGCATAAAATTTTGTTCCGCCGCCGCTTATGTCAACCATTATACCTTTTTGGAAGTGAATATCTTCCATCTTAAGCTGTTCTTTTAAGATTTTTTTTCTTCCGTCCGTGGTTGCGGCCTTTAAATCCGTGTAAAGCTTTAATTGATCTTCTGTGAGGCAGGCATATGCGATATTGAATTTGCATGCGAGTCTGTAATATTCGCGGCGCTGAAATCTTTCGAGTTTAGACAGAATTTTGAGTGTCACAACGGAAATATTGTCTTCTCTTCCCGTCTTTGTGACAAGTGCCGTGCTCGAATATATTCCCGTTTTTGTGTAAAACTTTATCGAATATATGTCATTACGGTTTACGCCTAAGACGACCGTGCCTTTAAGAGGCGCAGCAACAACTATCTCGCGCTCCGATATTACATGCGAAATATAGCTTCCGTATTCCGTCTCGTCGAGATTTTTTTGCGTGAAAAGTCCGCCTTTTTTTAACAGTTTTAACGATATTTTGCTTCCTATTTCAAATATTGATCCCGGCATTTAAACCTCCCTGATCGATTTTGCAAATAAGAGTGTCATACATAAATTTTACTTCTTCTTTTTGAATTTTGTTCTGATAAGATTTGAAAAAAGGAGTGTGATTCCTCTTTCTTCTTTTGTTGCGGATACGTTTTCGTCTCCGTTTAAGAGTACTTTTGCCATTTCCGTAATCGCGCGTGCGGCAGGTGAATCCGGTGCGCTCACGACAATCGGAATCTGACGCATAACGGCACGCTGGAGTTCCTTGTCGTCGGGGATGGATCCCAGGTATTCAAGCGAAATGTTTAAAAATCTTCCGACAACATTTTTCATATTTTCGTAAAGGACGTTTTTGCCCTCGTTTTCACTGTGCACCCTGTTTGCGACCATTTTTATTACGGTGCTGCTCTTTGAAAACTCGGACTTTCTGTTTAACGCTTTTAAAAGCGCGTATGCGTCCGTAATCGATGTGGGCTCGGGCGTCGCAACAAGCAGCACCTCGTTTGACGATGCCACAAATTCGAGGACACTGTCCGAAATTCCGGCACCCGTATCTATTATGATGATGTCCGCAAGGTCGTCAAGTTCCGCAAGCTTTTTCGTGAGATATAAGCATTGCTCCTTTGTCATTTTGGCAAGCTCCTGAATTCCAGAGCCGCCGGAAATGAATTTTATGCCTTCGGGACCGTCGATGATAATGTCTTTTATGTCTTTTCCGCGGAACATAAGATCGGAAAGATTTGCCTTCGGACGTGTCCCAAGCATTACTTCAATGTTTGCGAGTCCGAAATCCGCATCAAGCAAAATCACCTTTTTCCCCATCTTGCTCATGCTCATCGCAAGATTAAGAGAAATACTTGATTTTCCGACTCCGCCTTTTCCGCTTGTAACCGTAATCACACGTGCGGACGGCTTTACCGTATTATTAAAAACCATTTGTCTTAAAACTTCTGCCTGGTCCATCAGTCAACACCTCCCAACAGCTGTTTTGCAATACTTTGGGGATTAATTCTTTGTATATCGTCGGGAACGTTTTGTCCGTTTGTCGAATAAGCAAGGCGTGCATCGGTAAGCATTCTTACGTTCAAAATATTTCCGATGCAATCCGTTTCGTCGAGTTTCGTGAAAATAAGGTTATACTTCGTGATTTCCGAATATCCTTCGGTTATCGTCACAAGATCCTTGTATTTTGTCGTTGCGGACAAAACAAGATAAGTTTCACGTATCGCTTCCGGAACGGAAAAAATGAGCTTTTCTATGTCGTCACGCTGCTCACGGTTTTTGAGCGTTCTTCCCGCGGTGTCGATAAGAACGACGTCATATCCCGAAAAATCGTCCATTGCTTCTTTCATTTCGGATTCGGAATAAATAACCTTTAAAGGAATGTTGAGTATCGAAGCATAGCTTCTCAGCTGGTCGATTGCCGCAAGACGGTAAGTATCCGCCGTAAAAAGAGCGACTTTTGCTTTGAGCCCCAGCTTTAAGCTTGAAGCAAGCTTTGCGATTGTTGTTGTTTTTCCGACACCGGTGGGCCCGATAAAAAATATGAATTTTGTTTTCCCTTCACATATTTTTATCGTGCTTGTTTCACCAAGTTTTAACACAAGCTTTTGATAAATGTTTGAAAGAATTGTTTTTATGTCGGCATCCGGGCGAACTGACGATTCGATTTCCGACATAATTTTGTTTACGTAAATTTCTTCCACTTCGTTTGCGAGGAGCTTATTGTAAACCATTTTGAAGCATGTCATTGCCGCCGAGTCCTGCGTGTTTTCGGGTTCCGTTCTCTGGACAAGATCGTTTGTGCTTTTTTCCGTGTTTTGCTTTTCCAAAATGGATTGAAGGCTGTCAAGAACATGTTCTATCGGGAAAGTCTTGTCGTCTTCTTTTGACACAAACATATCCGTACTTTTTCCCTTTTGATATTCCGCCGCGGCCTTTTGGAACGCGGGAATATTTTGGGGTGCGGGTGCGGACACTTTTTTGTCAAAATTTGTTTCCGTTTCTACGGACGCGGTCACCTGAACAAGGGGCTTCTTAAAAAACTTAAAAAGTCCTTTCGGTTTAAGCGTTGTGATATGTGTGATTATAACGTCTTTACCGAGCTCTTCTTTTGCTTTTTCGAGAGCCTCTTTTTCGGTCGGCGCTTCAAATTTTTTAATGAGCATTAGGCGGTCACCATCCCAACTGATTGTAATTCAACATTTGATTCTATTTCATTGTAAGAAACAACAATTAAATCAGAAAAGTAATCTTTTGTCATACGTTTAAAATACATGCGCACTATAGGTGAAGTAATGATAATCGGATTTCCGCCGAGGCCTTCGAGTTTTTCCGTCTCTTCCTTTACGGAACGCATGATTTTTTGATTTTTTTCGGGATCTATCGCAATATACGAGCCCGTTTCCGTTTGCTTTACGGAATTCATTATTTCCTGCTCGATTTTTGGATCGAGTGTAACAACATTCGTTTGCACGTTTGCCGGGAAATATTTTGTCGAAATAAATCTCTTTATGCTCGGACTTTGACGAACGTATTCCGTGAGTACATCCGTGTCGCGAGTCGTTGCGGCATAGTCGGCAAGCGTTTCAAGAATCGTAACCATGTCTCTGATTGAAATGCCTTCACGCAAAAGATTTTGAAGTACCTTTTGCACTTCACCGATACTCATAAGCTTCGGAATAAGCTCCGTAACAACGGTTGCGTTGTTTTCCTGAATGTTGTTGATGAGATTCTGAACATCCTGACGCGTAAGAAGCTCGTCAAGGTGCTGTTTGATAATTTCCGTAAGGTGAGTTGCGATAATCGAAGGCGGGTCTACAACGGTATACCCAAACGATTCGGCTCTTTCACGCTGTGATTCGGTAATCCATATTGCGGGCAAATGGAACGACGGTTCGAATGTCGGAATACCCGTTATTTCTTCTTCAACGTATCCCGGATTCATCGCCATGTAGTGGTCAAACAATATTTCTCCGTCCGACACCTGTATACCCTTTATCTTGATGATATATTGATTGGGATTTAATTGAATATTGTCTCTCATTCTGATAGTCGGAACAACACATCCGTATTCGAGCGCGATTTGACGACGTATGAGCACGACTCTGTCAAGTAAATCTCCGCCCTGGTTTGCGTCCGCAAGAGGAATGATTCCGTATCCGAATTCAAGTTCAATCGAGTCCACATTGAGCAATGAAACAACATTTTCGGGCTTTCTGATTTCTTCCGCACTCGTTTCGACTTCCGAAACCTCGCTTTCGACTTTTGCAACTTCCATTTTGCTTTGCATGGATCTCGCAACCAAAATAAATATTACTCCGTATATCGCAAATACAAGCGTGGGAAGCTTTGTGAAAAGTCCGAGTACAACCATTGCCCCGCCCACGATATAAAGTGCCTTAGGTGCCGAAAAAAGCTGGCCGATAAGCATGTCGCCCGTATCCGTGTCGGATGACACTTTTGTTACGACTATACCTGTAGAAAGCGAAATTACGAGTGAAGGGATCTGTGACACAAGTCCGTCACCGATTGTGAGAAGCGCATAATTGTTAAGTGCTTCCGTTGCACTCATGTTTTGAAAAATCATTCCGGTAATTATTCCGCCCACAAAGTTTATGATTGTGATCAAAAGGCCCGCGGTTGCGTCTCCCTTTACGTACTTTGTGGCACCGTCCATTGCTCCGAAAAACGTGGATTCGTCCTGAATCTTTTTTCGTCTTGCCTGAGCCTGTTTGTCGTCGATTGCACCGGTGTTTAAGTCGGCATCGATTGCCATTTGTTTTCCTGGCATGGCATCGAGCGTAAATCTTGCGGAAACTTCGGCAACACGCTCCGAGCCTTTGTTGATTACCATAAACTGGACGATTATAAGTATGATGAATACGATTGCGCCGATTACAATGTTGCCGCCGCCGACAAATTCACCGAAAGCCGCAACGACTTCACCGGCATATCCGTTTGCGAGAATGTTTCTTGTCGAAGAAACGTTTAGCGATATTCTGAATATCGTCGTAAACAAGAGCATTGACGGAAATGACGACATTTGAAGCACATCGACCGAAAATAACGCCGTAAACAAAATTATGAAGGCAACGGCAATGTTAAAAGCCATGAGAACATCAAGGAGCGCCGTCGGAAGCGGTATGATGAGGAATAAAATCGCACATAATATGTAAATTGCAACAAATATATCATTTTTTTTCATATGATGTGCTTATCCCTCCTTCCCTGATTTTTTTTAAAACTATTTTAGACTGTAAACGTAAGCCAATACTTCCGCGGTCATTGCGTACAACGATTCCGGAATTTCGGCATCCAGATCCACATTAAAGTAAAGCATTCTCGCAAGAGCCTTGTTCTCGACAATCGGAACATTGTTTTCTTTTGCGATGTCCTTGATTTTTTGTGCTATGTAATCGGCACCCTTTGCAACAAGCACGGGCGCTTTCGATTTTTCCTTGTCGTATTTGATCGCACAGGCAAAGTGTGTGGGGTTGGTGATTACGACATCCGCATCCGGAACCTTTTTCATCATTCTTCGCTGCGACGCTTCCCTCATCTTCGACTTAATTTTTCCTTTGACCTGAGGGTCACCTTCCTGCTGTTTAAACTCGTCTTTCACTTCCTGCTTCGACATCTTCATATCGTTGTGGAATTTCCACTTATGATACAAAAAATCCGCAAATCCTATTATAAGATATACGCCCGAAATTTTAAAGCCGAGATCAATTATAAAATTACAAATGTAAGCAACCGCGGGAATAAGTTCGAGCTCATAAAGTACTTTTATTTTGTCCGCTTCGTCTTTTATCGCGGAATATGCCATCCAAAATATGAGAATAATCTTTATTATCGCTTTTGCGAGATCGAAAAGCTTTTCCGCGGAAAACATTCTTTTGAGGCCGGTCATGGGATTAAGTTTATCCGCCTTAGGCTTTAAAGGCTTTGCGGTCGGATTCCATTTAACCTGAATCAAGTTTACGAAAAGTGCCATGACAAGCGCAAAAACAAGAATCGGAAGCGACGTAATTATAATTCTCACAATCGCTTTATTCATAAGACTCACGATAAAGTTTGAATTTGGGCTTTCTACGGCATAAACGGACATTGTGTTGTAGCTTTCCGGGAAAGCCTTCATAAGATTGTCGCGTATAAAAGTCGCAAAAAACTTTATCGAAAGAAAAAGGGCAAAAAGCATCCCCGCCGTAACAAGCTCCTGGCTTTTTGCAACCTGCCCCTCATCTCTTGCATCTTTTAATCTTTTTGCGGTGGGCTCTTCCGTCTTGTCGGCGGCGCCTTCCGCAAACAATTGAAGATTGAGTCTTAAATATAAATTTTTTTCCTGTGTGTCAAAAATATATTCTTCCGTCATTTTTATCCGATATATGAAGAAAAGTTGAAAAGTTCTTCCGTAAATTCGACAAGCGTTGTGAGAAGCCAGCTGCCCGCAAGCATCAATATGACGAATATTCCGAGGAGCTTGGGCAAAAAAGTAAGCGTCGACTCCTGAATGGACGTGATTGTCTGAAAAAGGCTCACGATAAGTCCCAGCACAAGGGACAAAAGAAGCATCGGAGCGGCAACTTTTAACGTGACGAGAAGCGCTTCCGAAAATATATCGATTAAAGTCTGTTCATTCATCTTAGCTTCCTCCTCCCATATAATAAATAGCTTCCTTCATATATTCTATCATCTTGTTGAAAATCAAATCGGATATCGAAGGCAAAAACATCATCATGATCATAAGTATCGTAAGTCCGATAAAAATTTTAAGCTGAAAACCGATGACAAACATATTCATTTGCGGTGCGGCTTTCGCAAGTATCGCAAGTATTGTGTTTACGACAAGCATCGCCGCAAATATCGGTAAAATTATTCTGAACGCTATGATCATGTAGTCACGGATAAATCCGAGCATGACGTTAAATATGTTTCCCGAAATCGAAACCGTCCCCACGGGAACTATCTTAAACGAATCTATGACGGCTTTTATGATATATAGATGCATGTTTGTGACAATAAGCATGAGCATAACCGCATAGCCGAAAAAGGTGCTCGATATCGTTGTTTGAATGTTTGTCGACGGGTCAAACTCCTGAGCGCTCGAAAATCCCACTTCCGTATCTATCATCTGCCCCGCCATAGTAATGATGTAATATGCAATATGGCAAAAGAGTCCGAGAGTCATTCCGCACAAAACTTCCTTTATGAGAATGACCGTATATTCGATGATGCCGTTGTATTCGATGTAATTGTCTTTGAGTGTTATGTATACGATAATCGAAACAGCAACGGAAAAGAGCACTTTTGCGCGCTGAGGCACGTTTTTGACGGAAAACAAAGGTGCCGTAAATATGAAACCCGTGACGCGTGCGGCTATAAAAAGCAGCATTTCGAGATTTGATAAGGTAAAGCTCAAAATTATCACCTCCGCTAATAGAAGGTCATAAGGAGCTGTTCGATAACAAGTGCCCAGCCGTCAACGGCAATAAAGAGAAGAATCTTAAAAGGCGTTGAAATGGTTGTCGGCGGAAGCATCATCATACCCATTGACATGAGTGTCGCCGAAACAACCATGTCTATTACAAGGAACGGAATATATATTATAAATCCCATATAAAAGGCAATTCTGAGTTCACTTATTATGAACGACGGAATAAGAACGTATGTGGGAATGTCGGAAAGATCGTTAACCGATTCTATTCCCGCAATATTGCAAAATAATGTCAAATCCTTTTCGTCCTTTATCTGCCCAAACATAAATTCGCGCAAAGGCTCGATTCCACGCTCTATCGCCTCTTCGTACGTGATTTCGTTGGCTTCGAGCGGCTTTATCGCATTTTCGTTTATTTCCGAAAAAACGGGATTCATGATGAAAAGCGTGAGGAAAAGCGCAAGTCCGATCAAAATTTGATTCGGAGGCGTTGATTGCATTCCTATCGCGCTTCTCACAAAATGAAAAACGATGAGAATGCGCATAAAGCTCGTTACCATTATCAAAATGGAAGGAGCAAGAGAAATAACGGTCAAAACAATCAGCATTCTGAGTGTTGTCGAAAGACCGTTATTCGCATCGTCATCGTTGTTTGTTGACAAAGATATGTCAACACCGCCGACATTTCCGCTTATGTTGATGCCGGATGATGTTGAATTTGTGTTTGTTGTACCGGAACCGGAAGTGCTTTCCGTATTATCCGTTACACTTGAACCCAAAGAAGTATCCGTATCCGTAATCGATCCGATCGGAGCAATTGTGGGAAACGGTGTAACCGTAACCGTGGCCGCAAATACTTCACGATTTCCTGAAATAAAACAAGAGGTTATTGAAACGATTATTCCGATAATTACAAAAAACAAAAGCTTTTTATAATTATTAACCCGTTTCATCATAACCCAATAACCTTAAAAAATTTTCTTAATATGTGCCTGTAAAAAAACTTATTCCGACACATCGGAATCTTTTTTCGATGCCTTTTTTATTGCATCAAAAACGGCGGAAAAACTCGTTTTCAAAGCCGTATTCTTATTGAACGATATCTCGCTCTCCGGAATTTCGCAAATTACATTAACATTGTCTTTTGTTGCGGAAAGTGCGTAATAAGTGTTGCAAATTCTCACAAGCAAAAGATAACGTTCCCTTGCAATGCAATATGTTTCTATGAGCTCAAAATTGCCTGTGTTCTTTTGGCGTATATTTCTTGACGCAACAAATTTTGTTGTGAAATAACATGCCAAAAGAACAATGACAAAAATGATCAAAATTCCGAAGAATTCAAGCAAATTCTGCGCGGATGAGCTTACGCTCTTCCCGGTGCCGGTTGTCAAAAAAACATCCGGAAAAGATAATTTACCCATAATCAGCCGATTACTTTTCTTACTGCCTCGAGAACTCTGTCCGCATGGAAAGGCTTAACGATAAAGTCCTTTGCGCCCGCCTGAATGGATTCGATAACCATTGCCTGCTGACCCATTGCGGAACACATAATAACACTGGCATTGCCGTCTTTTGCACGAATCTCTTTAAGAGCCTGGATACCGTCCTTTTCAGGCATTGTGATGTCCATCATAACGAGATCGGGCTTTGTTTCCGTATACTTGTCAACGGCAACCGCACCGTTTTCGGCTTCACCGGCAATATCATAACCGTTCTTTGTAAGAATGTCTTTTATCATCATTCTCATGAATGCCGCATCATCACAAATCAAAATACTTTTTGCCATATTCTTATCTCCTAAAATTAGTGTGATTTTAAATATATGAAAGATTATAGCATAAAAATCCGATAAATAAAGCCAAAATAAGTGAGTTTATCTTTATTTTCGATTTATTTAATCACTTCGGTTATTCTTATACCGAAAGCTTCACCGATGACAACAACCTCTCCCTTGGCAACGTATTTGCCGTTTACAAGGACATCTATCGGTTCACCGGCAAGACGGTTAAGCTCAACAACCGTGCCGGGCGCAAAATCAAGAATTTCCTTTATCGTTCTGCTTGTGCGTCCGAGTTCTACGGAAACTTCCAAAGGAACATCAAGAAGGAGGTCGATGTTTTCCGTTTGTAATAACGGTGACTGAACCTGCATAAAGGGCTGGAACTCGGCATTCGAAACATTTACGTTTTGCTGAGGCGCAAAGTTCATTTGAGGCATTTGCATGTTGGGAGCCATCTGTCCCGGCATCATACCCATGCCGTAACCCATGTTCTGCCCCATGTTCATCATATTCATGTTCATTCCGGGGTTCATTTGTCCCATATTCATGCCGGGATTCATTCCCTGCATTCCCATGTTCATACCGGAATTCATTTGATTTTGCGTGTTAAATTGATCGTTTATGTTATTTGTATTTTGAGGTTGCGAAGGAGCCGTGCTTGCGGGGGCTTTAGGTGCCTGCGGTTCGGGAGCCGGTGCCTGTTCTTCCGTCTCTCCTATAAACTTTTGATAAAGGCTCTTTGCAAAATCGATCGGATAAAGCTGCATGAGCTCACTGTCCACAAGATCTCCGATTGTCATTTTAAATGAAACCTTTACAAACGGCTTTGTAAGGAAAGGAGCAATCGATGCGGCATCCGTGACATTCGACATATCGATAAGCGAAGCGCTCGGCGGTGTGATGTCGACTTTTGCCTCTATCATTGAAGAAATCGATGTTGAAGCGGAACCCATCATTTGGTTCATGGCTTCGCTTATCGCACTCAAGTGAAGGTCGGAAAGTTCGCCGTCCGTATTCGTTCCGTCTCCGCCCATCATGAGATCGGAAATTACCTTTACGTCATGTTCCTTCAAAATCAATATATTGTTGCCGTCAAGTCCTTCTTTGTAAAGAATTTGAATGAAAATGCAAGGCTTGCTGTAAGAATTTACAAGCTCATCCCATGTCATTATGCTGACCGACGGAGTCGAAATGTCAACCTTTTGGTTTACGAGTGCGGCAAGAGTCGTTGCCGAGCTTCCCATGGATATGTTTGACACTTCACCTATTGCATCGCGCTCTTCGTTTGTCAATTTTTCGGAACTGTCCGCACTTTCGGAAGCGGAATCGTCATCCGAATCGTCGACCGAATTAAACAATGCGTTTATTTCTTCCTGGGATAACAAACCATCCATAATTATTCTTCCTCCTTAATTACAGAAGCAATTTTTATTGCATACGAGCCGGAAGATTCACCCGGCAACGCCGTAAATTTATATATGTTTCCGACATATACGTCAAGCTCGTCGGAAACTTTTCTGTCAAGCTTTATGATGTCTCCCTTTGCCATATTTATGTAATCGTTTACCGATATGACACTGCGTCCGAGAACCGCCTTAACGGGAACCCTTGCCTTTGAAATCGTGGCTTCGATGAATTGCTTATAAACTTCATCGTTCTTTTCCTGCATCGTCGAATACCAATATTTGGTATTGAGTTTGTCTATAACAGGCTCGATAACGGTATACGGTATACATACGTTCATCATACCTTCGACCGTACCGATCTTGATGCTCATCGTGATTAACGCAACCATTTCGTTAGGGCTTATAAATTGCGCAAATTGTGAGTTCGTTTCGGTTTTCGTAAACACCGGTTCAAGCTCCACAACGTTGCTCCATGGCTCCGCAAGCTGGTTTGTGATCATTACAAAAATGCGGTCAAGAATCGTTGTTTCGATTTCCGTAAACGCTCTCGATTTTTCGAGAGGAAGTCCCGCTCCTCCCAGCATTCTGTCAATAATCGCATATCCTATGTTTTCGGAAAGCTCGATTATTATGCTTCCGGTTAAGGGCTGTAAATCGATAAGTCCGAGCAATACCGGGTTTGAAAGCGCATTCGTAAATTCGGCATAAATGATTGCTTCCGAGTTTATGACTTCGATTTGCGTACTTACACGCAAATAAGCGGGAAAGTGCGTCGAAAGCAGACGTCCGAAATGTTCAAAGATAATTTCGAGTGTTCTCAGATGTTCCTTTGAAAATTTCGAAGGACGTGAAAAGTCGTAGTTTTTGACAACGACGTCATCCGATTCTTTGAGCTCTTCTGCGTCAATCTCACCTGTGGAAAATGCTTTTAACAGGTCATCTATTTCTTTTTGGGACAGTACGTCTCCCATAGAAATGTCCTTTGCAATGGTTATTTTTATATCGGGCGGCGGGATTATTTTAGATTCCTGCGTCCGTGTAAGCTGAAATTTTAATTTATCTTAAAATACTTTACGACTTTAAAACGTTTTATTACTCAAAAAATGTTCTGAAGCCTTTAGTTGATCGTAATTGCAAGCGTTACGTCAACGACAAGCTCGTCGCTTGCTTCCGAATCGGAGCTTCTGAAGTATGTCCGGCAATATGAAAGCATCTTGCCTTTAATCGTATTTATAACAGTCTCATCGTTCATTTCGTCCGCCGTATATCCTCTTACAAGCGAAGTCAAGTATTCGTTAAGAATCGCCGATTGATCCGTGATAACCGCCGTAACGTCGGCATAATCCGCAGCCGCCGAATTAAGTATTACCGTAAAATCGATAAGCGCATAACGGTTCTTTGTTTCGCCGTCCGCTTTCTTTAAGTTTATCGTAAGGTCGGAGCCTATCGTATAAGGCTTACGGTTTTTAAGCGGAACGGATGTATACGACGACGCATCCGGATTCTCGAGTTCAAGATTTATAACCGTACAAATCTTCTTGATTAACTCATTTGTGTTGTTTGCCGCAGGTACAATCGCAAACAATGTCACAGCAGAAAGAATTATGTTTGCAATCACCGCAGCAAGTATTGCTATTGCAAGTATGTTTTTTTTCATAAAGCCTCCGTGCCCTTAATTCGAGCTTCTTTGATTGTATAATCTTATTTCCACTCTTCTGTTTTTTGCTCTTCCTACAGCTGTGGAATTGTCCGCAACGGGATCGTGAGAGCCTCTGCCGGCATAATAAATGTTATCCCATCCGAGTCCCTTGTCTTCCGCAAAATACGTCGCAACCGTGATTGCACGGCATGCGGACAAAATATCGTTATTTAAGAATTTTGCCGTATTTGTGGGCGTATTGTCGGTATGTCCGATTACTTCTATTTTGTATCCGCGATATTGCTTTAATATATTGCCCAGATTTGACAAAATCGGCATTGCGTCTTCCTTAACCTGATCGGAACCGGCATCAAAAAGCACGGCACCGCTGATCTCTATTTGAATATATTGATACGACGAAGTATCGATCTTCATTTCGAGACTGTCGGACAAATTAAGTTTGTCGAGTAGTCCCGCGATATCGGAATACATGAGCGAGCTTTCCGATTTGTTTTTGTCAAGCTCTATTTGAGCTGCACCGGACATTATTTCGTCTTCCGTGAGCGAGCTTCCCGCATTGTCACCCGAATCTCCGGGATCCTTTTCGCCGTCACCGGCGTTTTCGTCCTTATTACCCGAGGCATCGTC
>CAZZFV010000012.1:0-49051 GCA_964653855.1 uncultured Lachnospiraceae bacterium
GCTGTAAAGCTCCGGGAACATTTTGAGAAGATATTCCGGCGTATGCATGCAATTCTTGTTGTCGTATAGCAGCGTAAATGTCGTATATCCGTATGCGTATTTTACGAATGCGGCTGTTGCTTCCTTTTCTGTTTCATAATAAATTTCCGTCGCACTCGCGAGATTGACGATCCTGTTTTCGTGGTTTATCGTCTCAAGCAAAGCGTCAACGTCGTCAATATTTGTTTCCGATGTGCTTTCGGAGCCTGTGTCAAGATTACCGCTTGCATCAGTACCTGCGTCCGTACCTTTCACGATTTCCGTGGGTGCGGGTGTTACGGTAGGCGTTACGGTCACTTTATTTGTTATCTTAACCGTAATGGGTGTTGCGGTTGCCTTTACCGCACCCGCAGTCGGTGTGACTAAAGTATCGTTTTTGCCCTTATCCGTTTTTCCGGTTACGACTTCTGTAACATCCCCGTCCGTAATCTCAAAGCTGTCCGTATAATATTTGCCGCTTAAATACCCCGTTTGGTCTTTTACTTCAACCAAAATCCAGCCGTTTTCGCATATTCCGATTCTGTGAACGACCGTGCCGTTCGGAACGGTTGCGATTTTTTCGAAATCCGTCCCCGCGCCCGAACGCAAATTGACGCTTCCCGTCGTAAGAACGTAGTCGTCGCAATCGGTCATATTTTCCGAAGTGTCAAGTACGACCGTCTCGTTTGTGTCGTCCGTTAAGAGTTCCGTGCCTATGCATCCCGAAAATCCCGAAAGCATAAGTGCCACAAATACAGTGTATACAATTCCCCAAAAAAAACTTTTCATGATGATGCTCCTTTTTCAGACACCATCATAAGCCCGAATTTTGTCGGATTGATGTCATAAAAATGTCATTTTTAAGTCTTTTTTAAGTTGTTTCCCGTTCCTCTATTTTTCCTTCAAACACAATGTGCTCGTGTTCGCCGCCGTCAATCACCTTAAAAAGCGTTTCGCTTGTCGCACGCGCCATTTCCTTTATCGGCTGCGCAACCGTTGTGACTGACGGATAACAATACTTTGTGAGATCGATTCCGTCAAATCCTATTATCGCCGCATCTTCCGGAACACGTTTTCCGATTTCGAGAAGCGCCCTCATCGCCCCCACGGCCATTACGTCCGCTATCGCAAATATCGCATCAAACTTCACGTTTTCGTCGATAAGCTTTTTTGCGGACAGATATCCCGTTTCGTAGGAATATTCACTGTTGCTTTCGGGAAGATAGCGGATAAGTTCTTCACGTACCTTGATTCCCGCTTTTTTTAATGCTTTTTTGTATCCGTTAAGGCGGAGCATTCCGACTGAGGTATCGTCAGCCGCGCCCGCAAATATCGCAATGTCGCGGTAGCCCTTATTTATCAGGTATTCCGTCGCCTTTTCCCCTTCTTTTTCGTCGTCAACGGCAACGGAAGAATAATCGTTTTCGTTTACGCCTTTAATCGGTGCGCCGATTGTGGAAACAACATAAGGAACCGTAAGGCGGTCAAGCTTTTTCCCCGTTCTTGTCGCAATACCGCCGAGAAACACGATTCCGCAAAGTCTCTTTTCCTTTGTGAGCACAAGCGCAACGTCCGCCTCGTCCTCTGCAGGATCGACATGACGCAGCACCATCGTATAGCCGTGTGCAATTATGTCTTCTTCCATTATTTTTATCATAACGTTAAAGAAGGGGTTCGTCATTCCCTTCACAAGCACGGCAATCGCTTTGCCGAGCGTACGCTTTAGGTTTCTCGCACTGTTGTTCGGCACAAAGCCGAGCTCATCTATTTTTTGAAGCACAAGCAATTTTGTCTCTTCGTTAATGTTGGGATGATCGTTTATCGCCCTCGAGACCGTGCTCACTCCCACACCGCAGGCCTTTGCCACATCTTTTATCGTTATCTGTTCCATAATATCCCCGCTTTTTATACAAGTAACCGGTTGTTCGGCTTAGAGAAATTTTGTAGCCAAACAATTTTTTAAAACAAACCGGTTTTCAGCCAAACAAAAATGGTTATTGGTAACGTTACCAATAACCATTTTATCACTTTTCACAATCAATGCAATAAATATTGACAAAAGATACATTTAAGAACAAGCATCTTTAATATTTATCGATTTCTCTTTATTTCATACATCATAAGCGCCGCGGCAACGGACGCATTTAAGCTTTCCGATCGTCCCGACATCGGAATGATTATTTTTTCTTTTGAAAGGGAAACAAGTCTTTCCGTGAGCCCGTTTCCTTCGTTTCCTATAAATACGGCGCACTTCCCCGCGTAATCCGCATGCGTATAATCTTTTTTTGCCTTAAGGCTTGTCGCGATCGTGTTAAAAGACATATTGTTTAATTTATCCGTAAACTCATATATGTCAGTGACCGTAAATATGGGCATTCTGAATATCGATCCCATCGTCGAACGCACGACTTTGGGATTATATACGTCAACCGTGTCGGAAGACATAACTATCATGTCTATCCCCGCTGCCTCCGCGGTTCTCACAATAGTTCCCATATTTCCGGGATCCTGCAGCGCCTCAAGCACAACAATGCTCATTGCCTTATTTAAACACTCGTCAAAATCGAAACGCGGCATGTTTACAAGTGCAATCACGCCCTGCGGTGTGACGGTTTCCGCGATTTTGTCAAAAACTTCGTCCGTCACGCACTCATACTCACACTCATATTCACCGTGTTCCCTAAAAAAGCTTTCCGAAAAAAACGCTTTTTTTATGAGTCCGAGTGAAAGCGCTTCTTCAAACATCTTTCTTCCTTCGACGACGAAAAGATTTTGTTCTTTACGTTCCTTGGATTTTTTTAAAAGAAGCGCGATATTCTTTAATTGTGCATTCTTTTCGGCAGTGATCATGTGTTACTGTTCTCCCGCCATATCGGCAAGACGCGCCGCCTGATCGGCGGCCGTGAGTGCATCGATAAACTCGTCTATATGTCCGTTCATGACATCGTCAAGATTGTAAGACGTGTAATGTATGCGGTGATCCGTGCAGCGCCCTTGCGGGAAATTATACGTTCTTACCTTTTCGGAACGGTCTCCCGTACCTACCTGACTCTTTCTTTCGGCCGCTTCCCTGTCATGCGCTTTTTCAAGCTCAAGTTCGTAGAGTTTTGCGCGCAAAACGCGTAACGCCTTATCCCTGTTTTTAAGCTGTGACTTTTCGTCCTGACACGAAATAACTATTCCCGTAGGATAATGCGTAAGTCTTACCGCCGAGTCCGTTGTGTTGACACACTGTCCGCCGTTTCCCGACGATCTGAACACGTCTATACGATAATCCTTCGGATCGATTTTTACGTCAACCTCTTCGGCTTCGGGCATAATCGCAACCGTTGCCGTCGATGTGTGAATTCTTCCGCCGCTTTCCGTAACCGGAACACGCTGCACGCGGTGAACTCCGCTTTCGTATTTTAGCTTCGAATAAACCCTGTTTCCGCTCAGCATAAACACACATTCCTTTATGCCGCCGATTTCGGATTCGTTGATGTTCACAAGTTCCGTTTTCCAATGCATCGATTCCGCATATTTTGTATAAAGCCTGTAAAGCTCGGCAGCAAAGAGAGCCGCTTCTTCTCCGCCGGCGCCTGCTCTTATTTCGACGCAAACGTTCTTTTCGTCGTTGGGGTCTTTGGGAAGGAGCAAAATCTTTAACTCTTTTTCAAGTTCCGAAACCTTTTCCTTTGACGCAGAAAGTTCTTCCTTCGCAAGCTCTCTCATCTCGTCATCCGACTCCGTATCGAGAATTTCAAGCGAATCCTCGATATTTTGTTTTTGCTTTTTGTATTCGCGATAAGTTTCGACAAGTTCGCTCAAATCCGACGATTCCTTCATGAGCTTTTTAAATCTCGCCTGGTCCGTCACAACGCTTCCGTCGGAGAGCTCGTTTTGTATTTCTTCATATCGCTTTACAAGTTCTTCAAGTTTATCAAACATCTAATTTCCTTTCCGTCCCGTCACAACGCGGTCAAGTCCCGCATAATCCTTAAAAATACGGATATTTGTGTATCCGTATCTTTTCATGATTTCAGAAACGTCTTTTCCTTCGTCATATCCTGTTTCATACGCAAGAAGTCCGTTTTGCTTTAAATGTTTTCCGGCTTCTTCCGTAATTTTTTTATAAAACCATAACCCGTCCGAATGCCCCGAAAGTGCGGCAATCGGCTCGTAATTTTTGACGCTCACGTCAAGCTTTTTTATGTCTTCGTCCTTAATATAAGGCGGATTCGACACTATTATGTCAAATTCGTACGATTCATATTTTGTGCCTGTAAGTGCATTAAACAAGTCACCCGCAAAAAAATGGGTTTTATCCGCCACACCGTTATATTCCGCGTTCTTTTTTGCAAGCTCCACCACGCCTTCCGAAATATCCGAGCCGACACCGGTCACACTTTCCGAAAGCGCGCAAAGAGAAATCAATATGCATCCCGTGCCCGTACACATGTCAAGTACGGTTTTGTTTTTTGCTTCCTTTAACACAATCTCCGTAAGCACTTCCGTGTCAAAACGCGGAATAAGCGTATCGGGGCTCACAAAAAAATCAAGTCCGCAAAAATTCTGTTTCCCCGTAATATATTGCACGGGGCAGCCGTCCGCTCTTTTTCTTACGTCATCAAAAAGCTTATTTATAAGCTCTTCATTCGTTATTTCGTCTTCCGCATGCATAAAGTATTCGGAGCGCGAAAGCCCACACCTTTCCGAAAATAAAATCCATGCGTCGGAAGATGCGTCCGAAATTCCCGCATCGCACAATATTTTTGTGGCCGAATTCAACAATTCACGATAAGTCATATTACTTCTTTTTGTTCTTTTTTCCCGAACGGCTTTGATTTGTGCCTGCCGTCGTTTTCTTTTCCGTTACCGCTTTTTTTGTTACGATTTCTTTTGTTACGGTTTCTTCCGCCATAATTTCATCGGCTGTGATTTCATTCGTCATGATTTCGTCAGCTGCAATTTCATCCGCTGCAATTTCTTCCGCTACGGTTTCTCTTGCCATGATTCCGGTATTTATGGCATTTTCGATAATTACGGCTTCTTTACGAATTTCCGAATCGATTTCGGAATCAAATCCCGAATTTATTTCGGAACCCGCTCCCGATTTAATTTCCGTATATTTCTCGTCATCACTTATTTCGATAACCGTTTTGGGACCCGTATACACAAACATTTTGTCAAGTGCCGCAAGGACGTCATCCGCTTCCTGTTCGCTCACGGGCGCAACGAAGCGTTTTTCTTCCGCCTGCGCCGCGGGATCCACAAAAATTCTCTTTTTCGTTTCCTTACTTCCCGTAAACTTTATGTCAAAGAAATCGGATATATCGATTTCAAGCGGCTTAAATGCCTCTTCGGAAATCGGTGCGGTCTTGTGCTCAGGCTTAACTTCCGATTTGATTTCGTCATTTTTATGATCGTTCACACGGTCATTTATACGATCATTTTTACGGTCGTTTTCTTTTTTGTTTGTTTTTTCGGTGCTTACGCTTTTTACGGCATTTGTATAAGAATCGTTGTTCTTCTTTATATTGCCTGATTTTACGTTTTCGGACTTTGTGTTTACGTTATCCTTTGCCGTTTTCTTTGTGTTTCCGGCATTTACACCCGATGTTTTATTTACTTTACCCGAATTTTTCTTTGCGGAATCTTTTTTTTCGTTCAAAATCGACTTCGGATAATTTTCGGAATTCGAATCGTTCTTTTTGTTTTCGTGATTTTGTTCTGCCGTTCTGTTGGCACGCGTCTCGTTTTTGATTTTGTTTACGAAAGGCTCCCAGTCAAACACAGCCTCAACGGCCGCAATGCCGACTTCTATCATCTTGTCGTCGGGCTCCTTTGTCGTGAGCCCCTGCATAAGAAGTCCGGGCTTTGAAAGAATATTTACGATTACATTGTCGGTGTTGCCCGCAAGTCTCGTAAACTCGTAGGAAATCCCCGCAATAACGGGAATTGCGGCAATTCTGAGCAAAAACTTTACAAGAACGTCGTCAACATCGATAAACATAAATATGATGATGCTTATAATCATCACATTTAACATAAAACTTGTGCCGCAGCGCTTGTGTTCCTTGCTTTGACGGCGCACGTTGTCAACGGTTAAACTTCTTCCGTGCTCAATGCAATTTATGCACTTATGCTCCGCTCCGTGATACATGAACATTCTCTTGATGTCTTGCATTTGCGAAATCAAAAGAATATAAATCACAAATATAAACACTCTCGAAAAGCCTTCTATGAGCGATACGACAAAGCCCGAATGAGCAAAGTTTAAGTATGGCGCAATAAAGCTTGAAATAAGCATCGGAACAATCACAAAAATAACCATCGCAAGCAACACCGAAAAAATAATCGTGATAGTGTTTATGATGCTGTCCGCATGTCCTTTGGACACTTCGTTGAGTCGCTTTTCAAATTTGCTTTCCGGTTCTTCTTCATCCACAAAATTTGCTGAATAAGACAATGTTCCCATTCCTATTTTGAGCGAATCGATAAAAGCAACAACGCCTCTCACAAGGGGAAGGCGCAAAAACGCGTTTCTTGCAGCGGGATCGGCGCACTTATGTACGCTTACGTCTATTTCCCCGTTCGGTTTGCGAACGGCAACGGCATAACGCCCGCGATTTCTCATCATTACGCCTTCTATAACGGCCTGACCGCCTATTCCGGATGATTTCATATTCCCTCCGATTATCTATGTAAAATGTGTATAACAACACACTGTTTCTTAATAACACAAAACGGGCTGAGACTATCGAAAATAATCCCAACCCGATCTTCGTGATTTAAAACCTATGACAAGCCATACTTACGGTTGAACTTCTCGATAGCGCCGCGAGCAGCAAATGCCTTTTGCTGACCTGTGTAGAACGGATGGCACTTTGAGCAGACTTCAACGTGAATATCGCCCTTTGTGGAACGGGTCTCAAATGTGTTACCGCAGTTGCATGTAACATGAGAAACCACATACTTCGGCTGAATACTCTCTTTCATGATTTTCTCCTTTCAATCCCGGGTTCTGAGATTTGGCTCAGAACTTCTGTTTATATCAATAGCTTGGAAATTATACCACCCGTTTTTTTATTTTGCAAGAGATTTTTTTAATATCAAAATATCCGTCGCAAATAACTTTGCATCAAAAGCAGAACCTTTTGAACCTTGACGATACACGGATTGCTTGCGTAGCACAAGCACTCTCGCAATCCGTGCCACATTCATCATATACCTTTTTTGATACAATTCACGAATTCCCTGTTGTTCTTTGTGTGAGCGCACATGTTTATAAGTTTTTCCGTCGTGTCCTCCGCGCGTGATCCCGAAAGCGCTTTTCTCACGCGTGCCATTGCATCGTATTCATCGGGAGTGAGAAGCAAATCGTCTCTTCTTGTGCCCGACTTTGCAAGATCGATTGCGGGGAAAATTCTTCTCTCCGACAAGTTTCTGTCAAGCACCAGCTCCATGTTGCCCGTGCCCTTAAATTCTTCAAATACTACGTCGTCCATGCGGCTTCCCGTGTCTACAAGCGCCGTTGCGAGTATTGTAAGGCTTCCGCCCTCTCTCATCGTACGTGCGGCGCCGAAAAACTTCTTCGGCATATGAAGTGCCGCGGGGTCGAGACCGCCCGACAGCGTTCTTCCGCTCGAAATGCACGTGAGATTGTAAGCTCTTGCGAGTCTTGTTATGGAATCAAGCAGAATCACGACATCGTTTCCGTATTCAACAAGACGTTTTGCTCGGTCGATAACCATTTCCGAAACTCTCTTGTGATTTTCGGGCAATTCGTCAAACGTGGAATATATGACTTCAACCTTGTCACCGTGTATCGATTCCTTGATATCCGTAACTTCCTCGGGACGCTCGTCAATCAAAAGAATAATCACGTTCATGTCGGGATGATTTTGCGTGATCGAATTTGCGATTTCCTTAAGAAGCGTTGTCTTACCGGATTTAGGCTGGGAAACGATCATTCCTCTCTGACCTTTTCCGATCGGTGCTATTAAGTCAACCATTCTTGCGGCAACGCTGCATCCGGGTCTTTCAAGGTGAATTCTTTCGTGCGGGAATATGGGTGTCAACGTTTCAAATTTCTTTCTTCTGAGCGTTTCGTCAACCGTATATCCGTTAACGCTTTTCACGTAAAGAAGCGCCGAAAACTTTTCCGTAGCCGTCTGAACCTTGGTGTTGCCCTTTATTATGTCGCCCGATCTCAAACCGTAACGCCTTATTTGCATGGGAGACACATAAACGTCGTTTGCGCCGGGGAGGTAATTGTCGCATCTTATAAATCCGAATCCTTCGGGCATAATCTCCAAAATACCGTTTTTCTCGATACCGCTGTCAAGCGAGCTTTGAGACGACTGCTGGGGGGCTTGATAATTTTGATTTTGTTGCTGATAACCCGTAGTTTGTTGCTGGTAGCCCGGGTTTTGCTGCTGGTAGCCCGGGTTTTGCTGTTGATATTGCGGCCTAAAGTTACCGTTTTCCCTGTAATTTTGGGTATTACGTGTATTTTGCGCACCGTAATTTTGTGTGCCGTAATTTTGATTTCCCTGCGACTGCCCGTAATTTTGATTGTTTTGATAATTCCTTTGATATCCGTTTCTTCCGTTATCCGCGGGTTCTCTTCTTAAAATCTCGCGTTCGCGGGAAACGGACGCTTTATTTTCCGTAACATTTTCGGCAGCCTCAGAAACATTTTCCGCATCACTTTCGGCACCCTTTTTCTCAATGTCTTCCGTGACGACTTCGGATACCTTTTCTATGGTGTCTTTCCGGGTATTTTCTGCGGCATCACCTGTCAAATCGTTTCCGTCCGCATTTTTAAGTAACTCGCACAACTCCGATTTTTTTAACAACGACGTTTTTTTGAGTCCTTTTTCCTTTGCCAAAGCCTTAAGCTCGGCGAGTGACATTTCTTCGTAATTCATAGATAACTTCTCCCTGAAAAATATATAGATTAAATTTTTAAAGTACAATGTTTCAGTACAAAATACCAAGATAAATTTTCAAAACAAATTTTATTACGTGGATTTTATATCAAAAGACACAATAACCAAAAAGATTTCTTTTCCTGGCGGAAGGCTTAAAAGCAATTGCTTTTAAGCTCCACCGGATTTTTAAGAATAATTTTTAAACCAAAGATATAAGAATAATACTGTAACAATACCGTTATGTCAAGTCAATCAGAATATTTCGGCATTTTCTATAAGGAAATCGATTGTAAGATCGCTTATTATCGATTCGTTTAAAGCATCTTCGCCTACACTCTCGATCAAGTCGTCAACCGAATCGTATCCGTAATAATCGGCATATTTTGCGGAACGTGTCGCATATTCGTCCTCTGTCGGCGTGATTGCTTCCTTTTCCGCGATTTTCTTGATTATATATTGATATGTAATCGTTTCCGTCGCACCGGTCGTGCAATATTCCTGTAATGCGTCGGTCGACTCAAGTCCGAGCATATAGTAAAGAACAACGCTTTCGCTCATGCCCGACATCGAAGCATAATAGCTTACATAAGACGTAACATAAGAATATATCGAATCGGCATATTCCGTGATTTCATCTTCGGGAATATTTTTAACGGTGCAATTGTCCGCAAGATATTCCGCAATCTGATTTTCGTATGTTGTGCGGTTTAATGACTCGCGAACGCTTGCATAAAACTCGTCAACCGTATCGTAATCAAGTCTTTCCTTTACCGATTCGTCGGTAAGTTCAACCGCAACCGGTCTTGTTACCTTGTTTACGGTAACGTTAAATACCACATCGGCACCGTTTAATTCCGTATTTGTTGTGCTGTAGTTTTCGGGAAACGTAAGATTCAAATCAATGTTCTGTCCCTTAACCGTTCCGATAAGTCCGTCTTCAAATCCGTCGATAAATGTGTCGGAACCGAGGGTCAAATCATATCCCTCTTCATCGTCGCACGTTCCGCCGTCAAAAGCAACGCCGTTAAGCGTTCCGACATAATTGATGTTTACCGTGTCGCCGTCTTCTGCGGGTCCGTCGACCTCAACGTCGTCCGTAAAATAATTTGTGACATACGTTTGGATCTTCTCTTCCACTTCGTCGTCCGTAACACTTTGAAGTGCGATTCCCTTGTACTCGCAAAGATCGACCTTCACCTTTTTCTGTCCGCATCCGGTAATACTTGCGACAAGCGAAACCATAAGCGCCGTTACCAAAAATTTCTTCTTCATATCAAATTCCTTCCGAATATTGCTCTGTTTTAAGTTGTGACGCCGTTCAAAAAATATATGCACAACGTTTCAACAAAAAACATCCCGCAAATTGTATCACAGATTAAAGCAAAAATAAAGTAAAAATAAAGTCGATAAAAATTAAATTATATTTGTTCCGAAATATATTTTTTTACTTTTTCCAAAGAACTTTTTTTCCATTCGCCGTTCTCATACTTTTCCGCAAGCGGACAAACAATGAAAAAGTCAAGTGCTTCGCCCTGTACTCTCCCTGACCTTTTGGGATTTAAAAATTCCTCTTCCCACTTTTTATCCGTTGCGTCTTTAAACTCGTCCGGTCTCATAAATACGCATTGCCTTTTTGTGGCCTCAACAAACGCTTTTGCGGCAAGCGGAAGAAGGAGATTGTATTCTGTTTCCGGCACACTTGTAAAAATATCCGGAAGCTCGGATTTTTTTATTTTTTCGCACTCTCTGTCGATTTTTACGCCAACGGCGTCAAATTTAATCTCGTTTTCCGTAAAAATAAGCTTTAAAAGCACGCCCTTTTCCGTATTGAATTGCGCTCTTTGATAATCCGTATCAAAAATAAAATTTCCGAGCGAATAAAATATATATTTTCCGCCCGTTTTCTCATAATTCATGGGCACATGCGGATGATGGCAAACAACCGCATCCGCACCCATTTCGAGAAAGCTTAAATATCTCTGCCTTGTGTATGGCATGGGAAGCGACGTAAATTCTTCGCCTCCGTGACTCACGATTACGCACCAACGGCACTTTTCTTTTATTTTTTTGATATTTTCGCGGATTATATCGGTTTCGTTCCAGTTTAGGCATCCCGGATCGTTTTGGGTCGCTCCCTTACACCCACGCCTGTATCCCACGGAAAACATGCCTATTCCGCCCGCACCCTCTATATATACGGGTGCCGCTGCGTCATATATGTTTTTTCCCGCGCCGAAGGCACGAGCGTTACATTTTTCCGCTTCCTTAATTGTTTCCGCAATTCCCATGCTTCCGCAATCAAAAATATGGTTATTGCAAATATTCCAAAAATCCGCCTTTATGCGCCTTAAAACAACGCTCGCCTCTTTACTCATGCTGTGTGAAAGAAGCCTGTTTTCATATACGGCATCGTCTCCCACCATCGGGCCCTCGACATTTGCGACCGTGTGATCCGCAGAATAAAAAAAGTCGAGAAGTTCTTTTGAAATAAGCTCTTCATCTTCCCACTTTTTGTCCATATATTTGTCAAAGCCTATATCGCCCGTAAATACGACGGAAATCTCATTTTTCATCGTTTTTTCTCCATGTTTTTTTCATACATGCTACTTAAAGCCCGCCATGTAATTTTACCTTTTCACGCCTCTTGATTTTAATATATTTTTCTGATATTGTTAAGCGGCTTTTGAACGATACAAGGGTCAAAAGTGAAACACTTATTCCGATTTTAAATATATAAGCGAAAGGCATCCCCATGTCAAAATTTAATTTAAAATCTTTTGTAAGACAGATGTATGATAAGCCTCACATCATAAAGAGACTCATTTGGTGTTTTGTCGCCGTAACGCTCATGGGAATTTGCGTATCGATACTGAATCTCATTGCGCTCGGTACCGATCCGTGCTCCATGATGAATTTTGCGATTTCCGATGCTCTCGGACTTTCGTTCGGCAACTGGCAGGCGATTATGAACACGTGCCTCTTCGTTGTCGTATTTGTCTTCGGGCGCGAAAATATCGGTTTCGGAACGCTGTTTAACATGTTCGTCGTCGGATATGCGTGCGATTTGACGGATTTTATAAGAAATAAATTATGGCCCGACTTCGAATTTACAAGCCTTGCAATAAAAATCACAGTAATGCTTGTGACTGTATTTGTATTCATCATTGCCGCCGCCGTATATATGTCTGTCGACCTCGGAACTTCCCCTTACGATGCAACATCGTTCATAATAGGAAAAAAGTTAAAGCGCATTCCGTTTGGTGTGACAAGAATCCTTTACGACTGCGCTGTCACCGGAATCGCCCTTCTTTTTCACGGAAAGGCGGGAATCGTAACCGTACTCATGATGTTCGGAATCGGTCCCTGTGTCCAGTTTATGCAAAAGTTTATTAAAAGGTTCTTTTAAAAATATCTTCGCTTGAGTAAAAAAAGCCCCGGATTTCTCCGAGGCTTTTCTTTTATGTCTTATCTTTTTGTCTTTTCTTTTATCTCTTATCTTTTATGGCTTATCCCTTAAAGTGTTCTTCAAGTTCTTCCGCAAGGCATGTAACGGAATCTACCTTTTCCGTCAGGTTGGTTATCGAATTGTTTTGAACTTCTATCGCTTCCGTAACGGTCTTTATGCCTTCGTCGTTGTCTTTGGTTGCTTTTACGAGAAGTTCGGTTTCCTTTAGGATTTCTTCAAAATGTCTTTCTATGATATCCGTAAGCTCATGCTCACGCGTTGCAATCTCGCTCGCCGAAAGCGTAGCTTTTTCGACTCTTTCAAAAAATTCGAGAAGCGAATTTACAAGATTTACGCTTGTTTCCGCTTCGTCACGGCTCTTCATTATTTCGTCCGTAACACCGTGTGCACGGGTTGCGAGCGAATCAAGAATTTCCTGGCTGTTTGTTGCCGCCACACGGCAATTTTCGGCAAGTCCTCTTATTTCGTCCGCAACAACCGCAAAGCCGCGTCCCGCCTCTCCGGCACGTGCCGCTTCAATCGACGCGTTTAGCGAAAGAAGGTTTGTTTTCGATGCGATGCCGTTTATCTCATCCATTATCGTATTGATTTTCTTCATTTCGTCGATAAACGTTTCCGTAGACTCGCATGCGGAACTTACCGTCTTTTCCATATTTTCTATGGATGCTTTCGCGCCGTTTATCGCCGTGTTTCCTGAATTTACAACGTCCCTGATATTTTCGAATCCGAGATCGAGTTCACCGATCAGCTTTTGGTTTTCGTTTGCGCTTTCCGCAGCCTTTTCGATTCTTTCCTTAACATTTACGGTAGAATTTGCGGCGTCCTTTAAGGCATCTTCCATCTTCTTTGTTGCGGAAAGAACGTTATTGTTTTCCGTGACAAGTTCTTTCACAAAGTTCTTGCTTTCGATCGCCGTATCGGAAAGATTTACCGATATGTCATTTGCTTTCTTTGAATCCTCTATTTTTTCTTCAAGACTCTTTTCGTTGTCACGAATATTTTTCGCGCCTCGTTTTGTTGTTGTGTAAAGAAATACCGCCGTACCCGTAAAAAGAAGTATCTTTGTTGCACCGCCGATCATCGAGCCGTGCACACCATCGATTATTTTGTAGTTGATAAGAAGACATATAACCGCAAGCGGAACAAACGAAATCGTATATATTCTGATTACATTTTCCATGAAATAGGAAGCAGCCATCGCAAGCATTACAAAATCCGCAATAAATCCGACCGAATTTCCTCCGTTCATCGCCGAGAAAATAAGCGTCGCAGCCGTCGGCGGAAATACCATCATAAGTGCTTTGGTGCTGTCACTTACCTTCAATTTGTATCCGATCGTCGTTATGCATCCGGCAAGCGTTATGCATATAAGCTCCGTTATGCATGTTTTTGTGAATCCCATTCCGACAATCGCAAATATTGCTAACGCCGCAATGCAAATCCAAACGATTTTCAAATTATTTTTATGCAGTTTTTCCATAAAAATCTTTGCCTCCGTGAAATAAAGCGTTTGAGTGAAGAAAACAAAAAAAACAAATGCTCTTTTTAATCTTACCCCAAAGCATATATGTATTTCAAGAATTTAAAAAATACGCATATATAAAATTTTTATAAAACAAAACTTTGACAAAAAAAGCTTCGGTAAAAGTACTCATATTTTTGCCGCAATACCTTTTTCCCTTATAACTCGTTTTCATCACGAAAACAACGGCGTCGAAAGATATCTGTCACCGGAATCGGGAAGCAGCACGACTATCGTTTTTCCTTGTGTTTCCGGGCGGCGGCTGAGTTTTTCGGCGGCGCAGAGTGCCGCTCCGGAAGAAATGCCGACCAATATTCCTTCGCTTACCGCAAAGTTCTTGCCTTCCGCATAGGCTTCTGCATCCGTTACCGTAATTATTTCGTCATATATCGATGTGTTTAAAACCTTCGGCACAAATCCCGCGCCTATTCCCTGAATGTTGTGTTTTCCGGCTACTCCGCCCGAAAGCACGGCACTTGTTGCGGGTTCCACGGCAACAACTTTGATATTCGGATTTTTAGACTTTAAATATTCTCCGATTCCCGTGATTGTGCCGCCTGTGCCGACGGTCGCAACAAAAATATCGATTTTTCCGTCTGTATCCCGATAAATTTCGGGGCCCGTGGTTTCTAAATGCGTTTCGGGATTAGCGGGATTCTCAAATTGCCCCGCCACAAAGGAATTCGGGATTTGTTTTTGAAGTTCGGCAGCCTTTTCTATGCATCCCTTCATTCCGAGCTTACCGTCCGTAAGAACGATTTCGGCGCCGTATGCCTTAAGCAGATTTCTTCTTTCCGCGCTCATTGTGTCGGGAAGCACAAGTATCGCTCTGTAGCCTTTTGCCGCCGCCACTGCCGCAAGCCCTATTCCCGTATTTCCGGATGTCGGTTCTATTATCGTTGCGCCCTCTGTAATCAGTCCCTTTTCTTCGGCATCGCAAATAAGTTTTAATGCAACCCTGTCCTTAATCGATCCCGCCGGATTTAAATATTCAAGCTTTGCAAGAATTGTGACATCCTTTATTCCTTTTTTCTCGGAATACCTGTTAAGCTTCAACATCGGTGTTTCGCCTATAAGTTCAAACATACTCTCTTTAATACGAGCCATAATTTTCTCCCTTCATCTTTTCGCATTCTTTTATGACAGCGGATGTGATGCATTTAATCGCATCCACATATGTTCCCGTTTTTTCGTGTTCCATTTCCCTACGCACATATTCATCGATCGCTCCCGCATTACTTGCATATTTATATTCCCTGCAATAAGGAATCAGCATTTTTCGGTTTTCTGCGATTCCGAACTCGCTTAAAATATGCATTGCGCCCTCTTCCGCTTCCGAGTGACAATTGATTATGAAAAAGCTTTTTCTTAAGTCCACGTTGTAATGCTTAAAAAAATTTCTTATCCCGTATGTGTTGCCGGGTAAAAAAATCAAAACCATATCGGCATCACAAACCGTTTTTTCAAAATACATGTGTCCCGCACCGGATGAGTCCACAAAGCAAGCATCACCCGTATTATTCCCAAAAAGACTTTCGTTTTTGTCAATTATCGGTAAAAGTACGGAAAGATTCTTTTCGACCTTAAATCCGTTTCGAACCTTTGACAGCATATTGTTGAGCCTTGTTTCGTATATCAGATACCATTTTATGTATCCGGGATAAAGAACATTCGAATAAAAATCAATTTCCCGGGACACGGGCATCACACCTCGTAATTTTCCGATATACCCTTCAATCGGACGCGCCGCAAAATGATCCGCTCTGATTCCGACATTCATTTTCATAAGATTTGCGGCAATATAAGACATCGAAAGCAAATGCCCCGTCACGCCGCCCGAATGCCTGTAAGGACTCCAACCAACAATATTAAGCTGTTTTTCCATATTTCACCCCGAGAACAAAAAGAAGAACGCCGGAATAAAAGAGTGCTTTTATATCCGACCGTAACCCGTTTGCAAAAGATTTTCACAAGAAACGGGTTTGAAAACATGCTTATTCTATCAAAAATAAGCGGTGACATCAATTAAGTTTTAAAGCTGTTTGTGTGATAATTTTTCGAAACGAACAGACTATCTACGATAGAGCATAGAATCTTCTGTTAAGTTAACATAAATTTTGATAAATTGCAACTGCTTTTTATTGTACAAAAAAACCGGCACGACTTTTTTGTCATGCCGGATCGATGTTTAACTTTATACTTCGGGTGCGCTTGCCATACCCGTAAAATCAGCCGTTGCGGAATATGATGAAACCGTAACCGTATACTCGCTTGTGCCCTGCACATATACGGTGCCGTCGATGCCTACGATTGAAACCGTATTTCCCGCGGCGTCACAAATCGTGCCTTCGTTATAAAGGTTTGTAACCGTGCTGTTTCCCGTTACCGTCCAAACGGAATCGGAGCTTATATAAACATTGCAATATCCGTTTCCGCCGTTGCCTGCGCATGTCTCGTCATCGATAATGCTGCCGGTAAGCGTGCTTCCGTCCGCCATATAAAGATCAAGCGTGCTTATCGAATCGTAAATTATGTCGCCCGTCATATCCTGGTTAACCGCGGTGAATAAGCAATCCGAACCGTTATTTCCGCTTGTGCCCCAGCCACGCTGGTTCTTGTTTCCGGTAACCTTTAAGAAGAAATCGTTGTCGCTTGCGTATGTTATGTCAACGTCCGAAAGATAAAACGTACATTCGGTGTTTGTTGTGTAGAACATACCGCCGTTTGCCGCCGTAATCGAACCGCCGACCATATTGAACGTTCCGTTACCGATTTCGGAGTCACCCGACATACTCTGGTAAACGATTATGTTCCATGTGCAATCGTTTTGGGAATTGTCGCTCATGTTGCCCGAAAGATCGGAATCAATGAGTGTAAGTGTGTTTAAACCTTCTATGCATACGGCTTCCGAGCCCGTTGCGGTAAGTGTTGCGTCAGAAACCGTTATGTCTGCCGTACAATAAACCGCAGGCGATCCCGTTCCGTTTGAAGTATATGTGCCGCCTTCAACAACCATCGTGCCGCCGCCTCTGTCGCTTCTTATTGCGGCAGACGATTCACCGGAAGTTTCAACCGTGCAATCTTCGGCATAAAGCGTACCGCCGCCTGCGGCATGGATACCGCCCGATGTGTCTTCTGTTGTTGTGATTGTGACATTCTTTACATATGTAACACCCGTGCCGTACGAGAAAACGCCCGCACCACCCGCAGCATCGGTTGTAATCGTGCTGTTTTCGATTGTCACGGTGCCCGATGTGTTAAGTATTGCGGCGCCCACACCGTAAAAGCTTGAATTGTCTC
Organism: uncultured Lachnospiraceae bacterium; assembly: GCA_964653855.1. Lineage (GTDB taxonomy): Bacteria > Bacillota > Clostridia > Lachnospirales > Lachnospiraceae > RGIG3528. Next base: position 17,225 of record CAZZFV010000012.1, read on the forward strand.
CGCCCGTCGAATCATCGGAATCCCTTGTTACGGTAACATCACTGAGTGTTACGGTAACGTCGGAGTTTACAAGAATTGCGTTTTCGTCTTTGCCTGTTGATGTGTATGTTTCACCCGTGATTTCCGTGTTTTCGGTGATTTCCGTAAGAGAATCGTATTCGGTAACTGCCGTGCCGCCGCCGAATCCCATGTTTCCGCCCATATTTCCGCCCATGGAGCCGAAATCCGTGTTCATGCCGGAATTTGTGAACTCGGATTCATCGATTGTTTTGATTTCGGTAATCGTACCTTCCGAATCAAATGTTATCGAAATATATGAATCAACCGTGAGCGCGGAAAACTCAATTTGATTACCGTCCGAATCCTTAAGCACCGATGTGTCGCCTACAACAATGTCTGCGGTAACCGTACCGAACATATCGCTCATGTCAAAGCTGCCGAAGTTGTCGGAATCTTTTCCGTTATCTATATAAAATCCCGAATCGGAATCGGAATTACCCGTATTGCTTTCCGTGTCATTACCCGGTTTTGCGGGAATTGAGTCGGAGTTTGTATCGGTTGTATTGCTTGTATCGGTTGTATTGCTTGTATTACTTGTATCGGTTGTATTGCTTGTATTACTTGTATCGTTTGCAGTGTCTGCAGCGTTTGCATCATCGCTCGGTTTTTCCGGAATCGAATCGGTACTTCCCGTATCCGTGCTGCCCGTTTCGCCCGGCTTTGCGGGAGGTGTGCCTGCACCTGCAGCATTACCCATATCGGAGGGTGGATTACCCATATCCGAAGGAGCCGTTCCCATATCGGAAGGCGGATTACCCATATCGGAAGGAGCCGTGCCCATATCGGAAGGTGCCGTGCCGTTTGAGCTTGTATCGGTTGAGCTTGAGTTTGCGGAATCGGAACTGCTCGTACTTGACGTTCCTATTGCCGTTATTGTTTTTGACGTGTTTTCGGAAACAGAAGTGCCCGTTGCCGTATTGTCTGTGCCTGCAGTGCCGCTATCGGATTTGCCCGTTGTGTCCGAGGAGCTTTCCGAATTGTTTCCCGGCTTTTCGGGGATTGTGCCCGAATTTGAATCGGAGCCCGGCATTTGATTTCCGGATTCACCCATATTTCCGGGCATTTGCATGTTTCCGCCCATATTACCCCTGTTACCCATGTTCATGTTTGTAATTAAGCTTACGGTAATCGTATTTGATGTTTCGTCAATTTCCGTTATCGTTCCGTAAACGGTCGAGTCAACGAGAGTAATCTTGTTTTCCGCCGTATCCGTATTCTGTACCGTAACAACGTTGCCGCTTGTATCTGCAGTCGATGAATCCGTTCCCGATGAAACTTCCGTTTTACCGGATGAAACATCCGTTACGGTGCTACCGTTCACCGTCGTATCGCTTGTAATATTTTCCGCTGTGCCGCATGCCGTAAGTGCCGCAACAAGCGCACCCACCGTCAACACACTCAAAAATCTTTTTCTCATATTGGTCTCCCTTCAGAATATTCATTCGTGCCTTTTTCGGGCTTTTTTTCCTATAATTTTTTTCGCATACATGAATCGGCGCCCTGATTCACTTATGTTTGATTTCGGGCATATCTTACCGCCGAAAAATGGTTAAAATGTTTAAAAACAGTGTTAATTTTGTGAACTGTTACGCTGTTCTCATGCACACATTTGATTGACCCGAATTCCTTTTTGTGTTAAAGTTTTCGGGAAGTTTTGTTTATGCGTCGGAGCGCGTAAACAATCACAAAGAGAGGGGAAATCCGGATGCCGAAAATAACGTTTTCCGGATTATGTATGCAAAAATGTCGGGCAAAAATATTTTACAAAAAACCAACAAATCCGAAAACACATTCAAATTTCAAAATGCGTTAACTTTCCGAAACACATTAAGTTTCCGAAACATATACAAGCTTATCTTTTTTATATTCATAGTCTTTGTTTCGGGATGTGAAATCCCAAATTGGGGCGTATCTCCCACTCCGACTCCCACTTCCACTCCAACACCCACGCCGATCATAAAAACAACGCCCGTTTCCGATGCCGTAACACACGAATCTTTTACGTCAAATCTTCCCGTAATTTCGATCACAACTAAGAATTCCGTTTCCGACGATTACAGAAGTGCACAAATGACGATATATACAAACGGATTTGCAAAAAAAATAAGCGAAATAAATGCCGATATAACAGAAAATCAAGTATCCGAAACCGGTACGATAACCATAACCCCCGTATCCGAAAACGATACGTCAAAAAAAACGGTCTCCGACTCCGCCGAAACCGGTGAATCAGAACCTGAAGAAAACATTCCTTACACCCCCGAAACGATTACGGAAAGCGAAGAAATTCTCCGTGAATTTTTGGACACCGCTGAAAAATCCTACAATTCCGGAATTCAAATAAAGCTTCGCGGTAATTCCACGCGCTACCGTGACAAACGCCCCTACACAATAAAACTTGACACAAAAACAAATCTTTTCGGCATGGGCGCAAACAAGCACTACGTGCTTCTTGCAAACGACATCGACCATACTCAGATAAGAAATCAAATCACGCTTGATTTTGCGCGGAACATCGGAATGGAATACACGCCCGAATCCATACTCGTAAGCCTTGAAATAGACGGGGATTATGTGGGTGTGTATGAACTTTGCGAGCAGATAAGAGTGGGAAAAGCGAGAATCGACATCTACGATTGGGAAGACTTATACGGAGAGGATTATCCTTTAAGTGCGGACAAAATCGGAACACTTCCCGCTCCCGAGACCGGCGGATTTATTCTCGAAGCGGACTTTTACGCATTTAACAATTCTTCGGTTTCCGCGCTCATAACGAGTTTTCAGCAGCCATTTTATTTCAACACGCCGAAATATGTTTCAAAAACAACCGGACTTTATGAGTATGCCTATAACTATATTCAATCGTTCGAATACGCGCTTCACTCGCCCGACTTTATTTATCACGCGGACGGCACTCACTATGCGGGGTCCGGAAAATATTTTTCATGGGATTCGGATTTTAAATGGCATTCTGCCTTAAAGGAAGTGTCCTACACGTGCGAAACCTATGACAACATGCACTATTCGGAGCTTTTTGACATGGATTCGCTCATAAACAATTTTCTTGTATGCGAAATCACGGACAATTGGGATTCAATGAAAAACAGCACGTTTTTGTACAAGGATCTTGACGGACTCGCATTTATGGGACCGCCCTGGGACTACGACTGGGCATACGGCAACATAAACATGTACGGCGTCGACACGGACGGCAAATACGAATGGCAAACGACAAACGAATATTTTACAAACGAAAATTATTACCAATCCGTCCAATGGAACAGATATTTGATACGTGATCCGTACTTTGTGATGCTTTTATACGAAAAATGGCACGATATAAGAGATACCGCGGTAAGCGGAATGATTGACGAAATAGATTATTATACGGAAGCGCTTGCGACGGACGGCAAATTAAACGATATGCGCTGGTCATACACCTACAACAGACACTACTACGGCGGTCGAATGCCCGAAGTGTTCGCAAAAGCATGCAAATCCTTAAAAAGCTTTGTGACAAAACGCATAAACTGGCTCGATACGCAATTTTCGACGCTCGATACGCTTATCTCGTCACTCGGCGCCTACACTGCCGATACGTCATTTGAAATCACATATGACGAGGAGTCAAAAAAGCTTTATATGACCGCAATAAGACAAGACTTTGATTCATGCCGCCTTCAAATAAACGGCACAACGCTCGTTACCGTGAGCGCCGACTCCCTCATACGCGGATATGACATTTCAAAATATGTAACCGGCACCGAGTCCGTGATGATTCTCGTCTACCCCTTAAAAGACGGGGAGTATATGTATTCGTCAGGCGAAGCGGATATTTTACCGAGAAGCAATTATGTGTATATTGCAAAAAAATAGCCTAAAAAACCGGCTTGGGTTACACTGTTAATCCCAAGCCGGTTTTATTTACCTAACTTTATTTACCTATTTTATTTACCTGACTTTATTTGCCTATCTTTTATGCCCCGGCATTTATCGCAAAGCTACGCATTTGCCTGTCTCTTCTTCATGAAAACGAGGAATCCGACGGTAATCAGTGCGCCCACAGGGATCGAAATCCACGTAAGCGATGCAAGGCTTAAGAGTCCCGCGATTATGTATGTCACAAACGAAATCACGGCAACCGTGATTGCATACGGAAGCTGAGTTTCAACGTGATCCAGGTGATTACAATGTGCACCTGCGGACGACATAATCGTTGTGTCGGAAATCGGTGAACAATGGTCTCCGCATACGGCACCCGCAAGACAAGCGGAAATGCCTACGAAGAAGAGTTCGCTTGTTTCGGGGAAAACAACTGATACAAGAGGAATAAGTATTCCGAATGTTCCCCAAGATGTGCCCGTTGCAAATGCGATGATGCATGCGATTACAAACACAAGTGCCGGAAGAAGCCATTGCATTCCCTCTGCGCTTGCGACAACAGCCTTTACAAACGTGCTTGCGTCAAGCAGTCCCGTCATTGTCTTAAGCGACTGAGCAAGAATAAGGATTGTGATTGCGGGAACCATCGCGATAAAGCCCTGAGGCACACATTCCATTGTTTCTTCAAATGTCAAAACCTTACGAAGTATAAAATATATGACGATTACAACAAGCGCAACCAAACCGCCCCAAGGAAGTCCGACGTAAGAATCTGTTTCCGAGAAAGCGTCGACAATGCTTCCCATATGACCGAGCGATTCAAATCCGTTTCTTACAAGTCCCCAAATGCAAAGAATGATTAAAAGCACAATCGGAATAATGAGATCATAAAGCTTACCCTTTGCGGAATGTGACGGTCCGTTTTCTTCCATGTCACGTGCCTGTTTGTCTTCGTTTATGTCAACATTCAAAATACTCAAATCGCCCGTCTTTTCGGCCTTTATTTCAAAAGAGCTCATCTTGCCGTAGTCAAATCCGAGAAGTGCGATAACCACAAGGAAAAGAAGTGTGAAAAGCGAATAGAAGTTATAAGGGATTGCTCTCACAAAGAGTTCGATGCCTGTGTAGGTTTCTGATTCAACACATCCGGAAACCGCAGCCGCCCATGACGAAACGGGCGCGATCATACAAACCGGAGCTGCCGTTGCGTCAATGATATACGCAAGCTTTACTCTCGAAATCTTTTTGCTGTCGGTAACCGGTGCCATAACCGAGCCCACCGTAAGGCAGTTGAAATAGTCGTCGATAAAGATAAGCACACCGAGAAGCGTTGTTGCGAGTAACGCGCCCGTCTTTGTGTGAATATGCTTCTGTGCCCATGTACCGAACGCTCTTGACGCACCAGACTTGTTTACGAGCGCAACCACGATTCCGAGAACCACAAGGAATACATAGATTCCGGCATTTTCGGAAAGCGAAGTCGAAAGTCCTTCGACCGTAAGCGTGTCAACCGTCTCAAGGACATTGCACTTTGCCGCCATAAAGGCGCCGAGCAAAACTCCCAAAAAAAGCGACGAATACGCTTCCTTTGTGATAAGTGCAAGCGCGATTGCGACAAAAGGCGGCAAAAGTGCCCAGGCCGTGCCCGTGAAGCCTTTTGCACTCAGTGCGTTTACGATTGCAACTATAATAACTACAGCAATAAATACTATGGTCGCAATCAAAACATTGTTCTTTTTCTTCATAATATACCTCCGTATTTTTTTGAGACAGGTCGCTTGAAAGAGTTTGCCGTATGAGAACCCAAGTTTACCGTATAGGGGCAAGTTTCCCATACAAAAAAAGATCGTTTGAGTTGGGGAACCTTAAACGACCTTAAAATTTCTTCGTTACGATAGCTCTCCACTTTCACAAAAGTGACAGTACAACGCATATTTTGCGTTGTCCCGGCTTTGCCTGGACCGGCGTCCTTGCAAAACCTCGGCGGTTTATCCTATTTGTCACTTGCACCGGCAATCGTGAAATTCACCGTGACAGTTTATTATAAAACCGCGCCTCTATCTCGTTTTCTATGTGATGTTATAACTGTTCCCTATATTTGTCAATAAAAAATAAAATATTAACAAAATTTGTCTAAACACACGTAAAAAATTCAAATTTTAACGTATCCGAAACAGGTTGCATTTAATATTTCCCCGGGTGTATAATTACACTTTGGTGTCAAATTTCCGCTCACATGAAGCTTTACATCGACGGAAAGAACATTTACGCACCGATATCACACTTACACCGACATCATCACACATAAAAGAAAGCCGGATAAATCCCATGAAAAAAATCACCGTTTCTGAGGAACTCACCTATTTAATCGCAATAATTCTTCTCTCGCTTGCCGTAGCGATTCTCACACGAGTCAATTTCGGAGTATCAATGATTGTTGCGCCCGCATATATCTTAAGCGTTAAGCTCGGCGTAATCACATTCGGTGAGGCGGAATACATTGTCCAGGGAATACTTTTTATAATTCTCTGTATTGCAATAAAAAGCTTTAAACCGATTTACCTTATGTCGTTCGTCACATGCCTTATTTACGGCAAAGCGCTTGATTTGTGGAGAATGCTTCCGTGCTTTAACGAAAACGTGTCGATAAATTTGGGTATTCCCGTCCGAATAATTTTGTTTATAACGGGTATGCTTCTCACATCGTTTTCGATCGCATTGTTTTTTAAAACATACCTTTATCCGCAGGTTTACGATTTTTTCACAAAAGCGGTGTCAAAAAAATACAATTTGAAGCTTTCCGTTTTTAAGACGATTTTCGATATGACTTTTCTTGCAATCGGGACTATAATGACGCTCGTTTTCTTTAAAAAACTTGTCGGAATAAATTTCGGAACAATCATAATGACCTTCTTAAACGGCACACTCATCGGATTTTTTTCAAAGACAATCGACAGATTTTTCGAATTCAAGCCGACATTCAAAAAATTTGCCGGATACTTTGAAATGTAACTTGCCATGAATATCACAATAAAAGACGATTTTGACTTAAAAAAAATATCCGAAAGCGGTGAGGCTTTCAGAATAAAAGAATTTCCGGAAGAAACATTCCGTTTTGTGACCGGGAACAATATTTTGTATATAAAAAAAATCGGGGATGACGAATATGACGTAGCACCTTATGTGTGCGATTTTAAGCAATCGTCTGAGTTTCACGCTGTCTCCCGTAATTTGCGGGATTTTACGGCAAAGAACGCCGATTCTCACGAACCGGCAAAGTCAAACGTACCTTTAAACTTAAAGTCGGTAATCTCTGCCGGCTCCGCATGGGAAACCGTTTGGTCTCGGTATTTTGATTTAAAAAGAAACTACCGTGAAATAAGAGAAAGCGTTCCCGCGCACGACGCATTTATGAGTAAAGCCGCCGCATGCGCATCCGGAATCCGTATTTTAAAGCAGGATCCTTTTGAAACGCTCATCAGCTTCATAATTTCACAAAGAAAAAGCATCCCGGCGATAAAAAATTCGATTGAGCTTATATGCCGCGCGTTCGGAACTCCCGTCACAACACCGTACGAAACCTTGTATTTGTTTCCGAGTGCGGATGATTTTCAAAATTCCGATTTGTATCATTCCGCCCGTTTTACGGAAATCCTAAATTCCTGCAAACTCGGCTACCGCACGGAATATGTGGCGGACGGAGTAACAAAAGTCGTGAAAAACAAATTAAATTTAAACAAAATTTCCGCACTGAGCGACGAAGACCTTTTTACGACCCTCAAATCCGTAAAGGGAGTGGGAAACAAGGTTGCCGCATGCGTGTTGCTTTTTGCCTACGGAAGAACCGCCTTTGCCCCCGTAGACACATGGATTTCAAAAATAATCGCCCAAAAATATAACGGGCAAAATCCTTTTCCCGAATACAAAGAAAACGCCGGCATAATGCAGCAATACGCATTCTACTATGCCCTAAAAAACAAGGGAGAGTTTTAGAAATTTCGTTTTTTGTACTTCATCGCTTTCCCGCGAGCCCCGCTATCGTATTTATGAGGAGTTTCATGTCTATGGGCTTTGAAATATGCGCGTTCATGCCCGCGTCAAGCGATTTTATCCTGTCTTCCGCAAAAGCGTTTGCGGTCATCGCGATAATGATTACGGACGCGGCGTCCGCACGGTCAAGCGCACGAATCTCTCTTGTCGCCGTATATCCGTCTTTAACCGGCATCATTACGTCCATCAAGATCACATCAAATTCATTGTGCGCGGACTTTTTAAATTTTTCAACCGCCTCTTCGCCGTTAAACGCTTCCGTAATTATCGCGCCCTCTTCTTCCAAACGGAATTTTGCGATTTCCATGTTTAATTCGTTGTCTTCCGCAAGCAATATGTTGAGTCCCGCAATCGAAGCCGCTTCGGTCTCGGAATTTATTGTCTTATCCGCCTCAAAATTTTTGTCCGTTTCAAAAGGAATCGTGACTTCAAATGTCGTTCCCTTGTCTTTTGCGCTCTTTACATTAATTTCTCCGCCCATTTTTTCGGTGAGACTCTTTGCTATCGGCATTCCGAGTCCCGTTCCGCCGTACTTTGAACGTGCGTCCGAATTTTCCTGCGCAAACGGTTCAAAAATAAGTTTCAAAAATTCCTCGCTCATTCCCACACCGTTATCTTCACACACAAATTTGATTTTTGACGTTTTGCCGTCAAAATCACATTCCGAAAAAACAATTTTCACGAATCCGTTTTCTTTGTTGTACTTAATCGCATTTCCCACGATATTCATAATAATCCGCTTATAGTGAACCGTACTTCCGATAAGCCTCTTGTGGGTAACTTGTGCAGCGTCGATCGAAAAATTGATATTATGTTCTTCCGCACGATGCCTAAACATAATTTCCGTGTCGTTTATCACATCGTTTAAATCAAAAATGACGCTTTCAAGCACTATTTCACCCGACTCAAGCTTACTCATGTCAAGCACTTCGTTTATGAGTTCGAGCAAGACTTTTGAGGATTCCTTAACCTTTTTTCTGCATTCCGTCTGTCTTTCGATATCTTCCGGATACTTTTCCGCAATTTCAAGCATTCCGATTATTCCGTTTAAAGGTGTACGGATATCATGGCTCATACGGAGCAAAAATTCTGTTTTTACGTTACCCGCGGCACGTGCCGCCTTTGTTGCTTCTTCGGCGGTATTTAAGGCATCCGTAATCACTTTTTCGTTGTTTTTTTGGAACGCGCGTGTTTCCTGTTCCGCCATAAAGAAAAATGCGAGTAAAGCCACTATTACCGAGCAAAAAGGCTGAAAAGGATAAATATCGTAAACGGGAATTATATATGTGTTTGCGACCACGGCAAAAAGGGGAATCAAAGAAATCAGCACCGCCTGAAAAATATATTGTTCCTTCTTTTGGGTTTTCCCTACAACTATCACAACCAAATCCGCAAGAGGCTCAACGTAATAAAACAGATTTACGACGGAAAACAGCGTAAAAAGCGGGCCTCTCACATATACGCATTCTTCGGTTATGCCCCACAAAATGTCCGTCGGAATCGAAATTACGATCAATATAAGCTGAAACAAAAGCGGTATTTTTTCGAGTGCTATAAACACCTTGTTAAAAGAAAGCCCCACATAATTTCTTACATACAGATGCCAAATATAAGGAAGACACACATAGACAACATAAAACACAAACGCAACCGTTTTAAACACAACGCTCGGAAAATCACTTGCGGCGTAGTGGCATATTATAAAACAGGAGTCCATAAAAACATATGCCATCGTCATGATGACAAGATGTATGTAGCGCTTCCTGCTCTCCGTTCCCATTATGCCCACAATTGCCTGCCTGAGTAAAACCGCAAGAATCACAAGCATAAATACCATACTTTTTATATAATTTTCCATAAGCGTCTCCCAACTTAACTTTTATATTTTGCAACCGTTTTTAGTTGCATTTTCAAATATTTTAATATATACTTTCATAAACGGAGAATAATTACACATGGGACAAAAAGAAAAACTTATTGCACGTCTTAAATCAAGACCAAAGGATTTTACCTTTGACGAAGCGGAAACTTTGCTCAAATACTTTGACTTCGATAGGTCAAACAAAGGAAAAACAAGCGGTTCACGAATTATGTTCGTAAGCCCGCGTCATGGGAGCATATTGCTTCACAAACCGCATCCTCAAAAGGAATTGAAAATGTATCAAGTCAAACAATTGTCGGATTTTTTGGAACAGGAGGGACTCATATGAATAACCTGATACAATACAAAGGATATGTCGGAAGCGTGGAATTTTCGGAAGAAGACGGTCTCTTCTTCGGCAAGGTTCTGGGCATTCGCTCGTTGATCTCATATCAGGGTGAAAACGCAAAAGAGCTCCTTGACGATTTTCACGGTGCCGTTGACGATTATCTTGAAAATTGCAAAAATACCGGCACAAAGCCCGAAGTTGCCTTTAAGGGCAGTTTTAATGTCAGACTTTCCCCGGCTCTTCACAAAAAACTTTTTATTTATTCGTCGGAACACCAAATGTCAATAAACAAGTATATCGAAGAAACTTTGGAAAATTCCCCCGCGGCAAAAATTTCGGTTTAAGAAGTACATCTACGGCAATTTCATAAGCTTACATTGCTTAAGTCCCGCGCTCCAGAAGTCCTTTATGGGAAGATTTTTTCTTTGACACACAATCGAAGAATTCATTGCCCCGTGCCCCACAATCAACACGTCTTTCCCTTCTTTTAAAAGCGGATCGACCTTTTCCTTTAAGAACTCGCCCGTGCGTGCAAACAATTCGTCAAATGTCTCCGATCCGCCGATCGATTCCTTATATTCTTCCGGATGCATAAAAATAACGTTTATCGGGCAATCCGGAATTTTGAAGCTGTCTTTTAAGCCTTCGTATTCCCCAAAGCACATTTCTTTTAATCTGTCGTCTTTTATTATCGGGATATTTCGTCCTTTAAGCACGATTTCCGCGGTTTCGACGGCTCTTTTTAAGGGTGACACAAAGCACACATCGATATGCGTGTCTTTATATTCGTCGTGAGCCGCTTCCGCCATCCGTCTTCCCTCTTCGTTTAACGAAATATCGCTTCTTCCCTGAATTTTACATAAAGCATTCCATTCCGTTTTTCCGTGACGCATAATATATAACATCAACAAAGCCTCTTTTCTTAAAATTATCGACTTTCCGCTTTTTTCTCCTCAATTTCTCGCACAATACGTTCAAGCTGTGCGATATCTATCGGTTTTGCGAGATGATAATCCATTCCGGCGCTTAAGCATTCTTCCACATCGGAGCTGAATGCGTTTGCTGTCATGGCGATGATAGGAATCGTCGCGCCAAGCTTGTTCTCGCCGTTTCTTATTATCTTTGTCGCTTCCATTCCGTTAAGGCGCGGCATTTGCACATCCATAAGGATTGCGTCGTATTCGCCGTCCGTTACATTTTCAAAAGCTTCCGCAATTTGCACGCCGTCTCCGTATATTTTACACGTTGCACCTCGAATTTCAAGCAAGGATTCCAAAATCTCGGCGTTTAATTCATTATCTTCCGCACACAAAAATCTCTTTCCGTAAAGAACCGATTCACGGCTTCTTTCTTCACGCGTGAGTATGGGCTTCCGTGCGTTTTCGATCGCCGCGAGCAAATTTTCAAAGAAGAACGGGCGCTCTACGAGTCCGTCCGCCCCACTCTTCACAAGTGCGTCGCGAAGCGTGTCCGGATATGCGTAATCAAGACAGAAAACAAAAGTACCCGCATCACGCACTTCGGCGCGTATTTTTTCGACGATATCCTTCGGAATTCCGTATTTTTGGATTCCGGAAAGGAGTATTAAGTCAAACTTCTTTTTGTTGAGTTTCTCTAAGCACGCGGAAAGCGAATCGACCATAACAAGCTTTGCAGCGTTTTCCGTGAAAGCCGCCTTAAGATTTTCCCTTAATTCTTTTTCATCCGAAACAAGAAGCACGCTTCCCACATACGAAACATTGTAATCCTCATCAATATCGAATCCGACCGTCACATCGAATCTCGTTCCGCGGTTTAATTCGCTCTCGACCTCGATTTTTCCGCCCATAAGATCAACAAGATTCTTTGTGATGCTCATTCCGAGACCTGTGCCCTGTACCTTTTTGGTATTTTTGGTCGTCTCTCTCGTAAAAGGCTCAAAAATATGTGTAAGATATTCCTTCGACATACCGAAGCCGTTGTCGATTACGGAGAACGTAAACGTGGCTTTCGCGGGAGTGTTTACCGCACCCTCTTCTGTGCCGGTCCCGCTACCGTTTGCATTGTCATTTGCGCTTCCGTTTCCCGCGCTCTCATGATTTTCCTTAATTTCAAGCACAATGTTTCCGCCGTTTCCCGTATACTTTACGGAATTGTTAAGAAGATTCAACAGAATTTGTCTTAATCTCACCGAATCCCCGATCAAATATTCATGCCTTATTTCATGCACACGAATCGTAAACGTCTGTCCCTTGTCACTGCTTTGCGACCTTATGATGTTTTCGATTTGGGAAATTTCTTCCGCAAGCTTCATTTTTTCAAGGTTAAGCTTCACTTCTCCCGACTCGATCTTGCTCAAATCGAGGATATCGTTGATAAGCCCCAGCATATGCTGTCCCGACGTTTGCAATTTTTTAATGTAATACTTAAGCTTGTCCTTATCGTCAATCGAATATTCCATGAGATTCGACATGCCCACAATCGCATTCATCGGCGTACGGATATCGTGAGACATGTTTGCGAGGAATCTGCTCTTTGCGCGTGTTGCCTCTTCCGCAACGGAAAGCGCCGAAAGTGTCTCAACTCTTGCCGCGTGCAGCTTGTCGTTTGTTTTCCTGAGCTCACGCTCGCTCTTTTCCCTAAATGCGATGAGTTTTTGATCCTTAAACACTCGTACAATGAAAACCGCTCCAACGATTACGGCCCCGATAAGTATTATCGCAAACCACAAAAAGAGTACGAGCATCGAATTTACCATTTCGGCGGTATTTCCGGCAACGTCCGATCCGTCAACCAGCATCCAGAATTCCCAGTCATATTTCGGAAGTTTGTCATAAATCACATAATAAGTTTTATTGTCAAGTATTACATCGGTAATTATCGTATCACCGTTTTTACCCTTCTTAAGTATCTCATCAAAGCTTTCCGTATGCGGGTAATCAAGTTCTTCCATCGACCGGTAAAAATTTTTACCCGTAAAAAAGTCCGTGTCAAAGCCTGAATCTTCCGACATGATATTTCCCGAATAGTTTGTTATGTATATGGCGTTATTGCTTCCGAACGCGCTCGAATGAAAATAACTTTGCATTTCTTCCATAGAGCGAAGAAGCACGTAACGCTCTATCTTTTTTCCTTCAACGGACGCAGACGCATCGGGTGTTACGACAAACGCCATATAAACGGTTTCGTCGAGCCAGTTGGACAAGAGGAAAGACTGTTGTTGTTGTTGTTGTTGTTGTAATTGCAGCATGTCGAGCCCGACCCATAACCCTTGCCGTCCCGCATTCGTATAATAAAACCCCTCTTCGTCGATTACCCTTAAATGTAATTTGTTTCCTTCGGGACTTAACTCCTGCTCCAGTCTTCCTATAATTTCCGCGAGCTCCTCCCGTGTCACATTTTCTTTTTCCCTTACCGCCTTTTCGAGTTTATTTACATAGTTCCATTGATAATCTATTTGCATCTCGAGTTTTTCAAAAAGCTGAACCGAAAGCTCCTTAAGCTGTGTCACCGTTTCGTCATACAGCCGCCCGGACGTATATCGGTAAAATAAAACTCCGCCCGCAATAAGCATTGCGAGCAGAATTGAAACAACTGTTACGGTTATTGCGAATCCGCGGCTTTTTATCTTCTTAAACACGACACACGCTTTCTTTACCGATTTTTGTAAATTGCCCAAAAGAGTTCTCTGATGGTTTATGATGTTGAGGTCAAAAGGTATTTTGAACCTTTTGAACCTTGTATCAGTTTATTGTTCCTTCGGAAATAAGAAGCGACTTATCAAGTGTTTCCTTTGAAACCGTTCCCACTTTAAGCAAGTATGCTTTTGCGGCGTCAAGTCCCACTATTCCCGTGTTAACAAGCCCGAGTGTCGCTTTTTCCGATTTGTTATATCCGCAAACAACAGCCGTATATGTTTTGTCGTCTTCAAGCGTTTTACCGTCCGCGGTCAAAAATACATAAGGATATTTGTATCCCGTCGCACGTGTGTCGGCGCCCGATGCCGCCATTTCCTTTATTTCCGCACCCGTCTTTGTAACGGTCGAAAGTGTGTCGTACCAGCCCGTAGGTAAGAAAATCGTAATATATTCTTCCGTCAAAAGCCCCGGCAAAATATGTCCGTTTGCGCCGTAGCTGTTTTCCATAAGCGCATGAATTTCGGGATTGTAAACGTTATACGAAATAAGTGCGCAGTCGGCACCCGTCGCTTCCATAAACATTTGCCCGGAAAGATGTGCCGCTTCCACCGTGTCAAGTTCTTCCGTAACGGTTGCATAATAAGTCACGCCCTGTTTCCTTATTTCAGTCTTCTTGTTGTCGAGCGCCTTAAATGCCGTTTCCGCCGTACCGTTTCCGCTTATCCAGTCCACAACCGCCTCACCGAATGCAACAAGGTAATTGTCCCATCCCGTATAAACCATGTTCATTCCGTGACCTACGCTGATTTTTTGAAGTGCTGCCCTGTAGGGCGAATCCGCACCCGTATCAAAGTCGTTTATCGAGCACATGTTTGTCGACGTTTCGCCGTTTATCGCAACATAACCTTCATATGTCGAAAGAACCTCAAGAACATGAATCGCGTCTTGCAATTTTTGCTCGTTTCCGGATTCCGCAAGTGTTTTGTTGAGCCCGTAAAATCTTGCGGGACTTATTATGTAAGTATTGTCTTCTTCGTTTTCTCCGAGCCAGGGCATAAGAACATACTCGTCACCCGTTCCGTCTTCATTTTGGGTAAAGCGCTTAATCGTGCCGATTAAAAACGCGGTATTTCCCTCCATAAAATGACCCAAGCATGCCGAATAATCGGAGCTGTATTCATTTTTAACAATCATGCCGCAATCGATCCACTCTTTGAAATATGCGGCACATGCAGCCATTTTCTTGCTGTCCGATGCCCACGTGTTTGAATTTGTATCGATAAATGCCTCACGCCATTCGCGTCCCGAAAGCGTATTCATAAGATTTCCGGAGCATATGTTAAAGAAATATTGAAATGCGGAGCCGGGGAGATCGAGTAAACAGTCGGCAACAATTATTCCCTTTTCCTTAAGTGCGGGTATTGTGACATCGCGTAATTCCGCAAAACTTACGGGAACGCTTATGCCGTTTCTTTCAAGAAGCGACTTGTTGCACAAAAATCCCGTGATCGAATAGTCAAAAGGAAGAAGATAAATTCCGCCGTCTACCGCATATTCCGAAAGACGCGCGCTGTTGTATTTTTCCGTAACGGCATACGTGCTTAGGTCAATCAAATATTCTTTTTGCAAATCGCCGTCCCAGGCCTGCGTCGTCGAATAGATGTCCGGCATGATGCCCGTTTCAAGCTGCTGTTTGCAATAAGCGGACATGTTTCGTCCGCGATAAGGCACGATTTCGATATTGATTTCGGGGTATTTTTCTTTTACAAGCTCAATAAATCCCGAATAGTCGCGCTGCGCGTCCATAATCGTAATCGCTTCGTGTTCCGTGTTTTCGGTTACGCTTTTATTTTCGGAATTTTCATTTTTTTCTGAATTTTCTGAACTGCCGCATCCGCACATAATTGCGGCAAAAATTACTCCGATAAGCAACATCCCAAATACATTTTTCTTTTTCAAAGTACATCCCACCTTTCCGTTTTCGGCGTAAATTAAGCGCCCCCGCGCACACAAATATCCCATAAAATTTGCGCTATGCATGCTTTTTGTTTTCTCTTATAAAAAAGCGGCTTTGAACGACAATAATTTAAGCCGATTTTAGTCTAACAGTTTAATTCACAAAAAACAATACCCCCCCCTGTTTTTTTATACTCTTTATACATTTTTCAGAAAATTTTTTTAAGCAAAAAAAATGCCTCCCGGGGTGGGAGGCAAAAACTTAAATCAATTCTTTTATTATTTCATCCATATTACGTTTACCGTATACAATCCGAAGTATATAAATTACTTTGGCATTCATGTCGGGAAAATAATACATAACATAATTTCCGACAAACTTTTTTCTGACGTTTTCGACTTGCAAAAATTCATTGTTAAGGGGCGCGCCGCTTTCCGGAAAAGTTCTTGTCGTATCAATACTTTCCTGTAATTTGTCCGCAAAACCGGATGCGGCTTTCGGATTCGCAAGTTCAACGGCAATATATGAAATGATCTCATCAAAATCTTCTTCGGCCTTTTTTGTAAAACTGTATCCGAATTCAAATTCCATATTTGCTCCTTATATTATAAATCGCCTTGTCACCGTCTACGATTTTTCCGTTTTTTAAATCCGAAATTCCTTCCGTTACGGCCTTTGCCTCATACATTTTTCTCATTGTTTTTTCATAATAATCAATATCCATAACAACAAGACGTCCGTATCCGTTTTTGGTAACAAATACAGGACCGTTTTCCTCGGCACATCTGCGTTCCACATCAACGGTATTTTTTAAGTCACACATGGGAATAATTTGCATAAAATCGCTCCTTTCTTACTCTTTTCCGAATATCCTGTCAAATACTTCCGCAATCGCTTCTATGCTTATCGGCTTTATTATATGCCCGTTCATTCCCGACGCAAACGCCTTTTGCCTGTCTTCCTCAAACGCATTTGCGGTCATTGCGACAATCGGGATATTTGCCTTTTTGTTGTCGGGAAGAGTCCTTATCTCTCTTGTTGCGGTGTATCCGTCCATTTTGGGCATTTGAATATCCATAAGAACAAGATCATATTTGTCCGCAGGCGCACCGTTTATTGCAGAAACCGCAACGTCTCCGTCATTCACGCTGTCGACGGTTATTCCGGTTTCCTCAAGGATAGCCGTTGCGATTTCACGATTCAGTTCGTTGTCTTCGACAAGCAAAACACGTTTGTCGCTGTAATCGTGAAGCACCTTTTCGTTTTGATGATTTAAATCATCTTCCCCTCCGACGGGGCGTGTCAGCACTTTTTTAAGTTCCGACATGAATATGGGCTTTGCGACAAACGCCGTAACGCCCGCCTCACGCGCTTCCGCTTCAAAATCCGCCCAGTCGTACGCCGTAAGCACGATAATCGGAACGTCGGGGCTTATCACCTTACGGATTCTGCGAACTGTCTCGATTCCGTTCATGTCCGGCATAAGATAATCTATTATGTAAACCTTGTATTCATCGCCCGATTCAACCGCGTCCTGAGCTCTCACAACCGCTTCTCTCCCCGATGCCGTCCAGTCGGGGCGCATCTTGATATCGCGCAACATCTTGCTCACGCTTCTGCAGGTGTTTAGGTCATCGTCGACAACAAGCGCCCTTGCCCCGAGAAGTTCGGGGATCGGCTCATACTTAACCGTTTCGCTTGCGATGCGAAGCGTAAGCGTCACGGTAAAAATCGATCCTTTTCCCGCTTCGCTTTCGACGGTTATTTCACCGCCCATCATATTGACAACATTTTTGGTGATTGCCATTCCGAGCCCCGTGCCCTGCACGCCGCTCACCGTTGCCGAATATTCCCTCGAAAACGCATCGAATATGTGTTCCTGAAACTCCTTCGACATTCCGATTCCGTTGTCCTTAACCGTAAATTCGTATGTGGCGTGTTCACCCATCGTGCACGGCTTTTCGCATAAGCGAATGATGACGTCGCCGCCGGGGCGTGTAAACTTGATTGCGTTGCTAACAATGTTTATGAGCACCTGATTCAGTCGCAATTTGTCCGTAAAAACGTCTTCATGCACAACGTCCTGCGTGTCGATATAAAGATTCATGTTTTTTGCGCCCGCAAGCCCCTGAATCATAGATCTTAAGTCGTGCAAAAGATCAGGTATATGAACCTGCTTTTCGTCAAGCTTCACCGTACCGCTCTCGATACGGCTCATATCGAGGATGTCATTTATAAGGCTCAAAAGATGCATTCCTGACGTGTTTATCTTTGACAGATAGTCCTGTACCTGTGCCGTATCGTCGATATGCGTTTGCGCAAGAGCCGTAAATCCGATGATTGCGTTCATGGGAGTGCGGATATCGTGCGACATGCTGTTAAGGAAAGTCGATTTTGCCTTGTTTGCCTGCTGAGCCGCGGCAAGCGCATGCGACAACTGATCCTGCTGCTCAAGCTCGCGGATTTTTTCGTTTGTGATGTCACGCGCCACGTAAAGGACTTCCCTCACATCTTTGTTTTCGTCACGGCTTTTCACGATAAAACGCGACTTAAACCACTTGTTTTCGGGATTTTTGTATTCGGTGGAAATCGTATTTTTGTCTTTTAGCCTGTCGTTTAATGTATTTAAATCCAAAAATTTGTGCATCGATTCACTTGATTCCGGTGCCATAAACGAAGATATGACTTTTTCCTTTACATCGTCAAAATGCCCTTTTGCACCCGCAACAACTCCCATAAGAGCTACACTTTTCAATACTTCGTAGTTGTGCGTCGTGAGTTTCACCCTGAATATCGTCGAATATATTGTCGAAAGCGACGAAATAACCTCAGCATACTCTTTTTCGTCTTTCAGGCGTTCTTCTTCGATTTTTCGCTGCTTTTCGTGTTCGTCCATCACGTCGTCTATGTTTTGGAAGCCGCACACGATATAGGCGTTCTCTCTCATTTTTCCGTAATTGTATTGATAAAAATGTGTTTCACCGTCGATGAGCACACGATAAGAACCCACGTATTCGTCTTTTTCCTTGAAAATCGCACGCAAATTATCGATGTTTAATTTTTCATAAAGCGCTTCCTTGTCTTCGGGATGCACACGATCCTTGATATATTGATTCAAAATTTGGGAATAAGAAAAGAAACGGCGGTCGTTTTTGTCGAGTCCTTCCGTGATATAGCCGTCAAGCTTCAATATTTTTGCCGTTTCGTCCTCAAGATTAATCCAGAATACGTTAAGATACCCGCGCGCAAGAACGTCAAATACGGACATCATTTCCGCGTTCGGTTCGTTTTGCATGTGTTTTTTGTGTGTTTCCCCAAAATCCTTCTCTGCCACTTTTTACCTCCCAAACAAATCGATATATATAATGATATTGAGGTCAAAAGGTATTTTGACCTCAATGATACACGGATTGCTTGCGTAGCGTTGCACTCTCGCAATACTCTGTCCGGTATATGAGAATTATTGTTGCACAAATATGTTTTCCCCGAAGACGTCACCCATATCTTTGTCGCATTTTCCGTTGGCTTTCCTTCAGAAACATGAACATGCACAGGTTCAAGCGGTTTGCCCTCGTTTGCCCAAAAGTATACCCAATATGAACCGATTTTAAAAACCTGAGGCATGCTCAAATCCCCCTTCTTTTGAAAATTCCATTATAAGATTGGCTGTGGATCTTATAATTTCATCAAAATTTTTGATTTCATTTTCGTCATATCCCACTATATCTTCCCATTCATACCCCGGCAAAATACATGTTGCATGCTTAAACCCGATATTTTCATCCGGTGTTTCCATATACACTTTAACCGTTCCGTCGTCTCGCATTTCCGAATGTACAATTTCCGTTTCATCGTTTAATGTCAAAAAAGGATACATCATATCGTTCACCTCATGTTTTGCCTATTTTTTTATCATTATAAACCCGTCTGTATTTTACCTTTTTATCTCCGTAAAATCAATATGACATCTTTGTGTGCAAAAATCTCTTTAAGAATTAATTTTATATTGCCCTTATTGATCTTTTTATTTAAAATAAATCCATACAGTTAAAGAAGGGAAGTCGTTTTGTATATGGAACAATATGTCAAAATCATCGTAAGCTTTATCGGAATGATTGTTGCCGCGGTATCGTTTCTCATTATGACGAGAGTTCGCCCGTCGGAAGCGCAAAAGTGGACAACCAACGCCGTAATCGCGCTGCTTATCTACCATGCCGCAAATTGCATAAAGCCATGGTTTGCAAGCGAACGACTCTACCTGTACATGAGTCTCGCAATCTATATTTCGACGGTTTCGGCGGGGCTTTTTTTCGGGCTTGCGATGCTTGAATTTTGTGAAATCAAAATTTCCTTGAAACTCCGAAACATCTTTATCGGTACAGCAACGGGAATCGTAATATTCTTTTGTTTCGTTTGCCGAGGCGAATCGTGGTTCGGAGAAGAAATCACGTTTATCCCGAACACCGAAATCCCGGGGATGTACGAAAACGAGTGGACGGCAGGCCCCATGTATTATATCGGAAACACGATTCTTGACTGTGTAATCGTCGCCTTTATCGTATACATATTGATTAACGGTTTCCGAAAAAAAGGAAAAAAATCGGAATCGCTAAAAAAAACGCTTCTTATTCTCCTGATTCCCGTCGTTGTAACGCTCCTCTCATTCACAGGCCTCATTCCGACAGCAATGACAAATCACATATCGATTATTGCGATAAACATTGCGTTAATAGCGGCCGTAATACGTTATGACATCACCACAACCGTGTCCGACGCAAAGGAACAGGCTATAGAAACGGTAGACGACGGCGTCATCATCATGGATAATCTTCGTCACTTCCAATACGCAAACGCAAAAGCGATCAAAATTTTCCCGGAACTTAACTCCGAAAACGAAGACACCGTGACGGATTTTATAAAACGCGAATTTGTATCGGGACTCGTGCACAAGGACAACAGAACATACGAAATCCGTAAAGACACCGAAAAAAACGAATACGGAAAAAGACTCGGAAATCTGATTCTCATACACGATATCACGGAGCAGGAAGAACGCATTCGTGAGCAGGAAAAAACATATCGCGCCGAAGAGACCCTCGACCAGTCGATAAAAGCCATGGCTCAGGCAATCGATATAAAAGACCCGTACACGCGCGGTCACTCAAACAGAGTTGCGGAATATTCAAAAATGATTGCGGAAAGGCTGCATTTACCCACAGAGCAAATAAAAGATATCTATAGAATGGGGCTCCTTCATGACATAGGAAAAATCGGAATCGACGACGCAATCATCCGTAAAGACACGGGGCTCACGGAAAGTGAATACGAAACAATCAAGTCGCACTCAGAAATGGGCGACATAATTCTTAAAAATATTACCGCTCTTCCGGAGCTTCACCTTGTTGCGAGGTGGCACCACGAAAGATTTGACGGAAAAGGTTATCCGGATCACCTTACGGATTCCGAAATTCCGTTATACACAAAAATCATTTCCGTTGCCGACTGTTACGATGCCATGGCATCGTGCAGAAGCTATCGCGATTATTTGCCGCAAAACGTCGTAAGAGACGAAATAGAAAAAGGAATGGGAACGCAATTTGATCCCATGATCGCAAAAATAATGATTGAAATCATCGATGAAGACAAAAATTACAGCTTGCACCAGCAGACGGTATCGTAAATATTCAAAGGATTTTGTATGAAAGAAAAAAGAAATCAAATCATAAAGGCATGCGTAATTATACTCATCATTTACGCTCTGTCCGTGGGCATTCTTGCCGCAATAAGCGATCTTAAACAAATTGATGTTGGGACTCCTGACGCTGCCGCAGCCGACTGGATGAGCACGCTTCCCGACGATAAGTCGATTGCCGTGCTCAGTATCCCGGGCACACACGACAGTGCAACAAAGTATTCTCCTTTCAATTACAGTTTCCAATGCCAAACCACAAGTGTCACCGAGCAGCTTATGATGGGGTACCGCTTTATGGATATAAGAATAAAGCTCAAAGAAACCAAAGACGGCACCGTAAACATGTATCTCATGCACGGAATAGGTCATTGCAAGAATTCCGACGGCTCATATATGACATTTGAGGATTTTGAAAAAGAATGCCTTGATTTTTTAACCGAACACCCCGGAGAAACGATAATTGTCCTTGTTGACGCAGCTACAAGCCGCAACAAAAATGCGTCAAGTGTTTCTGACACCTTACAAAATTATCTAAGCACCCACAGTGACCGGTGGTATCAAAAAAACGAAATTCCGACGCTCGGAGAAACACGCGGCAAACTCATTCTCGCAACGCGCTACGGAGACGTAAACGATATCGGAAGCGATTTATGCGGATGGGATCTTGAATGGGTCTCGCAATCGTCAAGAACAATGCCCCGCGAAACTGTCATAAAATACAGCCTGAACGGCAATCTCGACGCTTTTTGCGTGCAAAACTGGTTTAAGATTTCCGTAAAAAACAAAGAAAAAGCCGTACATGACGCGCTTGACGGAGAATTTACGTCCACCGACACTCTCCTCATAAATTACCTGTCGATATCGACCGAAATACTTTTTCTCCCATGTCCCAAACTTCGCGCAATAAAAATAAACGAGGATTTCATGAATTATGAATTTACAAAAGGAAAATCGTACGGAATCGTGCTCGTTGATTTCGGAACGGCTGAAATGGCAAAAAAAGTATATGAGACGAATTGAAGCAATATAAAAATTCGTTCAAAAAAGTATTCAAAAAAGATTTAAACGTGAAAGGCTCACATAAATGACGGAAAAACGTTTTTTTGAAACGGCAAAAAATTTTAAAGGCGAGTTGAAGCCCTTTACCCCTTTTCCGAAGGCATCGGAGCGTTCTTTTTACGATTCTCTCGGGGAAGAATTAAAAGAAAAGATAATTACGTGCGGTGAAGTGCGCCTCGGATTTGATTTTCCGACGCTTTCCGCAACCGACTTCATGCGTTTTAAGCATGACGGTAACAGAGCCGCGTTCGAAGCAAAATATTTTGAAAAAAGAGACGCTTTATGTGACCTTATTGCCGCCGAATGTGTCACTCACACAGGGCGGTTTATGAACGACATCATAAACGGAATATACTCGATTTGCGAAGAAAGCGCATGGCAGCTCCCGGCGCACAATTCCTATTTGAGAAGTGCGCCGCAATTTATTTTGCCCGACACAACACGTCCCGTGCTCGACCTTTTTGCGTGCGAAACGGGAGCGCTCCTTGCAGCTATAGCCTACCTCTTGGAAGACGAATTAAATCAAGTCTCCCCTTTTATTCTCACCTGTATCGAAGATAATTTATTACGCAGAATCATTACTCCGTATCTCACGTATCATTTTTGGTGGATGGGTGCGGAAAACGAGCCCATGTGCAACTGGACCGTATGGTGCACGCAAAATGTGCTGATTACGGCGTTCCTTATGCCGTGGAACAAAAAAAACAAAGATTTTTTTGAGGATTCTTCAACTTCTTTTAACACAATTATTTTAAAAGCCTCAAAAAGTATTGATTACTTCCTTAAGGACTATGGTGACGACGGCTGCTGCAACGAAGGCGCCGAATACTACCGCCATGCGGGGTTGTGCTTATACGGTGCCATGAATATATTAAATAACGTAACAGACGGACTTTTCGCCCCTCTCTTTTCATGGGACAAAATAAAAAATATCGCGTCATACATCTTAAACGTACATGCAGACGACAAATTCTATTTTAATTTTGCCGATTGTTCGCCCGTTGCGGGACGCGCAGGCGTGAGAGAATATTTGTTCGGGAAAGCGGTGGATGACGATTCCTTATGTTACTTTGCCGCAAAAGACTTTAAGGCGGGCGGCGGCGAACTTTTTACCGATTCCGTAAATGCCGCAAACTTATATTACCGAATGCAAACAATATTTAATTATGAAACTCTCATGAGTGTTGATACGCTTGCTCCCGTTATCCGCAAGGACACTTATTACGAAAGCGTGGGGCTATTTATCGCTCATTCCGACAATTTTTCCCTTGCCGTAAAAATGGGAAACAACGGCGACTCACATAACCACAACGACGTGGGAAGCGTCACTCTTTATAAAAACGGCCGCCCCGTGCTTGTCGATATCGGTGTCGAAACATATACGGGGAAAACTTTTTCGGATAAGCGCTACGAACTTCATACAATGCAATCTTGTTACCACAATCTCCCGACACTTATGGGAGTGGATCAACATGACGGAACGGAATTCGGGGCGTGCGATATGATTGCCGATTTAAACAAAAATGCACCGTGTATCACGGCGGAAATAGCAAAAGCATATCCGCTTCAAAGCGCCTACCCGCTTCAAAATTTCACGGATGCTTCCTACCGCCGCACCGTAACGCTTTTTAAGGCAGAAAATACGGTTGAAATTAAGGATCACACAAATATAGACGACGTAATTTTAAATTTTATTACATACGAAAAACCGGTTATGAAGGAAAATTCAACACCCGGCTCCCTCTCACTCACGCTCGGTAACGCTGAGGCTCTTATAACCGGTGCCGAATTTATCGAAGCCGAAACTCTCCCGATCACCGACCCGCGCTTAAAACGTGCCTGGGATCACGATTTATACCGAATCAGATTAAAAATGACAGGCAATGATTTTTGTCTTACGATAAAATAACCATATGAAAAGAAGCACCCCATAACGAAAGGCAGCACCTCATGTACAAATTGATGATCATAGAAGACGACAAAGGAATAGCTGACGCAATAAAAGAACAGGCATCGCTCTGGGATCTCGAGGTTTTGTGCGCAGAAAATTTTCGCGATATCATGAAGGAATTTGCGGCATTTTCGCCCCACATAGTGTTACTTGACATTTCGCTTCCCTTTTTTAACGGCTTTTATTGGTGCGCGGAAATACGCAAATGCTCCACCGTTCCTATTATCTTCATTTCATCCGCCGCCGACAACATGAACATGGTGATGGCAATGAACATGGGCGGCGACGATTTTATCGCAAAGCCTTTTGACCAAAGCGTGCTTATGGCAAAATTACAGGCGCTTCTCAGAAGAACATATAATTTTGGTGCGGGAAACCCGGTAATCGAGCACAAAGGCGCTTTATTAAACATAGGAGACAATACTCTCACCTACCGCGACCAAAAAATTCCGCTTTCAAAAAATGAGTTTCGGATTCTCTCGGTTCTCCTAAAAAACAAAGGAAAAACCGTAAGCCGCGAAAAACTCATGGAAGCGCTTTGGGAAACGGACAGCTTCGTTGACGAAAACACCCTGTCGGTTAACGTAAACCGCCTCAGAAAAAGGCTCGCAGACGCGGGGCTTGACAATTTTGTCACTACAAAATTCGGTGTGGGATATTTGATTGAAGAATGAAATTATTTTTTAAATACCTTAAAGAAAAATACCTTGTATTTGTGACATACGCAATATTTATCGTGATATTTACGGTCACCTTCTTTTTGTACCGTCTTCCGCTTGCGGCAGTAATGTATCCCACAGTTCTTTGCGCCGTTGTCGGGATTCTTATTGTTATCTTTGACTTTTTAAAAGTAAAGCGCACCCATAAGGAGTTGTGCAATATATGCAAAATTTCCGACGAAACGGATTCCGGTAAGACAGTTTACGATGAAAAAAATACAATCGAAACATTTTTTGACTTATCAACTTCCGATTTCCCTTTTGACGACTCACTTCTCGGCACAGATTACCGTAAAATTATCGATTCACTCACAAATTCGCTCGTTGCCTTTAAAATTGCATCCGATTCCCGCTACGGCGACATGATAAACTATTACACAATTTGGGCGCATCAAATCAAAACGCCCATCGCTTCAATGCGTCTTACGCTGCAAAACGAGGACTCTGTCATTTCACGCCGCCTTAAAAACGATTTAAATCGTATCGAGCAATACGTCGAAATGGTAATGACTTATTTGCGGCTCGACTCCGTCGCAACAGATTACGTGTTTAAGGAATACTCACTTGACGAAATCGTAAAATCCGCCGTAAAAAAATTTTCTTCGGAATTTATCGTGAAAAACTTGCAATTACACTATAAGCCGCTTGACGCACGTGTTTTTACCGACGAAAAATGGCTCTCGTTTGTAATCGAGCAAGTACTCTCAAACGCGCTTAAATACACGCAAACAGGCAGTATTACGATTACTTTGACAGATGCCCAAACCCTCTCAATCACCGACACCGGCATCGGAATTTCCGCATCCGACCTTCCGCGCATTTTTGAAAACGGATATACGGGCTTTAACGGGCGCACAGACAAAAAAGCAAGCGGAATCGGGCTATATCTTTGCAAACGGATTTGCGATAATCTGGGTCACAAAATCACCGTTAAGTCTACACCCGACGTAGGCACAACCGTTTATATCGACATGACAACAACAAAACGGAACTATGAATGATACAATTTCTTACAAAAATGTCATAATTTAAGGGGCAAACGTAAGGCTAAACGATAGCGAAACGCGCCCCTTTTTGTTATCATTCGGGCATAAACGATTCTCGGAGGAACTTTATGAGTATTTTAAATGTAAACGGCATCAAAAAAATATATACGACACGCTTCGGCGGAAATTCCGTCGAAGCCTTAAAAAACGTCACTTTTACGGTTGAACCCGAAGAATACGTTGCGATCATGGGCGAATCGGGTTCCGGAAAAACAACGCTTCTAAACATCCTTGCGGCACTCGATAAGCCGACGGCGGGATCGGTAATCCTAGACCAAAAGGATCTTTCAAAAATCAAAGAATCGGAAGCCGCCGCATTCAGGCGGGATAATTTAGGCTTTGTTTTTCAGGAATTCAATCTCCTTGACACGCTTTGCATAGAAGACAATATTTTCCTTCCGCTTGTACTTCAAGGAAAGAAATACGAAGAAATGTCACAAAAATTAAAGCCGATTGCAAAGACGCTCGGAATCACAGAGCTTTTAAAGAAATATCCCTACGAGGTGTCGGGCGGCCAGAAGCAGCGCGCGGCCGTTGCGAGAGCGCTTATTACCGATCCCAAAATCATTCTCGCGGACGAACCCACGGGTGCACTCGATTCTAAGGCAACCGATGAGCTTCTTTCGCTTTTTTCAAAAATCAACGAAAACGGGCAAACAATTCTTATGGTAACTCACTCCGTAAAAGCCGCAAGTCACGCAAAAAGAGTCCTTTTCATTAAGGACGGCGAAGTTTACCACCAGCTTTACAAAGGCGATTCAAACCGTGACGAATTTTACCGCATGATTTCGGATACGCTCACACTCCTTACATCGGGAGGAAACAAATAATGAAAGCAAACCTTTACCCCGTTCTCGCACTCGACGGAATCCGCAAAAACAAGCGTTTTTACCTGCCCTACATCCTCACGTCGATCGGAACGGTAACAATCGTTTATATCATACTTTACCTTGCCGCCATGCCGACGTTATACGAAATAGCGGGCGGACGCACAATGTTTTCGATTCTCACTTTTGGCTTCTATGTGGTTGCGCTTTTTACTTTGATTTTTTTGTTTTACACAAATTCCTTCTTGATGAAGAGAAGAAAAAAAGAATTCGGACTTTACAACATACTCGGCATGGGAAAAAAGCATCTCGCGATTTTACTGCTCACGGAAACGTTGATTTTATTCCTTATTTCCGTCGGAATAGGGCTTTTATCGGGGATACTTTTGTCAAAAGCCGCCGAAGCTTTTATGGTAATGCTGCTTAGCGGCGACGTCACCTATTCGTTTCGTTTTGACGGGAAATCGCTTTTGTACACGGTGCTTACTTTTATCCCGATATATGCGCTCACCTACATTGACGGGCTCATAAAAATACATAAGACAAGCGCAATATCGCTTTTGCACAGTGAATCTGAGGGAGAAAAACCGCCGAAAGGAAATTTGTTTTTCGGAATCGCGGGAATTTTGATTCTTATAGGCGCATACGCGCTCGCACTTTCGATCGAAAGTCCTCTTGCGGCAATCGGCACGTTTTTTATTGCCGTATGCATGGTTATAGTCGCAACTTACCTGATTTTCATTTCGGGATCGGTCGTGCTTTGCAGGCTTTTGCAAAAGAACAAGCGTTACTATTACAAGCCCAACCACTTCATATCCGTTTCGTCGATGGCATACCGCATGAAACGAAACGGCGCGGGACTTGCATCCATTTGCATACTGTGCACAACGGTGCTTGTGATAATAATGGGCGCGGGAAGCCTTTATATAGGGAAAGACGACAGCTTAAACACACGTTATCCGCACGATTTTTCCGTATGGATAAAGTTTTCTGCCGCAAGTGACGGATCCGGATACACTACAGAAAAACAGGAATATTTTTATGACGAGCTTACCAAAGTGCTCTCGGATTACAATTGTGTACCGGAAAATAAAGAAATGATTATAAGTACAACGGTCACGGGGCTCTTAAACAATGATTCTTTGTCCCTTTCGCAACTTGAAATAAACAGTGCCGTAAGCACCAAGCTCAATAATTTGACGCAAATAACGCTCATTCCGTTAAGCATCTACAACGAATGCATGGGAGAGACAAAAACTCTTGCCGAAAACGAGATTTTAATTTACGGCTTACGCACAAACTATGATTTTCCGACGCTTACGCTTCATGACGGAACGGTTCTCACAATAAAAGAAACACTTTCCGAAATACCGAGAAACGGCGACGCGGAAATGAATACTCTTCCCACGATGTTTATCGTGACTTGCGATATGACAAATCTGATAAATATTTTTAACGATGAGCTTTCACTCGTCTCGGAAAATTATATGTGCAAAATAAAAATCGGCTATTCATTCGATACGGATTTGCCGGAAGAAGATCAAACAGAGCTTTACAATGCAATACTTTATTGCGTGCGGAATTTAGATTACGGCGACGACGGCTTCTACTCTTACAGCGTTGAATGCAAGGCAATCGAAAGAGAAGATTTCTACGGCACATACGGCGGAATATTCTTCCTCGGAATTTTCTTATCGCTCCTTTTCCTCATCGCAACAGTTTCGATCATCTATTATAAGCAGGTAACCGAAGGCTACGAAGACGAGTCGAGATTCGAAATCATGCAGCAGGTCGGAATGACGCGTAAAGACATAAGAAAAAGCATCAATTCACAAATGCTTACCGTGTTTTTCCTTCCGCTCGGTATGGCTGTGCTCCACACATTTTTTGCGTTTCCTATTGTGCTAAAGCTTCTCGCAATGTTTAATTTGGAAAACACTTCGCTCGCACTCCTTGTAACGAGCGTAGCCGTCATAATTTTCGGGATTTTTTACACGATTGTGTATAAGCTCACTTCAAACGCATATTGCAAAATCGTGGGCGGGAAAGAATAAAAGAATAAAAAACGGACAGGTGTTTTATAAGCATCTGTCCGTTTTTTCATATATAATTTCGAATATTATTCCGCCGCTATATGCACAAGCCTGTCCGCAACATCCTCAACACGTAAGAATGCGTTTTCCGCTTCATCCGTAACGTGCTTTTGGCTCTTTCCTTGCGTAACGACACGCCCCGTTTTGTCACGAAGTCCCGCAACAAGTTCCTTCATCCTGTCCGAAGTTTCTCCGAGCTTATACGCAAACTTTTCCGTCTCTCCGCAAACTTCCAAAACCTTCATTGCCATTTCTTTTGAGTCGGTTTGCATCTTTCCTATTTCTTCCGCTTCTTTCTTTGCGCCCACAATCTGCGAAAGTCCCTTTTCTATAGATGTTACGTTTAATTTGTTTGTTGTTTGCACCTTTTCAAGCAATTCACCGATATTTTCGATAATTCCTTTGATTGATTCGCTCGCCTTCTTCGAATTTTCGGCAAGTACCCTCACCTCTTCCGCAACAACGGCAAATCCTCGTCCGTGTTCACCCGCACGTGCGGCTTCGATTGACGCGTTAAGCGCAAGCAAATTTGTCTGCGACGTAATTCCGCCGATCGTCTCCGCAAACTCCGACACACGCCCGAGTGCTTCTTTTAAGCTTCCGATTGAATTTTCCGTATCCGACGCAGTCACGCGCATTTCTTCCATGCTGCCTTCCGTGTCCGTCATATAAGCGATATATTCGTCGAGCTTTTTATAAATATTGCCCGCAACCGTAACCATCTTGTCGCTTTCCTCGCGAATATTTTGAACATTAAGGAGCGCCGTCTTAGTTTCTTCGTTAAGCTCAATCGCAAGTTTTTCGTTTCCGTCGCAATCCTTAAGGGTTTCTTCAGCCGCAAGTGTTATCTCTTCGTTTGTGCTTCTGAATTCGCGGATATTGTCCTTAAAGCTTGACGTTTCGCTAAGCAAATCGGTCGATGCCGCATTACATTCATCCACAAGCAGGGCAATTTTTTGAGTGTTGTTGAGACTTTCGAGCAGTTTCCTTGCGCCTTCCGCAATCTTTACGCAAACGAGCGTCACAAAAATGTTTTCGATAAAAAATCCCACGCTCCTGCTTATTGCCCATGTTGTGTTGGAATCGTATTCCACCTGAACAAGCCCACGGCTTCTAAGGAAAAGCGAAAGCACAAGGAAACAGTAATTTATCGCCGAAATCTTTAGCGTAAGGCGATTGTCATAATAAAATATACTGAAAACAACGGGAAGCGAATATGACATGTAAATTCCGATTGCGTTGTTGCTTGCCATCACGGTAAGCACGCAGCAAAGAGCTATGATAACAACATACTTTAGGACTTTTATGGGAGTTCCGAGCCTATAGAGAAGCGTCGGCCCCCACGTCGCAACAAATCCGAATATCATAAGAATGACAAGATCAGAGATTTTCGATTGAAACAATCCTATGATCGAAAAAATCATGATGAGCGGGAAAGTCAGCACCATCCATCTCAAAATCTTCAGCATCATGAGCGTTACTTTTTGCTCGTTTTTTTGAAAAAATTCGTAATCCCTGTTTTCCATATACTCCCTCCGAATGTTAAAAAATACCCCATTGTTTGAAACAAGAGCGTGCCGATTTATGTTACATATCATTTTCCGTGTTTATGTTTAAGTCAGAACACATTTCTTATCTCAAAACAATTAAAAGATTCAGATTATTTTAGCATGAAGTTTGTATATTTGGCAACAAAAAATAAAGAAGAAAAGGATGCTTCTTAATTTTTATTTGATAATTTGTTCACACCCGATTCACCGCTTTTTAGTAACATATGATGGTATAGGGGCAAAAAGCAACTCGCGCGAGTTACGAATATAGCCCGGATTGCGAGAGTGCAGCGCTCGCGTTACTTAAGACGGCAGTCACGCAAATATTCAAATCCCGGGGGTGATTTTTTGAATACGGAAATAAGAGACATAAAACGAAAAGATTACAAAAAAGCAATCAAATTTGCCATAGACGGCATGCATTTTAACAAATATATGGAAAGTCCTGTGCTCCTCAACTTATACGGGCGGTATTTTTGGTATCTTGAAATAAACCGTGCGACACAAATTTTTGCGGCATACACGGACGGAAAATTCGCAGGAGTTTTGCTCGCGGAAATCAAAGGCGAAAAGAGAAAACACAACAATTTATTCGAAAAAACATACGTAAAAATATGGGAAAAGCTCCAAAGTCTTGTCTCCGAAGACGGTGCAGGGATATACGAAGAAACCGCAAAAGAGCAATTTGCGCACTATGCACAATCGCATAATCCCGACGGAGAAATTATTTTTTTGGCGGCGGATCCGGAGAGCAAAATTAAAGGTATCGGTACGGCGCTCTTAAATGCACTCGAAGAAAAAGAAAAAGGCAAGGAACTTTATCTTTATACCGATGACGCATGCACATATCAATTTTACGAACACAGGGGATTTGAAAGAACGGAAGAAAAAGAAATCGAAATGAAGCTTCCGACGGGAAATATCAAACTTAATTGCTTTATTTACAGAAAAAGGATGTGAAACGAGGGTGCGGACATTTTCTCGGGCAGCTATCGCAAAGGTATCGACCTGAGGAAGTTCCGCTCTCGCTTCGCTCGCCGGAGGCTCGCGCCCTTAATCTCAAGCATCGCTACCGCTCGCTTTCACTAAAAGGGCACATGCCTCAACATGTCCC
>CAZZFV010000013.1:0-48040 GCA_964653855.1 uncultured Lachnospiraceae bacterium
ATTCCCGTCAAAAACATGACTCATCAGTTCATCGTCAAAAAGAGTCATATCGTCAATGATCTTTATTATATGTTCATATCCCCGCAAGTTTCATTATTCCTTCGACGATCAATACGGTAACAACCGCCGCTATGCTTACGACCGGGAGACTTTTACCCTTAAATCCGAGAACACCCGCAACAACAAACGAAATTACGGCGGACACCGTATAATCTGTCGCATAAAACACGCTCGGCACGGTCATTGCCGTAAGGCATGCATAAGGCACATAGTGCAAAAAGCTTTTTACGTAAACGTTTGTGATTTCCGTGCGGATAAGCACAAGCGGAAGCATACGTATAAGATAGGTGATTAACGCCATAACGAGGATGTATGTATATATATTCATTTTGCTTCATCCTCCTTAACGGGAAAGAGTACCGCCGCAACACCCGCCGCAATCACGGTGCAAAGTATGATCGAAACACCCGACGACACATTTTTTAATCCGGGAATATAATAAAACGCTACGCTCATTGCCATTGCGATGAGCGCGCAAATCGCCACGCTTTTTTCTTTTCTAGCGGGCGGCATGACTATTGCGATAAACATTGCGTAAAGCGCAACACCGAGCGCGCTTTGAACAAATCCCGGAAGAAGATTGTTTGCGAGCGCGCCGCATACGGTTCCGAGTGTCCAAAACATAATCGGGAAAATTTCAAGTCCCGCCATGTATTTGCTGTTTACGTTTCCCGTTTTACTTATTGACACCGCAAAAATTTCGTCCGTGTTTGCGAACGCAACGAGCAGCCTCTTAAAAATCCCCATGTTTTTGTCGAGTTTTTGCGAAAGCGACATACTGAGAAGCGCATAGCGAAGGTTTATGATTATCATTGCGCATACGAGTTCGACCATCGTCGCACCCGCCGCATACAGGTTCACGCCGGCAAACTGACCGGCACTCGTGACGTTCGTGAAAGACATGAGTCCCGCTTCCATGGCGCTTATTCCCGCTTTTGACGCAATTATTCCGAAAGAAAAACTTACCGCAAAATATCCCGCGGCAATCGGCACCGAGTCACGTGCTCCCGCACCGAAGGTAAGTTTTTCGTGAGTTTTGTTTTCCGATAAATTTGTTTCCATTTAAAAATTTCCTTTTTATTTCCTCATTATGTAAACCCGCTAACCTTTGCAATACGCTTACTTTTTTCGAAAACGGCTGACTGCTTATGTTTTTGGCGCTTGTATCGTCAAATCTTAATCCAACATATAAAAAAAATCAAGCGATTATTCACGTAAAATTGCATATAAATACGTTTTCCCGGCCGTGTATCGCTTGTTTACGATACATCTCAAATTTTGGGCATGATTTTTTAATCCGAAACAATTGTATTTTTCCGACAGAGTGGTATAATTATACATTATTTATAAATTTTTAAGGAGAATTTTATGTCAGAGAAGAAAGCAAGGGCCCAATGGGGGTCAAAACTCGGCTTTATCCTCGCAACAGCGGGATCTGCCGTAGGTCTCGGAAACATTTGGAAATTTCCGGGCAGAGCGTACGAAGGCGGCGGTGCGTCGTATGTCATTATTTATTTATGCATAGTTTTATTCATCGGTATTCCCGTAATGCTTACCGAGCTCTCACTCGGAAGAAAAGGTCAGGCAGACTGCGTTTCGACATTCAAAAAGCTTGACAAGCGCTTCGCATGGGTGGGATGGCTCGCAATAATCGTTCCGTTCATCATCACGGCTTACTATGCTCACGTGGGTGGCTGGGTACTCAAGTACTTTGTAAGCTACCTTTACGAATCAAAAACAATTTATGCGGATCCCACGTCATTCTTTTACGGAATGCTGGGATATGACGCCGCAACAGGCGAAACATGGCTTCCCGTTTCCGCACTCGTCTTCGGCGCAATATTCATGGCGATAACGGCATTCGTTGTTGTAAAGGGCGTTGATAAGGGAATCGAAAAGTTTAACAAAGTCGGTATGCCGGCACTCTTTATACTTCTCATTATCCTTTTAATCCGTACATCGACACTTCCCGGTGCGGAGCCCGGCCTTAAGTATATGCTTCATGCTGATTGGAGCAAGGTTTCGTTTGCAACCGTTCTTTCCGCTCTCGGTCAGGCGTTCTATTCGCTCAGCCTCGGCATGGGAATCATGATGACTTACGGCTCTTATCTTAAGAAGGACGAAAACATCGAAAGAAGCTCGATCATCGTATGCTGCACGGATACGCTTGTTGCACTTACCGCAGGCTTCATGATCATTCCCGCATGCTTTGCGACTCTCGGCGAAGAAGGCATCGGTAAGGGCGCAGGCTTTGCGTTTGTGTCTCTTGCGGGCGTATTTGAAGACCTCCCCGTAGGCTGGCTTTTCGGCGCAATCTTTTATCTTCTTCTCCTTTTTGCCGCACTCACAAGCTGCATTTCGCTCCTTGAAGTGCTTACGACATTTTTACACGATCACATGCATGTTGACCGCAAAAAGGGCGCAATCGTAACAAGTATCGTGCTTTACTTTATCGGATGCCTTTACACATGCTCACAGGCCGCATTCAACATAAAGGGCATTTGGTTTGATTTCGCAAACGGACTCACATTCCCCACGTTCGGTGATTTCATGGAGTTCTCGACAGACCGTCTCCTTATGCCCATATGCGCACTCGGCATCGCAATCTTTGCCGGATGGGTTGTCAAGCCTGAAGCAATCATTGCCGAAGTAAGAAACGGTGCATCGTTTAAGTGGGCAAAGGTTTACGCTTTCTTTATCAAGTTTATCGTGCCCATCGCAATCGCAACAATCATCATTGTCGGACTTGTACAGGGGACATCGTTGAGCTGATATAACAAATTTCAAAAACAAAATCATATTTAAATGTTAAGATCATGCGGCTGCGCGGTAAATCCGCACAGCCGTTTTACATTCCGAACATCACATGGTTACTTACAGAACAATCAATGAAGAATTAAAAAAAGAATACGGTAAAAAGGTTTACAAGGTGTCTCTTGACGGAGGCATGACGTGTCCGAACCGTGACGGAACACTCGGCACACGCGGATGCATTTTTTGTTCCGCGGGAGGTTCGGGAGATTTTGCGTCCAATCGCGCGCATTCGATAACGGAGCAAATAGAAGAAGGAAAAAAACTGATAGCGGCAAAAGTGCCCGCCTGCGACGCCTTTATAGCCTATTTTCAAGCATATACAAACACTTATGCGGATGTTTCCTATTTAAGAAAAATCTTTACGGAAGCAATCATGCACCCGGAAGTCGTGATTCTTTCGATCGCCACAAGACCCGACTGCTTATCGCGGGAAGTGATTGGATTATTATGTGAATTAAATCAAATAAAACCCGTCTGGGTGGAACTGGGGCTCCAAACAATACACGAGTCTACGGCTTGCTTCATAAGAAGAGGATATCCTTTAAAAGTATACGATGATGCCGTGGCTTACCTTAATGCCGCTCATGTCAAAGTGATTACACATGTGATTTTGGGACTTCCGCCGGAATCACACAAAGACATGCTTGACACCGTAAATTATGTATGCAAAAGCGGTGCATGGGGAATAAAATTGCAGCTTCTTCATATATTAAAGGGAACGGATTTGGCGGATTATTATGAAAGTCATCCTTTTCACATAATGACGATCGACGAATATACGGATCTTGTGGTCCGGTGCCTTCACTTGATTCCCGAAAATATGGTTGTCCACAGAATCACGGGTGACGGACCGAAATCCCTTTTGATTGAGCCAAAATGGAGCGGTGACAAAAAAAGAGTGCTTAACATGATCACAAAAAAACTTAAAGAATCGTAACAGAGCAGCAACAAAGTCATAAACGATATAATAAAAAGAGGACTTAAAAAGCTTACGCTTTTTAAGTCCTCTTTTTTTGAGGAAACAAAAATGTTTAAAATTCGATTTCGGAAAGTTTAACCGGTCTGTGCTCGTCAAGAGACTTCTTTGCGGCCTTTGCGATAAGCACGGGCTGCAGACCGTCGTTTATGTCAACGGGAACTTCGCCCTTTCCTTCGCAGGCGTCGCAGAAAAGCGATACTTCTTTCGAGAAGGATGCCATATAACGCTCAAGGAAGAAGTAGAGCGGCTTTTCACCCGTCACACCGTTTTCGTCGCTGATGACTGCGGAAGACTGGGAATCGTTTGTAACCGCAACCTGACCCTTCGAACCGAAGACTTCGGCTCTTTGATCGTATCCGTAAGCAGCCTTACGCGAGTTGTCGATTACGGCGAGGGCGCCGTTTTTAAGCTTCATTGTGATAACTGCGGTATCGATGTCTCCGCATTCCTTGATTGCGGGATTTACAAGGCATGTGCCGTTTACGTAAATTTCTTCGACGTCGCTGCCCGATAAGTAGCGTACCATATCAAAATCATGGATTGTCATGTCAAGGAAGATTCCGCCCGAAACCTTGACATAATCAAGCGACGGAGCGTCGGGATCGCGGGATGTGATTTTTACAACGTGAACGTCACCGATTTTGCCTGCCTTGACCGCATTCTTAACTGCTTCGAAGTTGTGGTCAAAACGACGGTTGAAGCCTACCTGGAACTTAATAGCGGTTCCCTTTAAGGCTTCCATGACTTCCTTGATTTTTGCGAGATCCTGGGAAATCGGCTTTTCGCAGAAAACGTTCTTGTGAGCCTTAATTGCTTCGATTGCGATGTCCGCATGTGTGTTTGTCGAAGAACAGATGAGAACGGCATCGATTTCGGGATCGTTTATTATTGTATGATGATCCTTTGATATCTTTTTGATTCCGAGTCCCTTTGCCCAATTTTCGGTTGCCTCATTCATAAAAGGATCCGCAATTGCTACGACTTCGGCATTTTTAACGCTCATTGTGATGCTTTCGGCATGAACCTTTCCGATTCTGCCCGCACCGATTATACCTACTTTTACCATATGAATACCTCCAAGATTTGGTAATTGTTTATCAATTTGAGTGGATTATATCACCTAAAAGAACACAATTCAACAACAAAATTTACAAAAAGTTGCTTTTTTTTGTTGATTTATGTTAAGTTTTGGTGTACTATTGAATAAGCGTTCATTACAAATAAAACCGGAGGAGACTTAATTTATGGCAATGAAAAGTTATCGCTTGAGCAGAATGGAACAATACGTTATAGACAAGGAGCACGTTTCGATGGAGGAACTGTGCAAGGTGTTCGACATTTCGATAAACACCGCGCGTCTCGACGTTGCCGAGCTTTGCGCGAAGGGATCGATCAAGAAGGTTTACGGCGGAGTTACGAGTATGAAGGAAAACGCGCTCATTCCTTTTGAAGAAAGAAAAATGACGAATTCCGACTTAAAACGCGGAATTTGCGAATGCGCCGCAGGCATTGTGGAAGACGGCGACATTATTTTTATCGATTCCGGTTCGACGACAATGTATATTCCGGATTTTTTGAGGGACAAGAAAAACGTGACAATCATCACGCATAATCTTAATGCGATCGTGAGAGGAATTCAATTTACGGATCTTGAAATCTATTCTCTCCCCGGCACACTCGACCGCCGCACAAATTCGTTTGTCACGGCGGACACGGCAAAAACAATCGCGCGCTTTAATATAAAGAAGGCATTTATCGCTGCGGCCGGAGTATCGGAAAACGGTGACATATCGAATTCGTCGCCCCTCGAATTTGAAGTAAAAAAGGCTGTGCTTTCGCACTCGGCAAAAAAGTACCTTCTTGTCGATTCAAGCAAATACGGCCGCTCGTCGCTTCTCAATTACGCAAAAATACAGGATGTGAACGGCGTGTTTACGGATTCTTACATCGATCCCAAATTTGTGGAACTTTGCAATCAAAATAAGATAACGGTTAAAACGTTCGCAAAATAGGGAAAAATAATGATGTTAAGGTCAGAAGTTATTTTGACCTTAACAAAAAAAGAACAAAGACTTACCAAAATTTAAATAAAACTGACATTGACCCAAAAGCAAACAAGTGATAAATTTATCTAAACATAACAAAAAGTTACTAAATTTTCACCTAAGAATTATAAAAATCATTGTTTAAAGTGAGGAACGGTCATGTCGTTGGTATCAATGAAAGAAATTCTGCTTAAGGCAGAAAAAGAAGGATATGGAGTGGGGGCGTTTTCCGTGGCGGACATGGAGATGATTCTGGGCGCCGTGAAAGCGGCCGAGGAATTAAACGTTCCCCTTATTTTGCAAGTGGCGGAATCGAGACTCAAGTTTTCGCCGCTCGACAAAATAGGCGCAATGATGATTGAAGCGGCAAAAAATGCGTCTGTTCCGACGGCGGTTCACTTTGATCACGGTGTCACGATCGAAAAAATACACGAGGCACTCGACCTCGGGTTCACTTCCGTAATGATTGATGCGTCCGCATATCCGATAAAGGAAAACATCGCGATCACAAAAAAGGTGCGGGCGCTTGCGGATAACTACGGTGCAACGGTTGAAGCGGAAGTCGGGCAGCTCGGAGTTTCGGAAGACGGAAGCAAAGAAAACAATAAGATTTATTCGGACCCCAAAGAAGTCAAAATGCTTTATGAAGAAGCAAGTCCCGATGCGATAGCGCTGTCGATAGGCAATCAGCACGGCTTTTATAAGGCGGAGCCGCATCTTAATTTTGACATTCTTGATGCAGCAAATTCACTTGTACCTGTGCCTCTCGTGCTTCACGGAGGTTCGGGGATTTCCGATAAGGATTTTCAAAAGTGCATAAGACACGGCATCACAAAGATTAATGTTGCGACCGCAACATTTTCGGCGGTCAAGAATGCGGCATACGAATACTTAAAAAACGAATCGGGTGATTATTTCCATATGAGCGCGGCAATGACCGACGGTGCATATGAAAACATAAAAAGACACATGAGAGTCTTTTCAATGAAACAGGAGGCGTAACAACAAATGGGTTACATCAAATTTGACGAAACAAGGGAATTTGACATAATTCCGCTCGGACGTGCGGCAATAGACTTAAATCCGATCGATTTTTACAAGCCGTTAAACGAGAGCACGACATTTAAAAAGTATCTCGGCGGTTCGCCCGCAAACATTGCGGTGGGAATGGCAAGACTCGGCAAAAAGGTCGGCTTTATAGGGAAAATTTCGGATGATCAATTCGGGACGTTCATAGAAAATAGGTTTAAGGCGGAAGGAATCGACACGTCGCATCTTGTGAGAGGGAAAAACAACGAAAAGCTCGGACTTACGTTCACCGAAATAAAGAGCGAAACGGAAAGCAGCATTTTAATGTACCGTGATTCGATCGCGGATCTCGAGCTCAACGCAGATGAGATTGACGAAGATTACATCGCACGCACAAAGGCGATATTGATTTCCGGCACGGCTCTTGCAAAGAGCCCGTCAAGGGAAGCCGCATTAAAGGCACTTCGCCTCGCAAAGCGTCACAATACGGTTGTGATCTTTGACATCGATTACCGTCCTTACAATTGGAAAAATGCCGACGAAATTTCGATTTATTATTCGATTGTCGCAAGCGAAGCGGATATAATCCTCGGTTCCCGCGAAGAGTTTGATTTGACGGAAAAATTAATCGAAGAAAACAGGACGGATTTGCAGACAGCCGACTATTGGCACAAAAAAGGCGCAAAAATAATCGTAATAAAGCACGGCAAAGAAGGCTCAACAGCTTACACGGACGACGGCAAAAACTATTCGATAAAGCCTTTCCCGGTGAAACTCCTAAAGAGCTTCGGCGGCGGTGACGGATATGCGAGCGCGTTCCTTTACGGAATCATGGAAGGAATGAGCATAGAGGATTCGTTGGAGCTCGGAAGCGCGGAAGCCGCAATGCTTGTCGCAAGTCATGCGTGCTCCGAGGACATGCCGAATATCGAAGCGGTGAAGAAATTCATAAAGGAAGAAAAAGAACAATACGGAGAGATGGTGGCGCGTTATGAGTAAAAAATTCGAAAAACTTAACTTTGATCAAAACGGAAAAAAACACGTTTCGGACATCGATTCCGACATGATGATGGATATCGACGTTTACAAAATGAAAAAGGGCGATACGCTCAAATTTTTTGATAAGGACAATGAAACCGCCATTCTTTTGACGGAAGGAAACATCACATATAACTTTGACGGTAAAACGGAAAAAGCATACCGTAAAGATGTTTTTTCGGAAGCACCTTATTGTCTTCACATGTGCAAAGGGCACGAGGCTCGGGTTGCGGCGGATACGGACTCGGAAATCATAGTTCAGAAAACGAAAAACGACAAAATTTTTGACACAAAGTTTTACACACCCGCCGAAAACAAGATTGAACTTATGGGCGACAAACAGTGGGAAGGTACGGCAAAGCGTGAGGTGCTTACCGTGTTTGATTACTTTAACGCTCCCTACTCAAACATGGTTATAGGCGAGGTTATCACAAAGGCGGGCAGATGGTCGAGCTATGTGCCGCATTCGCATCACCAGCCCGAAGTTTATTATTTTAAATTTGAAAAGCCTCAGGGCTTCGGTGCCGCTTTTGTGGGAGACGAAGTGTTTAAGTCGGCTGACGGAAGCTGCGTAAGAATCCCGGGCGGGCTCACACATCCCATGACCGCGGCTCCCGGCTACAACATGTATTATTGCTGGATGATAAGACATTTGGAAAACGATCCCTGGACAACGCGC
The DNA here is from genome assembly GCA_964653855.1 of uncultured Lachnospiraceae bacterium. Lineage (GTDB taxonomy): Bacteria > Bacillota > Clostridia > Lachnospirales > Lachnospiraceae > RGIG3528. Next base: position 8,645 of record CAZZFV010000013.1, read on the forward strand.
GACAACGATCCCGCTCACGTCTGGCTTTTGAATGAGTAAATTAATCGGAGAAAAATATGGAAACAATAAATTTGACGGTCGGACAGGCACTTGTCCGCTTTTTGGACAATCAATACGTTTCTTTTGACAATGAGGAAAACAAGTTTGTCGACGGAATATTCACGATATTCGGTCACGGCTTTGTTGTGGGACTGGGTGCGGCTCTTGCGGAAAATCCCGGTGCGTTAAAGGTTTACCAGGGGCGAAACGAGCAGGGCATGGCACATGCTGCGGCGGGATTTGCAAAGGCAAACAATCGCCGCAAGATTATCGCATGCGCGTCTTCAATCGGGCCCGGCGCCGCAAATATGGTAACGGCCGTATGCGACGCAACGGCAAACAATCTTCCGCTTCTTGTTTTTACGGGAGACACATTTGCCACAAGGCAGCCGGATCCCGTATTGCAACAAATCGAGCAGCCCTGGAACTTGGGAATTACGACAAGCGACGCATTTCGTCCGGTTTCAAGATACTTTGACCGCGTGTCACGCCCGGAGCAGCTCATGAGCGCAATGTTAAACGCGATGAGAGTGCTTACCGACCCCGAAATGACGGGCGGCGTGTGCATATCGCTTCCTCAGGACGTACAGGGTGAACGTTACGACTGGCCCGCGGAATTCCTTAAAAAAAGAGTATTTAAAATCACAAGACGAGTCCCCGCAAACGAAGAGATCGAGGACGCCGTAAACATCATAAAGAACAAAAAGAAGCCGCTTGTGATTTGCGGCGGCGGTGTGAGATATTCGGAAAGCGGTAAGGAACTTATCGATTTTTGCGAAAAGTTCAATATCCCTTATGCGGAAACACAAAGCGGAAAAAGCGCGACCGACACAAATCATTATTTGAATGCGGGCGGTATCGGATGCACGGGAAATCTTTCGGCAAACACGCTCGCACGCACGGCGGATGTCATAATCGGCGTCGGCACAAAGCTTTCGGATTTTACGACGGGATCAAAGGAACTTTTTTCAAATCCGGAAGTTGACTTCGTATTTTTGAATGTTTCAAGATATCATGCGCTCAAACTTAACGGAACTCCGGTAGTGTGTGATGCCGCAGCGGGACTTGTTAAACTTAACGAAGCGCTTACGAAAATTAATTATAAGTCCGGTTATACAACGGAAATCAAAGATGCGCGCAATGCGTGGGACAAGGAAATGGAATACCTTACCCATACGGAATATAACGATGCTTACAAGCCTCTTATTTCCGCAATGGAGCCCGGGGTTCTCGCGGAATTTAACAAGGCGACGGGCGGCATGATTACGCAAACCGCCGCAATCGGACTCATTCGCGAAAAAATTGAAAAGGACGCGATCGTTTGTGCGGCTTCGGGAAGTTTGCCCGGCGATATGCAAAGAATGTGGACGACAACCGAAAAAGATTCCTACAATATGGAATACGGCTATTCGTGCATGGGTTGGGAAATAGCCGCGGCATTCGGCGCAAAACTTGCCCGCCCCGATAAGCCCGTTTACGCATTTGTGGGAGACGGCGCATTCATGATGCTGCATTCGGAACTTGCGACATCCCTGCAGGAACACAAAAAGATAATCGTTCTTCTTTTTGACAATTGCGGATTCGGATGCATCAACAATCTCCAAATGGGCAACGGCATTCCGTCGCTTGCCACAATGTTCCGTTATCGCGATTCGGACGACAATTTAAAGGGAAATCTTATCCACACCGACTTTGCGATGATCGCAAGAGGCTACGGATGTAAGGGATATACGGCGACAACGATGAAAGAACTTGAATCTGCTCTTGACGCAGCAAAGTCCGACTCTGTTTCCGTGCTCATCGATATCAAGGCAATGCCGAAGACGATGACTGACGGATATCTTTCATGGTGGCACGTGGGACTCGGAGATTCGGACACAAACGAAAAGATTCACGAATCGTACTTGAATAAGGAAGAACACTTAAAGAACGCAAGAAAGTTCTGATCGTTTTTTTCTGAATTCTTACAAAGATTTTACACAAAAATTATAGGCATATTAACCAAATATGATAAAATTTAAGGAGAAATTGTTATGTTTGACAAGACAAAAGTAAAACTCGGAATAGCACCTATCGGCTGGACAAACGACGATATGCCCGCACTCGGCGGAGAAAACACCTTTGAGCAATGCGTAAGCGAAATGGCTCTTGCGGGATTCACGGGATGTGAAGTGGGAAACAAGTACCCAAAAGACACTGCTGTGTTAAAGGAAGCTCTTGACCTTCGCGGAATGAGAATCGCAAGCAAGTGGTTTTCGTCGTTCCTTGCGACAAAGCCCTATGAGGAGACGGAAAAAGAATTCATAAAGGAACTTCAATATCTTTCGGCAATGGGCGCCGACAGAATCAATGTTTCGGAACAGAGCTACTCCGTTCAGGGAAACGAGAATCTTTCGATATTCGACAACAAGGTTCATTTTACGGACGAAGAGTGGAAAAAGATGTGCGACGGACTCAACCGTCTCGGAAAAATCGCGCGCGACCGCGGATTTAAGCTTTGCTTCCACCATCACATGGGAACGGGCGTGCAGACGATAGAGGAAACCGCAAAAATGCTTGACGATACCGATCCCGAGCTTGTATTTCTTTGCTATGACACCGGACACTTCACCTTTTCGGGCGAAGATCCCACATATATATTGAAAAAATATCCCACACGTATAGGACATGTTCATTTGAAGGACGTTCGCCCGGATGTGCTCAAAAAAGCGATCGACGGCAATTGGTCATTTTTGAAAGCCGTAAGAGAGGGCACATTTACCGTTCCGGGAGACGGATGCGTTGACTTTGACGCAGTGTTTAAAGAACTCGAAAAAATGAATTATACGGGTTGGTTCCTTGTTGAAGCGGAGCAGGACCCGGCAAAAGCAAATCCCCTTAAGTATGCGATTATGGCACGTAAGTTTATTGCGGAAAAAACAGGTCTGTAAAGAAACGATATGTGCGATAAAAGGCTTATGGGGTGCGGGAGGTTTATATGAAATTTATTTCCGGTTTTTTTAAAAAAGCAACGGGAACGATCAAAGGAAAGCTTGTACTAAGCTTCCTTGTGCCGATTGTGCTTGTCCTTGTGCTCGGACTTTCTTCTTACGAAAAGTCGAAATCGGCACTTGTCGACAGCTTTCTTTCGACCGCCGTTTCGACGGTTGAGTCAGCGAGCAACTATCTGAATCTCGTAAATACGATGGTTGAGTCGAAGGTTGAACAGGTGCTTTCCGTTTCGAGCGTCAATTCTTATTTCGGCGGTGCCTTTGAGTCGGGCTCCGATGCCGAAAGCACGGCAAAAGCGGAAATCAGAAAGACGATGAAGGAAGTGGAGCAGGCGGACGACATTGTTGTCGATATGACCGCACTTTCATATCTTAACGGAAAGAGCTTTTCGTCAAACGGTGCGATGCTGATTATAGGAAATACGGGAGCTGAGCTCTTTGACGAGTCGGACGACGGAAAATATTTTGCAGCGCAGGGTACGGACAGCGTATGGATGAGCAACCACACATACATAGATTCGTTCGGATTTACGGACGATCCTTACAGCATGGTTTATGTGCGCGCGTTTTACAGTTCTCTCGGCGAAAAACTTGGGATTATTTCGGCTGACGTAAGCACGGAAGTTGTAAAAACGGCTCTCGCAAAAATCAATTTCGGTGATACGGCGTATGTTTCGGTTGTTTCGCCGGACGGAAAAGAAACAACGGCTGACGGAATCGTAAGCAGCGTGTTTTATGGCACCGATTTTTACAAATATGCGTTAAGTAATGCCGATTCCACCGGATATAAATACGAAACAATAGACGGAACAAAGTATTTAAGCCTTTACAGTCGTGTGGGTACAAGCGGCATCGTCGTATGCGGACGAATCGCCGAATCCGAAATAGTCGCAAAGGCATCTTCGATAAAGACGCTCACCGCGGTGATTGCAATTGTAAGTATCTTGGCGTGCGCATTTACGGGAATCGTTGTGTCGGTCGGACTCACACGTGCAATCGACCAAACGGTCGTATGTCTTGACAAGGCATCTCAAGGCGACTTAAACGCACGTCTTCACATGAACAGAAACGACGAGTTCGGAAAACTTTCAAAGTCGACCGATCTCATGCTTCACAATACCAAAAAGCTTATTGTGCAAGCCACAAACACGTCGCGTGTTTTAAACGAATCGTCGGGTGAAGTGGTTGATTCCGTAAAAGAGCTTTCGGGCTCGGCGGTGCGCATGAACACTTCGATCGAGGAAATAAAGCGCGGAATTACGATGCAGGCGTCGGACGCTTCCGACTGTCTTGCCGAAACGGAAGTTTTAAACGAAAAGATAAGCGTTGTGCGTGATGATGTTTCGGACATAGAAAATATTGCGGCGGGCGCAAACAGTTCCGTACAGGACGGAATGAAGATCGTTGACGAACTTCGTGAAAAAGCGGATGTTACGGCATCCGTTACAAAGTCCGTAATCGAGAATATCGAGGCTCTTGCGGAGCACACAAAGAAGATAAATAAAATTGTCGATACGATAAACGACATTGCGTCGCAAACGAATCTCCTCTCACTCAACGCTTCGATCGAAGCCGCAAGGAGCGGAGAAGCGGGACGCGGATTTGCCGTTGTTGCGGATGAAATAAGAAGTCTTGCGGATCAGTCAAAGGAAGCCGCAAACGAAATCAAGAATATAATCGAATCGGTTGTGAAGCGTACCGCGGACACGGTTGTCACGGCAAAGCATGCGGATGAAATAGTTTCCGAGCAAAGTGCGGTTGTTGACAATACGCTCAAGAAATTTACCGATATCAAAGAAAATGTTTCGAATATTGCAAACAATCTTACAAGCATAGGAAGCCAGATGGTCGAGATTGAAAAATCAAAAGATCACACGATCGAATCGATACAGAGCATATCTTCGGTTCTTCACGAAACCGAGGCGATGGCGGAAGAGCTTGAAAAAACATCGCAGATCACAAAGGAAGAGGCATCGGCACTCAACAATGTCGTAAGCCGAATCAAGGACGAATCCGATAAACTTAAGACGGAAATGGATGCTTTTAAGATTTAAGCAACCTTAAGTAAAGGTGATGAATATCCGGGCGGATTCCGATTTTACGATTTTCGGAATTCGCTCGGACTTTTTTTAACAAGTTTGTTGAACGTGCGGTTGAATTGGGAAAAAGAATTGAAGCCGCATTTGATCGCGATATCGGTGATTTTTGTGTCGCCGGAAACAAGCATTTGCTGGGCGTTTGAGATTCTTGTCATCTGGATATAGTTGATAAGACTGAATCCCGTGACCGCCTTAAACGAATGCGAGAGATAGGTGGGCGACATGTAGCACATTTTTGCGAGGCTTTCGAGTGACAGCTCTTCAGCAAAGTGGGCATGAATATAGGAAGTCACCCGGTACATTTTTTCTTCGAGAGTGTTTTCGCTTTTTTGACGGTATAGGTTTTCGCTTCCCGATGATTTTAGCGCATACAAAAACTCGATAAACTCGGTAAATACGAGGACGCTGTAGTCTGACGGCTTTATTTTTATAAGTTTTTGAATTTTGTTAAGGTGAGAGAAAGCTTCCGTTTGACCCGATTCATTAAGTCTCAGCACGGGCGGATCACAATTAAAAACGGACAAAATATCCGCAATGTCGTTCTTTAATATAAAGGCGCCGTTTTGCGGGAGCGCAAATTGAATTATGAGTCGGCGCACCGGCGCACCTTCCGGGTAAATCGATTTGTGCAATTTTAACGGCGGAAGGAGAGTCACGTCGTATTGCTTCATTTCGTAGAGATTTCCGTCGACAAGATGGGCGGCTTCCTTATCGAGCAAAATGTGAATTTCGTAAAAACGGTGGAAATGCTGGAATTCCATGTTTATGTCATAACTTCGTATGTCATAGTCAAAAGAACAGAAAAACGGATCGGAATCCTTTCCGATTGAGCAAATCAAACCTTGTTCATAGTTAATCAAATCGTTATATGCCATATATGCCTCGCGTATTTTGTGCAAAATTACCAAAAAGAAAACGTAAAAAACTTGTCAAGCTATAAAATAATACTACCAAAAAGCAAAAAATGCAATATTTTTGATGTTAAAACGCAAATAATGCGTAGAAACAATTACTAAATTTTGTTATTATAATCTCACCAAATGTTATATGATTTTACCAAAAATTTACCAAGTTTTTTAACAGATTTTGGTGGGAGTGTTATGAATGATATCGATGAAAAACTGAATCTCCTGCTTAAGAGCTTTCAAAAGGTGCTTTACGCCGAAGACGATCACTTCATGGAAGGGATGGCGACAAAGAACCTTGCGGGAGACGACATAAGCAGATATAAATTTTGGGAATGGACGCAAGGCGTCGGGCTTTACGGACTTTGGAAAATGTTCGAAAAGACGGGCGATAAGGACACTCTTAACATATTGCTTAAGTATTACGAAAGAGAAACTTCGCTCGGACTTCCCGCAAAAAATGTCAACACAACGGCTCCGATGCTTACTCTTGCCTATGTGTATGAGTATACAAAAAACGAAAAATACAAGGAATTGTGCCTCGAGTGGGCAGCGTGGCTCATGACTTCGCTTCCCAAAACAAAAGAGGGCGGATTCCAGCATCTGACGAGCGATACCCTAAACGACAACGAATTATGGGACGACACACTGTTTATGGCGGTTTTGTTCCTCGCAAAATGCGGAATCGTGTTTGACAAAAATGAATGGGTTGACGAAGCAAAATATCAATTCCTTCTCCATATAAAATATCTTCAGGACAGAAAGACGGGATTATGGTTCCACGGCTGGACATTCAACGGAAATCATAATTTTGCGGAAGCCTTGTGGGGACGCGGAAATTCATGGGCGTGCGCCGCAATCCCCGAATTTATAGAGCTTGTGAATCCCGAAAAACCTGTTCGCCGTTTCCTTACGGAAGCTTACAAACGCCAGGTTGAAGCCTTAAAAAAATACCAGGACGAGTCCGGAATGTGGCATACGCTTGTCGACGATCCGACATCTTATGTTGAAACAAGCGCAACATGCGGCTTCGGATACGGAATTTTGAAGGGCGTGAATATAGGACTTATCGGAAGCGAATATGCGAGCGTCGCAGAAAAAGCACTTCCGGCGGTACTGTCGCATATCGACGATACCGGTGTTGTGACTCAGGTTTCTTACGGCACGGCCATGGGACGTGAGTCAAAACAGTTTTACAAAGAAATAGAAATAAGACCCATGCCTTACGGACAGGCAATGGCAATCTTATTCTTATTAGAGCACAAAGCTCAAAAAATCTAAGGAGGTTTTACTTATGAAGAAAAAACTATTGGCAATGCTTCTTGCGGTTTCAATGGTAGCTTCGCTTGCGGCCTGCGGCAGCACTTCGGGCGATAACGGCTCAACCGTTACACCTACGACGGCAGCAAAAGCAACAAGCACACCCACAACTGCCGCAAAGGCAACGGAGACACCTGTTCCGACCGCTACACCCACACCCGTGGACGTATCGACGATGACTTACTCGGAAGCTCCCGAGCTTGCGGCACAGGTTAAGGCAGGAACACTTCCCGCAGTAGAAAACAGAATTCCCGACACTGACAACATTTTCGTTGAGCAGACCGACGCAACGGGCAACAAGCTCGAAATCGGTACATACGGCGGAAACATCAATATCGTGGGCGGTTCGGGTTCATGGGATATTTCAAGACAGGTTCTTGAATCCATCATCCATTACAACACCGACGGAACATATTATCCCAACGTAATCAAGGCTTATGAGCACAACGACGATTACACCGTATGGACATTTTACTTAAGAGAAGGTATGAAGTGGTCCGACGGCGATGATTTCAACGCAGACGATATCACATTCTGGTATTATATGTGCCATGTCAACAACTACGACTCCAAGGCTTCCTGGTCAGCATTAAAGAGTGCCGACGGTACGGCAGCGGTCCTTACAAAGGTCGACGATTACACGGTTACATGGACATTCACAAGCTCAAAGTATCCCGCAGACTTCATCGAGAACGGTGACTTCAAGTGGTGCTGGGCTCCTTCACATTATTTAAGCGACCTCATTCCGGATTCCTACTACGTAGAGAACCCTTACTGGAAGGCAACCGGTCTTTCCGATGAGCAGGTTCTTGCAAACGCAATCGCAAAGAATCTCAACTACTCAACGGTTAAGGATCTCGGTAAGCAGGCAACATATTACTTCTGGAACAATGCGGGACTTCCCACACTCAACTCTTATGTTCTTTCAACGGTTGAAGGAAACAGCAAGCGTACGGATTCCCTTTGCATCATGGTAAGAAACGCTTACTTCTGGAAGGTTGACGCAGAAGGCAATCAGCTTCCTTATTGCGATAACATCTATCGTAAGGCAACATCCGAAGAAGGCCAGGATCAGCTTATGTACAGATCCGGCGAACTTGATATCATCAGCGTTGCAATGAGCGACATTTCGAGCCTTATGAACGACGTTGGATCGACATCGACACTTAAGACATGGTCATCCACAAACTGGGGCGCATATCAGGTTACATTCAACTACACATGCAAAGATTCGAATTATGCAACACTTTTCAACAACTCCAAGTTCCGTCAGGCCATCTCGATCTGCGTAGACAGAGAGCAGTTCTCCGAACTTATCTGCGACGGATTCCTTGATCCCGGCCAGTGCGCACCCGAAGAAGGAAACTTCGGTTATGACGCAGAGTGGAAGGAAAAGTGGACAACATACGACGTTGCATCCGCAAAGAAGCTCCTTGAGGAGTGCGGCCTTGTAATGGGCACAGACGGTTACTACAACTTCGCAGACGGTTCCGACTTCGTACTTACATTCTATGAGTATGAGCAGAACGGTGACGCAGCATTCGCAATCCTTGAGCAGTACTACAAGGCAGCAGGCATCAACTGCGCAATCAAGAACTACGACACAGCAGCATACGATACCGAAATCGACAACAACGACTGGTATGCATGCATTATCCCTCATACATCGATCGGCGGACTTTCGCTTAAGTCGAGAGTTGCTCCTTTCGTACCGGTTCAGCAGGCAGCCGAGTGGTACGGTGAGTACGGCACATATTACGGAACAAACGGCGCATCGGGCGTACAGCCTGTAGGCGATTTTGCAAAGCTTATCGAAATCTATGAGAAGTGGAACGCAACACCCGACGCAGAAGAGAGAGACGCATATGCTCTCGAAATCTATGAGATTCACAAAGAGAACCTCTGGTCGATCGCTTACCTTAATGCAGCGGGCGAATACAATATCGTAAGCAACAAGATTCACAACTATGCCGACAACCTTGTATCCGATGACCTTTATCAGTATGCAAACATTGTTCACTATTGGACACTTTTTAAGACAGAGTAATTTTTAAGTAACTTTAAAGGGGGAGGGAATCACTTTCCTCCCCCGTTTTTGGAAAGGATTTTCTAATGGAAGACAAAGTATTCGAAAAAGAAAATAAGTCAGAAACCACACAGAAGAAAACCTTTTGGAAAAGTGTAACGGATTTCTTTAAGAAAGACCTTGTGTCGTATATCGTAAAAAGAGTACTTATGTTTATCCCGACGCTTTTTCTTATTTCGATACTCGTTTTCTTCGTTATTCAGCTCCCTCCGGGAGACTATGTAAGCGCACATATAGCTTCGCTTGCGACGGAAGGCGAAATCGTCGATGCGGATTATGCGGCTTCGCTCCGTGCGGAATACGGTTTGGATCTTCCCGTATATCAGCAATACATCAAATGGGTGAAGGATATCATCTGGACATCCTCCGACTCAACTTATTATCAATTGTATCATTCACATCACAACTGGAAATATTCATTTGCTTACGGACAAAACGTTTGGGACGTTATCGAAGAACGTCTCGGACTTACGATAAAATTTACGGCCATAATCATGGTATTCCAATACCTTGTGTCAATTCCGATTGCGATTTACGCTTCGACGCACCAATATTCGAAGGGTGACTACATATCTTCGGTTATCGGTTTCCTCGGGACCGCAATTCCCAACTTCATCTTCGCGATCATCTTACAATATCTTGCTTATAAGTGGACGGGAAACGCGAGCGTCGGACTTTTCACGGAAGAAATGCTTGTAAACGGAATACATTGGTACAACTTCGGCGAATTGATGAAGAGAATGATTATTCCGATAATCGTTCTCGGAACGAGCGGAACATGCGGAATCATCCGTTCGGTACGTGCCCAGATGCTTGATGAAGTGGGAAGACAATACACTCTCACAGCTCGCGCAAAGGGTGTATCGGAAGGCAAAATCATTATGAAATATTGCTTCCGTGCTGCCATCAACCCCACGGTATCCGGACTCGGCGGCGTTCTTTCGAGCCTCTTCTCGGGATCTACGGTTACCGCAATGGTTTTAAACATCCAGATCCAGGGACCTCAGCTCTTTAAGGCTCTCCAGACACAGGACATGTATCTTGCCGGCGCAATCGTAATGGTTCAGGCAATACTCGTTCTTATCGGAATTCTTTTCTCCGATATAGCACTTGCATTCCTCGATCCCAGAATTCGTTATTCAGGAGGTAACAGATAATGGCTAAGAAAAAAACGGCTGAAGATTATTATTTGGCCTCCCAATGGACACTTATGTTCAGAAAACTCAAAAAACATAAGCTTGCCAAGATTTCGGGAATTATTCTCATAATTTTGTTTATCGGCGCGATTTTTGCGGATTTCCTCGCACCGTACTCTCTTGAAGAGTTTGACGGAGTATACCGTAATTCCGCTCCCACGGAACTTCATGTGGAATTTGAAGGAAAAAATGTGGGACTTTATGTTTACAAGCTTGTTAAGCACAAAGACAAGCAGACGTTCCAGATTACATACACCTACGATACTTCCGAATATTACAAGGTTAAGTGGTTTGTTCACGGTTCGGAATACAAGATCCTCGGATTTATCCCCTGCGACCTTCATTTGTTCGGTGTGGGCGAAGGCAGCAACGGCGGCACGGGTGCAAAGATAATGATTTTCGGTGCCGACGGACTCGGACGCGACATCTTCTCAAGAGTATTGCAAGGCGCGAGAGTATCGCTTTCGATTCCTTTTGCGAGCGCGTTTATAAGCTTTTTCTTAGGCGTTGCGATCGGTTCGATTTCCGGTTATTTCGGCGGTATTACGGATATCATTATCCAGCGTATCATCGAGGTTATCGGAGCCGTTCCGCAGATTCCCCTTTGGATGGCTCTTTCTGCGGCAATCCCCGCGGGTGTTTCGTCGGTTAAAATGTATTTTTACATGACTCTCATATTATCGTTCATAAACTGGACGGGAATGGCGAGAGTCGTTCGAGGAAAGTTTTTGTCACTTAAGAATGAGGATTACGTCATGGCTGCAAGGCTGTCCGGCGTATCCACTTGGAAGATAATCTGGAGACACCTGGTACCCGGCTTCATGAGTTACTTAATCGTTTCCATAACGCTCGGAATTCCCGGCTCGATTGTCGGCGAAACGTCGATGTCTTATCTCGGACTCGGAATCAAGTCGCCCGCAACCTCATGGGGCGTGCTTCTTCAGGAGGCAAGCACGGTTACGGACGTTGCCGCAAATCCTCACAAGCTTATTCCGATCATATTCGTAATAATTACGGTTCTTGCGTACAACTTCCTCGGAGACGGACTCCGTGATGCGGCAGACCCGTACAAATAAAAACAGGAGGACTTAAAAAATGGATAAAGACACAATCATTCAGGTTAAAGACCTCCACGTTGACATAGCACTTCATGAGGGCACGCTTACCGCGGTAAGAGGTGTCAATTTCGAAATAAAAAAAGGTGAAACGCTCGGACTTGTGGGCGAATCCGGATGCGGTAAATCGCTTACGAGTAAGGCAATTCTCGGAATCAACGACAAAAAGTGCACATCGCACGGACAGGTGCTCTTTAACGCGAAAAGTAAGGGCGAAGTCGATCTTGTTCAAATGAATCCGACGGGCAAAGAGATAAGAGCGATCCGCGGCAAGGAAATATCGATGATTTTCCAGGAACCCATGGTTGCCTTTTCACCGATGTATACGATAGGAAACCAGATTGTTGAGGCGGTTCTTCTTCATATCACAAAGGATAAGAAGGAAGCAAAGCGCATCGCTCTCAACATGATGAAAAAGGTAGGCATAGCAAATGCCGAAAAGCGTTACAATCAATATCCCCACGAGTTTTCGGGCGGCATGCTGCAGCGTGCGCTTATTGCGATGGCGCTTGTATGCAATCCCAGAATGCTTATTGCCGACGAGCCCACAACGGCTCTCGACGTTACGATTCAGGCGCAGATCCTTGAGCTTATGAAAGAGCTCCAGAAGGATATGGGAATGGCAATCCTTTTTATCACGCATGACCTCGGCGTTGTAGCAAAAATGTGCGACAGGGTTGCCGTAATGTATCTCGGTAAGATTGTCGAAAGCGCGGATGCGAACACGATATACGCTAATCCCCAGCACCCCTACACGAAAGGACTCATAGGCTCCGTTCATAAGATCGGAGCATCGCGTGACGAAAGACTTTTCTCGATCGAAGGCACCGTTCCGCTCGCAATGAATCTTCCGATTCAATGCGGATTTTATGACAGATGCACGGTTGCGATAAAGGGACTTTGTGACAAGGCTGAGCCCGAGCTTGTGGAAATCGAGCCCGGACACAAGATTGCATGCTTTGCTTGTGAGAACGCAAAGTGCAAATTGCAAGTCGAAAAGGCGAAGAAAGAAATTGCGGATAGAGAAGAAAGACGGCGGCTCGCAGCAGAAGAAGCCGCACGCAAGGCTTCGGAAGAACAAGAAAAGAAAAACCAAAGTTTTACAAAGAGAGTTTCCGAAAACTTTAAAAACAATGTTTCAAAAGTCAAAGACAGTGCTTCAAAAATATTCAACGGAGGTAAGTAGGCATGGCTGAAATGAAAAAAGATACCATTCTTGAAGTAAAACATGTTCACAAGCGCTTTACCTCCAAGGGTATTACCGTAAAAGCCGTTACGGACGTTTCGTTTGACGTTCGCCCGGGAGAAACTATCGGAATAGTCGGAGAATCCGGCTGCGGCAAAACAACGCTCGGAAGATGCATAGTGCGTGCATACGACGCTTCCGAAGGCGAAGTGCTTTATCGCACAAAGAGCGGCGAAGAGGTTGACTTTTTGAAGGTCGACCGCAAAAAAATGAAGGAAATCCGCAAGGAAATCCAGATGATTTTCCAGGATCCCTATTCTTCGCTCGACCCCCGTATGACGGTTCTCGATATCATAAAAGAGCCCTTACGCGCAAATTTCCCCAAAATGTCGAAGGACGAAATGGATAAGCGTGCAAAAGACATGGCTGTAAAGGTCGGACTTAACCCCACTTATCTTATGCGTTATCCTCACGCTTTCTCGGGCGGACAGCGCCAGCGTATCGGTATCGCGAGGGCGCTCGTAATAAGCCCTCAGATTATCGTTTGCGACGAAGCGGTATCCGCACTCGACGTTTCGATTCAGGCGCAGGTTATCAACCTTCTCCGTGATCTTCAAAAAGATTTGGGACTCACATATCTCTTTATTTCGCACGATTTGTCGGTTGTTGAGCATATTTCCGACAAGGTCGGTGTTATGTATCTCGGAAGAATGGTTGAGTTTTGCGAAACCGAAAAACTGTTCTCGCATCCCATGCATCCTTACACGGAAGCTTTGCTTTCGGCGGTACCCGTTGCGGATCCCACATACAAGATGGAGCGAATCCCGCTTATGGGCGAAATTCCCAACCCCGCAAACCCGCCTTCGGGATGCTATTTCCATGAGAGATGCCGTTATTGCACAAAGAAGTGCGTAGAAGAGGCACCGGAGCTCAAAACGATGCCCGACGGACGCCTTTGCGCATGTCACAGGGCGGAAGAGCTTAGTCTCAACGGATTTAATCTTGCGGCAATGCAGGCCGACAAAAAAGCAAATAAGTAAATGTAAAAATAAAACCAATAAGCCTATAAGGATTCATAAGGTCCTTAGATTTTGGAAGACACGGGAAATGTCCCGTGTCTTTCTTTTGTTTCCCTATTTTTTTTGATATTCTAATAAAAATGCCGGGATGTGCCGATATAAAATATGATGAAGAGGCTGTTGTAATTTTTGTTTAAATATACAAAAAGGAGAATATTATGGCTAAAAAAGATATCAATCTTGAAACGGTGACACTCGAACTTGATGACGGAACGGAAATGGTTTGTGACGTTATTTCGATTTTTCCTGCGGTGGTTGACGGTGTCGAAAAAATGTATATCGCGCTTCTTGACGAAAATGCGGGTGAAGACGGGGATATTTTCTTATACGGAGCGGAAAATTTGGAAGACCCCGACAATATAATATTAAACGATATAGAATCGGACGAGGAATTTGAAATCGTATCCGATGCGTTTGACGAGATGCTCGACGACGAAGAATTAAACGAAATGCTTGACGGAATCGACGAAGACGAGGATGAAGAGTAACGGGGAGAAGAAAGATTTGTAAAGCGAGTCTTGATATATAGGGGGATATTTGGAGGCATATTATGGGTGAGATGCATTGTCCGGATTATTTAAAAACGAGAAACAGATGGATAAGCCTTGACGGTGACTGGCTGCTAAACGGAACAAGGATAAAGGTACCTTTTTGCCCGGAAAGCAGAACGTCCGAGTTTCTCGGTGAAATCGATTATACGAAGGAATATTCGTTTGTATACGAAAAATGTTTTGATTTGCCCGAATTTATGAGGGAAAACGAAAACGCGCGGATAATTTTGCATTTGGACGGTGTTGACCAGGAATATGTTCTTGTTCTTAACGACAAGATAATCGGCGCGCATTCCGACGGATATACGAGAGCGGAATTCGATATTACGAATGCGGTGCGAAAGAGTAATGAGAATTTGCTTAAAGTAATTGTGTCCGACACGCTTTCGACGGAATTCCCATACGGAAAACAAAAATTAAAGCGCGGCGGAATGTGGTATACGCCTTTCAGCGGAATATGGAAGAGCGTCTGGCTTGAGGAAGTGCCCGAAAAATATATAGGGGATTTGACTATAAAGGCAAATCCCGAGAGCGTCACGGTAAGCTTTAATTTCAGCGATTTTCTTGAGAAGGAAGTAAGGATAAGAATATATGCGCCCGTGATAAAGCACGCGGAATTTGGGGCAATAATAAACGAGCAGGACACTGAAGAAGAATATTGGACAGTTTTTTACGATATAAACAATATTCCCGAGAATGATCTTCGGATTCCGTTACATGACATCGTGTCGAATCTCGGAAATCCCATTCCCGTTAAGCTTTGGGATACCGAAAATCCGTGGATTTACGACATGGAAATCGAGGCGGGAGAGGACAGAATAAAAACATATTTTGCCATCCGTACGATTGAAATTAAGCTTATAAACGGCATCCCGAGAGTGTGCTTAAACGATAAACCCATATTCCTTCACGGAGTGCTCGACCAGGGATATTTTACAGAGTCTGTGTGCCTTCCCGGAGACGCACGCGAATATGAGCGTGACATTTTGCGTATGAAGGAACTCGGCTTTAATATGCTCAGAAAGCATATCAAAACGGAGCCCGATTGTTATTACTATTATGCCGACATTCACGGCATGCTTATAATGCAGGATATGGTAAATTCGGGGAAATACCGCTACATAAAGGATACGGTGCTTCCGACGATAGGAATCAAATTTTCGATTGAAAAACTGCGTCATGCGACAAAAAAACGCCGTATGAATTTTGAAAAACATATAAACGGAGTGGTTCGTGACCTACGAAACCATCCTTCGATAATATGCTATACGATTTTTAACGAAGGCTGGGGCGAACACGAGAGCGGTTACTATTACGATCTTCTTAAAAAGCTCGATGACACACGTCTTATCGACACGGCTTCGGGTTGGTTTAAGCCCGGTAAAACCGATTTTGACAGCAGACACATATATTTCAGGCTTCGTAACATAAAGAAGAACGGCTCTTATCACGGAAAGCCGATATTTGTGACCGAATGCGGCGGATATTCGTATGCGGTTACGGGACACATGTATAAAGAAGACGCATCTTACGGGTACGGAACGTGTAAGAGCATAGAGGAACTCACGGACAAAATCGAAGAGCTTTACAAAAAGATGATTATGCCGGGCATAAAAGCATCCGTGTGCGGGTGCGTATATACACAGCTTTCGGACGTGGAAGACGAAATAAACGGGCTTTACACGTTTGACCGCGAGGTATGCAAGGTTGACAAGGAAAGAATGATTAAGCTCTCAAAGGAACTTACCGGAGAAAAGTGGTTTGTATAAGAAAAATTTAAAATGACTTACCGGAGGAATGTGGTTTGTGTAAAAAAAATGTTTCATATACGATTATATTGATGGCGTTTTGCATGCCTTTTTTGCTTGTGACGGCGGGATGCAAAAAAACGTGGAGCACGGGAACTCCGACCAACACTCCGACACCCACGATAAAGGTTGTTGACGTGGATAAATTGCAATCGGATGCGGAAAAGGGAAACGAAAGCGGAAGCGCACTTGTTCCCGTAACAACTCTTTTTCCGAATCACAGAGTGGGGACGCTGACACCGACACCGACGTTTACGCCGACTCCCGTTCCGACTGCGACACCGGATCCGGCTTCGTTTTATACGCCCACACCCACCGTACCACCGACACCGACGTTTACGCCCACACCCACTCCTAAACCCACCAATACACCCCGCCCGACAAAATTTACCACACCCACGTTTACACCGACCGCGGAACCCACACCTTTTCCGACCGAAGGGACAATAATATATGTTCCCGTGAGCCAAACACCCACTCCGAAAACGAAGTAGCAGATAAAAATCCGGAAAAGACGGTGCACAATAAATGCCCCTAAACCGGTGATTGATGTGAAAATTTGATTGATGGTTGTTTTTGAAAAATCCCGAAATCAAGGTAATTGTTATATGACCGAAGAAAATGTTGTAACAAAAATATCGGTAAGAAATCTTGTTGAGTTTGTGCTGCGCTCGGGTGACATAGATGCGGGGAGCAGCCGCATGGACACGGATGCCATGCAGGAAGGCATCAGAATTCACAAAAAAATACAAAAGAGCATGACGGACTACAAGGCGGAGGTTTCACTTTCGACGGATGTTATGCTTACTCAAAATAAAAATCAAAACGAAAATCAAAATCAGGATCAAAATGACATCTGCATTCTCTTAAAAGTTTTTGGGCGTGCGGATGGCATTTTTAAGTTAAACGATAATTTTGCAATTGACGAAATAAAAAGCACATATATGTCCGTCGACGACATGAAGGAATCGGTGGCGGTTCATCTTGCACAGGCAAAATGTTACGCTTATATGTATGCGTTAAATCAGAATTTAAATGAAATAAGCGTACAGCTCACATATTGCAACATTGACACGGAACACATAAAAAGATTTGTGTATCCCTTTACTTTTGCGGAACTTAAAACGTGGTTTAATGATCTTGTAACCAAATATTCCGAGTGGGTTTTCCTTGAAGAAACATGGAAAAGAACAAGGAATAAGTCGATAGGGAAACTAAAATTCCCTTTCGAATATCGTCCCGGACAGCGTGATTTTGTGAGGTGGGTGTATTCTTCGATAAAGAACGGAAAGAAGCTTTTTGCGGAAGCACCGACGGGAGTCGGAAAAACGATCTCAACGATATTTCCCGCCGTTTGGAATATGGGAGAAGGGAAAAGCTCACGCATATTCTATCTGACCGCAAAAACAATTGCGAGAACGGTTGCGGAAAATACGTTTGAACTGCTTCGTCAAAACGGACTCAAATTTAAATCGGTCACGATAACCGCCAAGGAAAAAATATGCGTGTGTGACGAAGCAAAATGTAATCCGGTGAACTGTACCCGTGCGAGAGGGCATTTTGACCGCGTAAACGAGGCTCTGTACGCACTTTTGACAAACGAAGAAAAAATAAATCGCGATTTAATCTTGCAATATGCGGAAAAATACTCGGTTTGCCCTTATGAATTGTCGCTTGATGCGGCAACATTTTCAGATGCCGTCGTATGCGATTACAATTACGTTTTTGATAAGAGGTGCGCTCTCAAAAGATTTTTCTCGGAGAATCAAAAAAACGACTTTATTTTTTTAACGGATGAGGCACACAACCTTCTTGAACGCGCAAGGGACATGTACAGCGCGGAAATCGTAAAAGAGGATTTTTTGCGTGTGAATGCAGTTTTAAAAAAGAATCCGAAAACTGTGATAAAAAGAATTTCAAAGTCGCTCACGGCATGCAACAACGCAATGCTTTCCGTAAAAAGGGAATCGGGTGAGTTTTCGGTGCTCAAAAACTGCGACGAGCTCTACGGGAAATTAAGAAGAAGTGCGGGATTTATTGAAGACCTCTTTTCCGACGAAAAGCAGGATTTTGAGGGACGTGACGAACTTGTTAAATTATATTTTAACATAAAAAACTTCATCGAAACGTACGAAAACATCGACGGCGCATATAAGATCTATGCGGATTATAACGATAACGGCGACTTCAGGATAAAGCTTCTTTGCATGGAGCCGGCCGCGGAACTAAAAAAACGAACGGATAATGCGGGGGCGGCAATATTTTTCAGCGCGACGCTCCTTCCGATCAAATATTATACGGAGCAGCTCGGGGGCACGGCTTCGGATCCCGCAATTTATGTGCCTTCACCTTTTTCAAAATCGAACAGACTTGTGATGGTGGGCGGTGACATTTCCACAAAATACGACAGGCGGTGTGAGTCGGAATATCAAAAAATCGGAAAATACATAAGCGAATTTGTTACGTCAAAAAAAGGAAACTATCTTGTCTTTTTTACTTCATATAAAATGATGGAAGACGTGCTTCAAAATTCCCCTGAACTACAAAAGTGGAACATTGAATTTTCTGACGGTAAAAATTTGACTCAGAAATCAACATGTGAAAAATTTTGGGCAGAAAATGAAAAAATCAAATCCGGATTGGATAAAATTCCCAAAAAATCAAGTGATGACATAACTTTGCTTGTCCAAAGGCGTAAGATGACAGAAAGGGATAAGGAGAGCTTCCTCGAGAGTTTCTCTGAAAACAACGGCTCTACTCTTGTCGGGTTTACTGTTCTCGGAGGTGCTTTTTCGGAAGGAATCGATCTCACGGGCGACCGTCTCATAGGTGCGTGTGTGGTGGGAACGGGACTTCCGACCGTGGGAAACGAAAGAGAGCTTTTTAAGAGCTATTTTGACAACAAAAACAAAGACGGATTTGATTACGCATATCTTTATCCCGGAATGAACAGGGTATGCCAGGCCGCCGGGAGAGTGATAAGAACCGATAAGGACATCGGTGCGATTTTGCTTCTTGACGAGAGATTTTTGAAAAGCAAGTATTCTTCGCTTTTTCCCGCAGAATGGATTCCGTATACGAGAGTTACGATAGGAAACGTTAAAAAAGTTACGGAAGAATTCTTTGGGGGATTTGAAGAATAAAACTTACTCGTTTTTTGCTTAACTTGGACTTGATAAAATACCGGTACGTAATTAAAATGATACAAGGGTCAAAAGGTTCTGCTTTCGATGCAAAGTTATTTGCATGAGAAATTTTGACATTTTGAACCGCCAAAACATGCGGATTATGTGTGTTTTGCGGGATTATACGGTAATAATCCCGTGTATCGTGAAAAGTATTTTTTAAGAAGGAGCAAAAAATATGCGTATCATAGAAGCAAAAGATTACAACGATTTGAGCCGTAAAGCGGCAAATGTTATATCGGCACAGGTGATTTTGGAACCATGTTCCGTTCTCGGACTCGCAACGGGTTCAACCCCGATCGGCACCTACAAGCAGCTTATCGAATGGTACAATAAAGGCGATATCGATTTTTCGAGAATAAAATCGATAAATCTCGACGAATATATCGGACTTGACGACGAAAATGAGCAGAGCTACCGCTATTTTATGAACACAAACTTTTTCGATCACATAAATATCGATAAGAAAAACACGCATGTGCCGAACGGTATGGCAAGTGATGCGGAAAGTGAATGTAAGAGATATGATGCGCTTATCAATTCCGTAGGCGGAATCGATTTACAGTTACTCGGAATCGGACATGACGGACATATCGGATTTAACGAGCCCGGTGCGGCATTCGAAAAAACGACGCACGTTGTTGAACTGAACGAAATGACAATCAAGGCAAACGCAAGATTTTTTAAGTCGGAGGCGGAAGTTCCGCATGCCGCAATTACGATGGGAATAAAGTCGATCATGCAGGCAAAGAGGCTTTTATTGATCGCAAACGGACCCGATAAAAAAGATATTGTGGAAAAGGCGCTTTACGGACCCGTTACGCCGAACGTTCCCGCGTCGATTCTTCAATTCCATCCGAACCTTACTGTTGTATATTCATTTAATTAAGAAGTGTTTAAAATAACGATAACCTTATTTTTTAATGAAGTATGAACGTGTTTTATAACGGAAAATTTTATAAGGGTGAATTTGAAACAAAAAACGGCATTTTTACGGAAGTGCGTATAGCGGGTGACGAAGATATGTCCGATCCCGATTATGTGATTCCGGGGATTATCGATATCCATACGCACGGAAGAATAAACGAAGACTTCAGCTTTGTCGACGAAGAAAAGACAAAGAAACTTCTTTTGTCGTATGCGGGGTGCGGTGTCACGAGCGTTCTCGCAACAACCATGACGAATGAGCCGGGTGCGGTCGCAAATTCGGTTTCCGCATGCGGTAATGTCATAAAAATGCAAGAAAACTTTAATCCCGAATATTCAACCGGTATGGCGCGTCTTATCGGCATTCATATGGAAGGACCGTTTCTCGGGAAAGACAAAAAGGGTGCGCATGACGAAAAATATTTGAGAAATTTTGATTATGCGTGGCAGGACGAAATGATTGAAAGAAGCGGAAATCATGTTAAAATAATTTCCGTGGATCCCACACTTCCGGGTGCATTTGAGTTTATAAAAAAGTATACGGGTAAAAACATTACTCTTTCGCTTGCACATTCAAGTGCCGCATACGACACGGCACTAAAGGCTGCGGAAGCAGGCGCAAATCACGTTACGCACCTCTTTAACGCAATGAATCCCTTAAATCATAGGGAACCGGGAATTATAGGCGCCGCATACGATGCACAAATGTTTTCCGAAATCATATGTGATTTAATACATGTTTCAAAAACCGTAATCAGGATGTGGTTTAACATGTGTCCCGACAAAATGATTATCATATCGGATTCTATGCGCGCCGCAGGACTTCCCGACGGAGAATATTCGATCGGGGGCTTACCCGTAATCGTAAAAGACAAAAAGGCAACGCTTTATGACGGCACGATAGCGGGTTCGACCGCGGATGTTTTTTCGGAAATGAAAAATGTGATTGAGGCAGGCGTCACGCGCGAAAATGCGATACTTGCGGCAACTTGGAATCCGGCGCTTTCGATTAACGAAAAAAATATCGGACGTATAGAAAAGGAATGTGCGGCGGATTATATTATTGCAGATAAAAATTTTAACATAAAACAAATTTACATACGCGGGGAGGAAATATAATGTATTATTTGGGTGTTGACCTCGGAACGTCTTCGATTAAGCTTGTTGCGGCGGACGAAAACGGTGTTATTTTGGCTACGGAAAGCGCAGAATACGGGCTCAGTTTTCCGAAGACCGGTTGGTCTGAGCAAAATCCCGAAGATTGGGTAAAAGGATTTTACGAAAGCCTTGAGAAATTGTCTCACAAAATCGATTTAAAAAAGATCCGGGGAATAAGCTTCGGCGGTCAGATGCACGGACTTGTGATGCTTGATCGCGACGACTTCGTGATTCGTCCCGCAATTCTTTGGAATGACGGAAGAACGACAGAAGAGTGCGATTACTTAAATCATGTGATAGGACAAGATAAAATTTCCTCATATACGGCCAACATGGCACTTACCGGATTTACGGCGCCCAAAATTTTGTGGGTAAGAAAACATGAACCCGAAAATTTTGCGAAAATAAACAAAATCATGCTTCCGAAAGATTATCTTTGCTACGTGCTGACGGGAGTGCATTCGTGTGACTACTCGGATGCTTCGGGAATGCTGCTTCTCGATGTCAAAAACAAATGCTGGTCAAAGGAAATGCTTGATATTTGCGGCATCAAGGAAGAAATGATGCCGAAGCTTTTTGAGAGCTACGCGGTTTGCGGTGTAATAAAACCTGAAATTGCCTCTAAATGTGGTTTATCCGAAGGCACCCGAGTCATTGCGGGCGCGGGTGACAACGCGGCGGGCGCAATAGGCACGGGCACGGTAAAAGACGGAATGACGATAGTGAGTCTCGGAACAAGCGGAACGGTGTTTGTTGCGGTCGATAAATTTGCCGTCGACGATAAAAACGCTCTTCATATGTTTGCGCACGCAAACGGCAGATACCACCTTATGGGATGCATGCTTTCGGCGGCTTCCTCAAACAAGTGGTGGATGGACGAAATAATAGGAACAAAGGATTATAAAGCTGAGCAGGCAAAAATAGGTACTCTCGGCGAAAACAACGTTTTTTATCTTCCTTATCTAATGGGAGAGCGCACGCCTCACAACGATCCGAACGCAAGAGGTGCGTTTGTTGGAATGAGCATGAACACAAAAAGAGAGGATATGACTCTTGCCGTTCTTGAAGGCGTAACGTTTGCGCTTCGCGATTCCGTGGAAATTGCAAGAAGCCTCGGCGTAAACATAACGACAATCCGTGCGACGGGCGGCGGCGCAAAGAGTGATTTGTGGAGAAAATTGCTTGCGGACATCTTAAACGTAAATGTTGAAATCATGAATTCGGAAGAAGGACCGGGATACGGTGCCGCGATTCTTGCGATGGTCGGATGCGGCGTATATAAATCGGTATTTGAAGCGACGGATAAAATGATAAAGGTTGCGGAAACGATTACGCCGGACCCGGAGCTCGTCAAAAAGTACGACAAAAAATACAAGATTTGGAAGAACATCTATCCTGCACTCAAAACAACATACGATGAGATCGTAAAACTGAATTAAGCGGATTTAAAATCAAATATCAACGTAAAAAAACTTCCCGCGGTATGTGATTCATACCACGGGAAATTTTTATATAAACATAAGGAGAATAATGAAACAAACAATCAAATTTCGGGTTCGATTAGGCCGTATGCCCCGTCCTTACGCTTGTAGACAACGTTTACGTCGTCCGTTTCGGCATTTCTGAATACGAAGAAGTTGTGGTTCAAAAGCTCCATCTGGATACATGCTTCTTCTACGTCCATCGGCTTAAGAGCAAACTTTTTGCTCTTTACTATGTGGATTTCCTCGTCGGAATCGGATGCCGTGTCGACAAATTCGCGTGCGAAGTTTGCCGCAGCCTGCTGCTTGTCGATGAGTTTTTTCTTGTAACGCCTGAGCTGTCTTTCGATTGTATCTTCGATCATGTCGATGGAAGCGTACATGTCTTCGCTTTCTTCTTCGGCGTGAATTGTTGTGCCTTTAAGAGGAATTGTAACTTCGACTTTCTGTCTGCCTCCCTGAACACTGAATGTTACGTAGATGTCGGTCTCCGGCTTGAAATAACATTCAAGCTTACCGAGCTTTTCTTCAGCCATTTTCTTCATTCCGTTTGTAACATCAATGTTTTTGCCGTATGTGTTGATTCGCATACAATCACTCCCTTTACCGGTTATTTGGTTTAAAGTAAGAAGGATTAGCCTTACTTATAAGCCTGAAAACATGATATCATAATGAGACCCGTTTTACAAGTTTTTGACGATTGGTTTACAGAAAGTTTATAAAGAATAGACTGAATATACAGACAATAATTTGTCAAGAGGAAAAAGAGAAAACAAGTCGCGAAAACAAAACTTTGTTGAACTTTTTTGTGCAAAATAGGTCGGGAGTCACTGTAGAATCAATCAACAAACAAACGTCTAAACTTGTGGAAAATGTGGATAACTTTGTAGATAACTTTTGAAAGCCTTGATATTAAAGGATTTCAAAATGTGGACATTATTTTCGTTGTGTTGCGCAAAAATGTGGACTACTACACTTGTTGAACGGCAAATTTGTGAAAAGTGCACAAAAGACGAAATGTCAATAGGAGATTTTTAAAACATTATTTTCGTGAAATTTAACATAAAGGGATGAAAAGTTGAACTTTATTTTGCGGCAATCTGTTAACCGAATGTTAACATAAAAATGTTGATATGAACGGGTTGAAATGGTATAATCCCATAGATACAAGTGTCCAAATTATAAAATTTCGATGCAAATTTATTTGCGGAAACAATTTTGGCATTTGTGTGTATTAAAACAAATTAAAAGATTACAACGATATAAAACGATAAAACCAAAAGGCTCGGAGGGAAAAAATTTGAATATAATCACAAAAATATTCGGGACACACAGCGAAAGAGAATTAAAGCGTCTGATCCCGATTGCGGATAAGGTAATGGCACTTGATTCGGAAATGTCCGCACTTACGGATGAGGAATTAAGGCATAAAACCATTGAATTCAAACAGCGTCTTGAAGAAGGCGAAACGCTTGACGATATACTTGTCGAAGCATATGCGGTCGTACGTGAAGCCGCAGGCAGAACACTCGGAATGAAGCACTTTAAGGTACAGATACTCGGCGGTATTATCTTGCACCAGGGACGTATTGCGGAACTCAAAACCGGTGAAGGAAAAACTCTTATGGCAACGCTTCCTTCATATCTTAATGCACTTTCGGGAAAAGGCGTGCATGTTGTTACATGTAACGATTACCTCGCTCACCGTGACGCAGAGTGGATGGGACAGGTGCATCGCTTCCTCGGACTCACCGTCGGCTGTATTTTAAATACGATGACAAACGAGGAAAGACGGGAAGCTTATAATTGCGACATCACATATGCCACAAACAACGAGCTCGGATTCGATTACCTTCGCGACAACCGTGTGATTTATAAAGAACAGCTTGTTATGCGCGGACTTCATTATGCGATTATCGACGAAGTCGACTCGATTTTGATTGATGAAGCGAGAACTCCGCTTATATTGTCCGGTCAAAGCGGAAAATCGACAAAGCTTTACGAGGCGTGCGATATACTTGCGCGTCAGCTCAAAAAAGGTACCGAAAAGGAACTTTCCAAGATGGACCTTTTGATGGGCGAGGACAACGAGGAAACGGGCGACTTTATCGTCAACGAAAAGGACAAAAACGTCAACCTTACCGAGGAAGGCGTAAAGAAGGTTGAGCAGTTCTTCAAGATAGAGAACCTTGCCGATCCCGAAAATCTCGAAATTCAGCACAATATCATCCTTGCGCTCCGTGCTCACAATCTTATGTTCAGGGACAAGGATTATGTCGTAAAAGACGACGAAGTGCTTATTGTCGATGATTTTACCGGTCGTATTTTGCCCGGACGCCGTTATGCGGACGGACTTCACCAGGCGATCGAAGCGAAGGAACACGTTAAAGTTAAGCGCGAATCAAAGACGCTTGCGACGATCACGTTCCAAAACTTCTTCAATAAATATGAAAAGAAAGCCGGCATGACGGGTACGGCAATCACGGAAGAGATGGAATTCCGTGAAATTTACGGAATGGACGTTGTGGAAGTTCCGACAAACGTTCCCGTAATCCGTAAGGATCTTGACGATGCCGTATACAAAACAAAGCGCGAAAAATTAAACGCAATCGCAAATGCGGTTGAGGAAGCTCACAAAACGGGTCAGCCCGTGCTTGTGGGTACGGTTACGATAGAGTCGTCCGAAGAAGTGAGCGAGCTTCTCAAAAAGCGGGGAATTCCGCATAAGGTTTTGAATGCGAAATTCCATGAGCTTGAAGCGGAAATCATTGCGGGTGCCGGTCAGAAGGGGGCCGTTACGATCGCAACAAACATGGCGGGGCGCGGTACCGATATCAAGCTCGGCGAAGGCGTTGTCGAACTCGGAGGCTTAAAGATAATAGGTACGGAGCGTCATGAATCGAGACGTATCGACAATCAGCTTCGCGGACGTGCCGGACGTCAGGGCGATCCCGGTGAATCGAAGTTTTATATTTCGCTTGAAGACGATCTTATGCGTCTTTTCGGTTCCGAAAATCTCATGAAGCTTTTTAATTCGCTCGGTTTCCCGGACGGAGAAGAACTTCACCACAAGATGCTTTCGAATGCGATTTTCAGAGCGCAGAAGAAGATAGAAAACAACAACTTCGGCATCAGAAAGAATTTGCTTGAATATGACCGCGTCAACAACGAACAGCGCGAGATTATTTATGCTGAGCGCTTAAAGGTTTTGAACGGCGAAAACATGAGAAATTCCGTTATCAAGATGATTACGGACGTCATAGAAAGCGCCGTCGAAATGTGCATCGGCGAAAACCGTTATCCCGAAGAGTGGGATTTGCACGAGCTTAACAACATTCTTCTTCCCATAATTCCGATGGAGCGTATTACCCTCACTCCCGAAGAAATGAAGCATTACACAAAGAAAGAGCTCATGCAAAGCTTAAAGGAAAAGGCTCTCCGTCTTTATGCCGAAAAGGAAGCCGAATTCCCCGAAAAGGAACAGTTCCGTGAGGTTGAGCGTGTGATTCTTCTTCGTGTGATCGACATGAAGTGGATGGACCACATCGACGACATGGAGCAGTTGCGTCAGGGCATACATCTTCAGTCTTACGGTCAAAAGAATCCCGTTTCGGAATACAAGATGCAGGGATATGACATGTTTGAATCCATGGAGGCCGCAATCAGCGAAGACACGGTTAAGCTTCTCATGCATATCAAGATAGAGCAGAAGGTTGAACGTGAAGAGGTTGCACGCGTTACCGGTACAAACCGGGACGATTCCTCCGTGCGTCAGCCCGTAAAGAGACAGACAAAGAAGATAATGCCGAACGATCCCTGCCCTTGCGGCTCGGGCAAAAAATACAAATATTGCTGCGGCAAATAATTGCTGCGCGAAGATATAATTTTAAAAGGTGGTGACGACTGGTGGTAGAGCTTGACCAAATCAAAACTCAACTCAATTCTTACAAACAACCCTTAGTCGAAGTGGGGGATTCACTTTGACCTCGCAAATAAGCGTGAGAAAATAGAAGAAATCGAAAACATTATGAACGAGCCCGGATTTTGGGACTCGGCGGAAAAATCGCAAAAATACGTAAAGGAACTGAACACTCTTAAAAATATCGTAAACGAGTATAAGGATCTCGAAACGGAATTTGACGATGTCAAGGTATATCTTGACATGGGATACGAAACAAACGATCCCGACA
The DNA here is from genome assembly GCA_964653855.1 of uncultured Lachnospiraceae bacterium. Classification (GTDB taxonomy): domain Bacteria; phylum Bacillota; class Clostridia; order Lachnospirales; family Lachnospiraceae; genus RGIG3528. The sequence continues at coordinate 35,960 of CAZZFV010000013.1, forward strand.
TTGTTCCCGAATGCCGCGAAGCGCTTGATATATTTGTAAAGCACCTTGAGACATTAAGGCTTTCTACGCTTCTTTCCGGTGAATACGACAAAGACGATGCAATCCTCACTCTCCATGCGGGAGCGGGCGGCACGGAAAGCTGCGACTTTGCGGCAATGCTTTGCAGAATGTATATGCGCTGGGCGGAAAAACACGGATTCAAGACGTCGATGATCGATTTCCTTGACGGCGACGAGGCGGGATATAAGTCCGTAACAATCGAAATCCGCGGTGAAAACGCATACGGATACTTAAAGAGCGAAAAAGGCGTGCACAGACTTGTGCGCATATCGCCTTTTAATGCTGCGGGCAAGCGTCAGACGTCGTTTGTGTCGTGCGATGTTATGCCCGATATCGAGGAAAACATAGACATCGAAATAAACGACAGCGATATAAGAATAGACACATATCACTCGAGCGGTGCGGGCGGACAGCATATCAACAAAACATCATCCGCAATCCGTATTACGCACTTCCCAACGGGAATAGTCGTGCAATGCCAAAACGAGCGTTCGCAATTCCAAAACAAGGATAAGGCCATGCAAATGCTGAAAGCAAAGCTTTATCTCTTGGAAAAAGAAAAGAATGCCGAAAAGACGTCCGGAATCCGCGGAGAAATACGCGATATCAATTTCGGAAGCCAGATAAGATCTTACGTCCTTCAGCCGTACACAATGGTTAAGGATACAAGAACAAATGCCGTTTCGGGCAATGCCTTTGCGGTTCTTGACGGAGACCTTGATGTGTTCATAAACGCATATCTCACATGGCTCGCAACGGGCAAAAAGGCGGGAGAGGATTCGGGAGATCTCGAATAACATAACTTATATGATACAAGGGTCAAAAGGTTCTGCTTTCGATGCAAAGTTATTTGCAAGAGAAATTTTGACATTTTGAACCGCCAAAACATGAGTAAGTAGCCGTTTTTCGAAAGAAAAACGAGCGGATTACGAATGTTTGTAGGATTGCGAGAGTGCAACGCTACGCAAGCAATCCGTGTATCGTTGAGGTCAAAATACTTTTGACCTCAACATCATTATATAACGAAGGGGTAAAAACATGGACAACACTATCGCAAAAAAGCAAATCGAAGAGGGAAAAGCCTATCTCGGAATTGAGCTCGGCTCAACAAGAATCAAGGGCGTGCTCGTGGGAGACGATTTTTCGATACTCGCATCGGGCGCTCATGAGTGGGAAAATAAGCTTGTTGACGGAATATGGACATATTCGATCGACGACATTTGGAACGGACTTCGCGATTGTTACCGGGATTTAAAAAACGATGTTTCAAAAAAATACGGAATTACGCTTCACTCTCTCAAAACAATCGGCATAAGCGCAATGATGCACGGCTATATGCCTTTTGACGAAAAGGGAGAAATTCTCGTGCCTTTCCGTACATGGAGAAACACGATTACCGAAAAGGCTGCGGATGAATTGACCGAGCTTTTCGGATTCAATATTCCGCAAAGATGGAGCATTGCGCATTTATATCAGGCAATACTCAACAAAGAGCCTCATGTAAAGGACATAAAATATATTACGACGCTCGAGGGCTATGTTCACTGGAAACTGACCGGCGAAAAGGTGCTCGGTATCGGCGATTGCGCGGGTATGTTTCCGATCGACGGAAACACAAAGGCTTACAATTCGGTAATGGTTGATAAGTTTAACGCACGCATCAGGGAAAAAGGAATTGACATAAAGCTTCTTGATATTATGCCGAGACTTCTTCTTGCGGGTGAAGACGCAGGCGTGCTTACCGCAGAAGGCGCACTGATGCTTGACCCGACGGGTGACTTAAAACCCGGAATAAAGATGTGTCCTCCCGAAGGCGACGCGGGCACGGGAATGGTTGCGACAAATTCGGTTGCACGCCGCACATGCAATGTTTCCGCCGGCACAAGCTGCTTTGCGATGGTGGTTCTCGAAAAGGATTTAGAAAATCTTCACCGTGAAATAGATATGGTTACGACACCCGACGGACTTCCGGTTGCCATGGTTCATTGCAACAATTGTACATCGGATCTCAATGCCTGGGTAAATATATTCGAAGAAAACTTAAAGCTTTTTGGAGTCAATGTCGACAAAAACACGATTTATGAAAAACTTTACACATATGCGATGCAGGGTGACAAGGATTGCGGCGGACTCATGAGCTTCCCTTATTTTTCGGGAGAGCATGTGACACACATGGATTCAGGTATGCCGATGTTTTTAAGAAAGCCGGATGCGGCATTCAACCTCGCAAACTTTATGAGAACACACCTTATATCTTCACTTGGTGTGCTTAAGCTCGGTATGGACATCCTTACAAACGAAGAAAACGTAAAAGTGGATTCCGTTATGGGACACGGCGGACTTTTTAAGACAAAGGGCGTGGGTCAAAAGATACTTGCGGCTCTCATGAATTCGCCCGTTACATGCATGGAAACCGCGGGTGAAGGCGGTGCCTGGGGTGCGGCTCTTCTTGCTGCGTTTGAAGACATGGGCGCGGGGCTCACACTTCCCGAATTCTTAAATCAAAAGGTGTTTAAGGACGTTAAGGAAGTTACGCTTAAGCCCGATTCCGAAGACATTAATGGCGTAAATGAGTTTATGGAAGAATATAAAAAGCTTCTTCCCGCTGAACGCGAGGCAATAAACGCAAACTGAGAAACAGAAGAACTTGTGTTTTAAGTGATATGCGGAAGCTTGGCATAAATAATGTGCGGTAATCCTGCATAAGCAAAAGAAAAGAGAGTAAAACTATGCTTGAAGAATTAAAGCAAATCGTATACGAACAGAATATGGAGCTTCCCCGTCACGGACTTGTGACATATACGTGGGGAAACGTAAGCGGAATCGATCGTGCGACGGGACTTGTCGTAATTAAGCCGAGCGGTGTCGATTACGACAAAATGAAGGCAGGCGACATGGTTGTTGTGGATCTTGAGGGCAATGTGGTTGAAGGCACGCTTCGTCCGTCATCCGACACACCGACGCATATCGAGCTTTACAAGGCATTTCCGGAAATCGGCGGTGTCGTTCACACTCATTCGTCGTGGGCAACAAGCTGGGCTGAGGCGGCACGCGGAATTCCGTGCTACGGCACAACCCATGCGGACTACTTTTACGGAACGATTCCGTGCGTAAGAAATCTCACAAAGGAAGAAATAGAAGAAGCATACGAGAAGAACACGGGCGTTTCGATTGTTGAAGAATTTAAGGGAAAAAATCCGATGTATTGTCCGGGATGCGTTTGCGCAAATCACGGACCGTTCACATGGGGAAAAGACCCCAAAGAAGCCGTTCACAACGCAGTTGTTCTTGAGGAAGTCGCAAAGATGGCTGCGCGTGCGGAGCGTCTTAATCCGAATATAAAGGAAACACCTAAGGCTATGCAAGACAAGCATTTCAACCGTAAACACGGTCCGAATGCATATTATGGGCAAAAGGGAATTTGATTGTAAGTACTGTTTTGAGGGGAAAACAAAAAAAATAGGGAGTATTTTTAAGTGGAAAGAGGACTTACAAAAAAACGAGCTTTTTTGATGGGAATCGTGACATTATTCATAATGGTTTTGTCATGGTGTTTGATTTGCCAAAGAAGTGTAAAAAAGCTCGACGAGACAATTATATACAATGACGGCTGGACGCTTTCCTTTAACGGCGAAGTAACGGAAAAAGCGGATATAAGCGAGATTACGTTTAAAACTCATGCGGGTGACGAGATTATTTTGTCTCATGAAATTTCGGATGAAGTGGGAACGGGATATACGGCGATTCTCCGCACGTTTCTCGCAAGTGTTGTTGCCTATGTCGACGACGTAAAAATTTATGATTATTCGTCCGAAAAAATCAATACGAATAAGTTTATAGGAAGTGCGGCGCATTTTATTTCGATACCGGAGAAAAGTGCCGGGAAAACGCTCACAATCCACATAGTCATTCACGAAGATGACGCAATGAGCGACATAAAGCCGGTAAGATTCGAAAAAACGGGCGAAGCGGTCAGAAACTTTGCATATACCTATGCGGCAATAATGTATATAAATTGCTTCATAATCATATTCGGACTGGTGCTTGTTGCGGCGGGATTTCTCATAACGCATTCGACAGATTCTTCGGTATATCTTACGCTTGTGGGCGGATTTACGTTTTTGATCGGAGTATGGTCGAATTGTCAAAGTAGGGTATACGAAATCATTTTTACGAATTATACGGAACACTCGGTTATCGAATATCTCACGCTTTACTGTGCGGGATTTGTGTTCCTTATGTTTATTTTGAAACTCCGCGGAAAACGCAGCGAAAAGAAGTATTGTCTTATGTGTGCGGCGGTTGCGATGGTCGGAATATTTATTGCTGTTTCGTCGGTGCTTCATTTTACAAACATAGCGCATTATTCGCAAACGCTTATGATATTCCACCTTCTTACGGCGTTGGGACTTGCGGTCATGCTTTATGCGGGACTTTGGAAATATAAGTCAAAAACCGCATCCGACAGGCTTATAAACGTGGCTCTTATGGTATTGAGTATGTCATGCGTGTTCGACCTTTTGCGATTCAACATGCAAAAGATATTTTTCCCGGGGCAGGATACAATGCTTGAAATCAGCTTTATTCCGATAGGCGTGATTTTGTTCCTTGTTTATGCGATTGCGGGATATGTGAGCTCTCTTTACGACAAGATCATTACAAACGTCGAAAAGGAAACGCTCACCCGTCTTGCTTATCACGATACGCTTACGGGACTTTATAACAGGGCAAAAATGCAGGAAACGTTTGATATTTTGGACCGCGATTTAAGCCCCATTGCTATAGTAAGCTATGACGTAAACGGCTTAAAGTATGTAAACGACAGCTTCGGGCACGATGCGGGAGATAAGCTCCTCACAACCGTTTCGTCGTCGATAGAGGAGTGCTTTAACGAAATCGGCACAAACTTCCGACTCAGCGGTGACGAATTCATGACGATAGTAAGCTCGGACGAGATTACCGTTGTGGCCGAGGCGATAAACAAATTTGAACACTCGATCAAAGAAAAATCAAATGAGCTTCCCTACAGAGTTTCCGTTTCGTACGGAATTTCGTTTAGGCACGCGCAAGACACCCGCACAACGCATGAGGTTTATAAGGAAGCCGACGAAAAAATGTACAAGATGAAAATGAAGAGTGAATTCTCGAGACATGCGATAGAAGAGCATCTTGCACGGATTTCGGCGGACGACAATCTGAGCGCCGAAGGCGTATAACGGACGGTTTCAAACGTTAGCCTTGTGCCGGAAGTTTAAGAATAAAATTTAAGAATTAAAAAAGCACGAATTTTCGGATTCGTGCTTTTTGTTTTGGAGATGAATTATTGATCAAGTAATGTTTAACATCGTTTTTAAGTATTGACCCGTATAGGATTCGGAAACACGCGCCACTTCCTCCGGTGTTCCGCATGCAACAACCGTTCCGCCCCTGTCACCGCCTTCCGGGCCCATATCGATGATGTAATCGGCGCATTTTATGACGTCAAGATTGTGCTCGATTACGATTACGCTGTTTCCCGCCGACTGAAGACGGCGCAAAATGTCTATGAGCTTTTTGACGTCGTCAAAGTGAAGTCCCGTTGTGGGTTCGTCAAGGATATAAATCGTTTTTCCGGTCGATTTCCGTGAAAGCTCCGCAGCAAGTTTTATACGCTGCGCTTCGCCGCCCGAAAGGTCGGTTGAAGGATGACCGAGCTCGATGTATGAAAGCCCCACGTCGTTCATTGTCTCGATTTTCCGCCTTATTTGAGGTACGTTTTCAAAAAATTTTACGGCGTCGCCGACGGTCATGTTAAGGACATCGGATATCGATTTGTCTTTGTATTTGACGTCAAGCGTTTCTCTGTTGTATCTTTTTCCGCCGCAGACTTCGCAAGGCACATAGACGTCCGGCAAAAAGTTCATTTCTATCTTTATTATTCCGTCACCGCCGCATGCTTCGCATCTTCCGCCCTTTACGTTAAACGAGAAACGTCCCTTTTGGTATCCGTGCTCCTTGGCATCCTTCGTATTTGCGAACAAATCCCTTATCATGTCGAATACGCCCGTGTATGTGGCGGGATTTGAGCGTGGAGTGCGGCCGATCGGCGACTGGTCGATATCCACAACCTTGTCGAGCGCCTCGTATCCCGATATTTCTTTGCATTTTCCGGGAATCGTGTGCGCGCGGTTTAATGTCTTTAACAGGTTCTTTTTGACCACTTCGTTTATGAGGGAACTTTTTCCCGATCCCGAAACACCCGTAACGCAAACAAACACGCCGAGCGGAATTTTTACGTTTACGTCTTTAAGATTGTTTTCCGCGGCGCCTGTGACCGTGAGCCACCCCGTGGGTAAGCATCTCTTAATAGGCACTTCGATTTTTTTGCGCCCCGTCAAATAATCCGCCGTTATCGAATTTTTACACTTCATGACCTCAGCGGGAGTTCCCGCGGCAACTATTTCACCGCCGTTATTTCCCGCGCCCGGACCTATATCCACAAGGTAATCGGCTGCTCTCATCGTTTCTTCGTCATGCTCCACAACGATAAGCGTGTTCCCGAGGTCGCGAAGACGCATGAGTGATTTTAAGAGCTTTCCGTTGTCACGCTGGTGAAGTCCTATGCTCGGCTCATCGAGGATATAGGTGACTCCTACAAGTCCCGAGCCTATTTGCGTCGCAAGGCGGATACGCTGCGCTTCGCCGCCCGAAAGCGTGCCTGCGCTTCTCGCAAGCGTGAGATAATCAAGTCCCACGTCGTTCAAAAATTTGATGCGTCCTTTTATTTCCTTTAAAACGGCTGCCGCAATTTGCGTTTGCATGGGAGAGAGCGTGAGGTTGTCAAAAAAGTCCGACAAATCGCGTATCGGAATGCGTGTGACTTCGGAAATGTTTTTGTTACCCACCGTCACCGCAAGAACTTCGGGGCGAAGTCTTTCTCCGTGACATACGGTGCAGGGCGTTGTTGTCATGAATTCTTCAAATTCCGCTTTTATTGTTTCCGATGCCGTTTCGCGGTATTTTCGTTCTTCGTTTTTTATGAGACCTTCAAAAACGACGGGATAGACACCCGTTCCTCTTTGACCCGAATAGTGAACGTCGACCGATTCGTTTGTGCCGTAAAAGAGAATATGCTTTATCTTTTCGGAAAGCTTATTAAAAGGCGTATCAAGCGAAAAGTTAAAGTGCTTTGAAAGTGCGAGAAGGAGCGCTCCCGAAAAACTTTTCGGGTCTTTTGACGACTGCCATCCGAGAGCCGCTATTGCGCCTTCCGAAATGCTTAAACTTTCGTCCGGAACCATGAGCTCCGGCGAAAATTCCATTTTGATTCCTATTCCGTTGCAATTTGGGCATGCGCCGTAAGGATTGTTAAAAGAAAACGATCTCGGCTCAAGCTCCGGTAAGCTTATTCCGCAATCGGGGCAGGCAAAATTTTCGGAAAAAATCTTTACGTTTCCGTTCATAAGGTCGCATGCGACTATGCCTTCGGATAAGGAAAGGGCTGTTTCAAGTGAGTCGGAAATTCTCTTTTCGATTCCTTCCTTTACGATAAGGCGGTCGATTACTATTTCTATCGTGTGCTTTATGTTTTTTTCAAGCTTTATTTCGTCCGCAAGCTCGCGCGTTTCACCGTCGATTTTTGCTCTTACATAGCCTTGTTTCTTGGCGTTTTCGAGGATTTTTGCGTGCTCGCCTTTACGCCCGCGCACAACGGGCGCCAAAATCTGAAAGCGTGTGCCGGGCGCCCATTTCATTATTTCGTCGGTCATCTGGTCAACCGTTTGGCGATTTATTTCTTTGCCGCAAACGGGACAGTGCGGAACGCCCACACGGGCGTAAAGAAGCCTCAAATAATCATAGATTTCCGTAACGGTGCCGACAGTGGAGCGGGGGTTTCGGTTGGTTGATTTTTGGTCAATCGAAATTGCTGGAGAGAGCCCCGATATGCTTTCGACGTTCGGTTTTTCCATTTGTCCGAGGAATTGTCTTGCGTAGGAAGAAAGCGACTCCATATAACGCCTCTGTCCTTCCGCATAAATCGTGTTAAACGCGAGCGAACTCTTGCCCGAGCCCGAAAGTCCCGTAAAAACGATGAATTTGTCACGGGGGAGGTCAAGGTTTACTTTCTTTAAGTTGTGCTCTGCCGCACCTCTTATTTTTATGTAATTTTTTGCTTCTTCAAACATAATTGCCTCATGTATTGTGATACAAAACTAATCAAGATGTTTTCTTGCTTCCGCAATTTTATCGCGAAGTTCCGCGGCAAGCTCAAAATTAAGCTCGCATGCGGCGGCGCGCATCTTCTTTGTGAGCGTGTCGATGAGCGATTTGAGTTCGTTTGCCGACATCGATTCAAAGTCTTTTTCAAGCGCTTTCGTGTTTTTCTCCGCTTTCTTTGAAATCACTATTAAGTCATGCACGGCCTTTTTTACGGATGTCGGGGTAATGCCGTGAGATTTATTGTAATCATCCTGAATCTTACGGCGGCGTTCGGTTTCCGTCACCGCATTTTTTATCGAATCCGTCATGACATCGGCATACATTATAACATGTCCGTCAACATTTCTTGCCGCACGCCCGATCGTCTGAATGAGAGAGGTTTCGGAGCGTAAAAAACCTTCTTTATCGGCATCGAGTATCGCAACAAGCGAAACTTCCGGAATGTCGAGGCCTTCTCGGAGCAGATTTATTCCGACTAAAACATCAAATACGTCAAGACGCATGTCACGGATTATTTCGGATCTTTCAAGCGTATCTATGTCGGAGTGCAGGTACCTCACGCGTATGCCGATTTCCTTTAGGTAATCGGTAAGGCTTTCCGCCATTCTCTTTGTGAGCGTTGTGACCAGTACCTTTTCTTTCTTCTCGATCGTTTTTTTGATTTCGGATACAAGGTCGTCGATTTGCCCCGCGGTTCCCCGAACGGAGATCTCGGGGTCAAGGAGCCCCGTCGGGCGGATTATTTGCTCCGCACGCATGAGCTCGTGCGCGGATTCGTACTTCGCGGGCGTTGCCGAAACAAACATCATGCGGCTTATGTGGCTTTCAAATTCGGAAAAGTTGAGCGGGCGGTTGTCTTTTGCGGACGGAAGACGGAATCCGTAATCGACGAGAGTCTGCTTACGTGACAGATTTCCGTTAAACATTCCTCCGATTTGCGGAATTGTCATATGTGATTCGTCGACGATAATGAGAAAATCGTCCGGGAAAAAGTCGAGGAGAGTGTAGGGCGGCTCGCCGGGCTTGAGCCCCGAGAGCTGTCTCGTGTAATTTTCTATCCCCGAGCAGAATCCCGTTTCACGGAGCATCTCTATGTCATACATGGTACGTTCCTCGATACGTTCTGCCTCAAGCAGCTTTCCTTCCGACTTAAATTCCTTTATTCTTTCTTCAAGTTCTTCTTTTATTTCCGCAACCGCTTTTTCTATACGCTCTTTTTCGACAACATAGTGTGAAGCGGGATAGACGGCGGCATGCGAAAGCGTGTTTTTGACGGTTCCCGTAAGGACGTCAAATTCCGAAATCCTGTCGATTTCGTCTCCGAAAAGTTCAACTCTGAGCGCCGTGTCCGAGTGCGACACGGGAAAAATTTCGACAACGTCGCCGTGCACCCTGAACATTCCCCGCTTAAAATCGATGTTGTTGCGCACATATTGCATGTCCGTGAGACTTTTTACGATTTCGTCACGTGATATTTCTGCGTTTTCTCGAAGTACAAGATGCATCTTGTCGTATTCGTCCGGACTTCCGAGCCCGTATATGCAGGATACCGACGCAACAACGATCACGTCTTTTCTTGTGAGGAGCGAATCGGTTGCGGAGTGGCGGAGCTTATCTATTTCGTCGTTGATTGCGGAGTCTTTTTCTATGTAGCTGTCGGTTGACGGAATGTAGGCTTCCGGCTGGTAGTAGTCATAATAGGAAACAAAATATTCAACGGCGTTTTCCGGGAAAAAGTCCTTCATTTCCGAATAAAGCTGCGCCGCAAGTGTTTTGTTGTGGGCAATGATGAGCGTGGGAAGATTTAATTCCTTTATGACGTTTGCCATTGTGAATGTTTTGCCCGATCCCGTAACACCGAGCAGGGTCTCAAATTGATTGCCCGCTTTGAAGCCTTTTACAAGCTCTTTTATTGCTTCCGGCTGGTCGCCGGTCGGTGAAAATTCGGAGTGAAGTTTAAAATCCATTGTTGATGCTCCCGGGTGTGTGCGGTAGCAATGCGGCAATTCGTGCATCGCTACGGTTAAACTTTTCTTGAACTTCATAACCTTTGATAGGTTACGATACAAAATTTTATTTTAACATATCGGAGGCTTACGGTCAAAAAAAGATACATAAGTCGGTGCAAACATGACATATATAAGCCGTCTCATAAGAATAATTAACTTTTTGTTTGTTGAGTAATTCTGTGAAAAGTGATAAACTGTTCAAGCTTTAAACAAAACATACGGAGGAACATATGACACAGGAAAAAATACTTGTCCTTGATTTCGGCGGACAATACAATCAGCTTGTGGCAAGGCGCGTGCGTGAATGTAACGTCTATTGCGAGATAGCTTCCTACAAAACACCGATAGAAAAAATCAAAGAAATGAATCTTAAGGGGATCATTCTTACGGGTGGTCCGAACAGCTGCTACGAAGAAGGCGCTCCGGGATATTCTGAAGAACTTTTTGAACTCAACATCCCCGTGCTCGGACTTTGCTACGGTGCTCAGCTTATGCACCATGTGCTTGGCGGAAGAGTGGAAAGAGCGGAAAAACGCGAATACGGAAAAACTCTTGTGACGGTTGACGGAGCTATGGAAGAAGGCGCACTTTTTTACGGCGTTCCCGCAACAACAACCGTTTGGATGAGTCATTTTGATTATATATCAAAGCTTGCTCCCGGCTTTAAGGTGCTTGCGCATACGGCGGATTGCCCCGTTGCTGCGGCGGGATGCGACGAAAAGAAGCTTTATGCGATTCAATTCCATCCGGAAGTTCTCCATACCGAAAAGGGTAAGGAAATTTTGTTTAACTTCGTAAGAAAAATATGCGGATGCAAGGGCGATTGGAGAATGGATTCCTTTGTCACGGCGTCCATAGAAGAAATAAGACGTAAAGTCGGAAACGGCAAAGTCCTTCTTGCGCTTTCGGGCGGAGTGGATTCTTCTGTTGCGGCGGGGTTACTCTCCAGAGCAATAGGCAAGCAGCTCACATGCGTATTTGTCGATCACGGCCTTCTTCGCAAAAACGAAGGCGATGAGGTTGAGGGGGTATTCGGCAAAAACGGTGAATTTGATTTGAATTTCATCCGTGTGAATGCCCGGGAGAGATATTACAGCAAGCTTGCGGGCGTTACCGAACCCGAAAGAAAAAGAAAGATAATCGGCGAAGAATTTATCCGTGTGTTTGAGGAAGAGGCAAAGAAGATAGGTGCGGTTGATTTCCTCGCACAGGGCACGATTTACCCGGATGTTGTGGAATCGGGACTCGGCGGCGAATCGGCTGTCATAAAATCCCACCACAACGTTGGCGGGCTTCCGGATTATGTCGATTTTAAGGAAATAATCGAGCCTCTTCGCAATCTTTTTAAGGATGAAGTGAGAAAAGTGGGTCTTGAGCTCGGACTTCCGGAGTACCTTGTATTTCGTCAGCCGTTCCCGGGCCCGGGACTCGGAATCAGAATAATCGGTGAAGTGAATGCCGAAAAGGTAAGAATCGTTCAGGACGCCGATTTTATTTACCGTGATGAGGTAGATAAGGCGGTTTCCGAATATAAGAATGAGCACAAAGGGGAAGCACCCAAGTGGCTTCCGAACCAGTATTTTGCGGCGCTTACCAATGTCCGTTCCGTCGGCGTTATGGGCGACGAAAGAACATACGACTACGCCGTTGTTCTCCGTGCCGTGAACACGATCGACTTTATGACGGCCGAGGCTGCGGAAATTCCCTTTAATGTGCTTCAAAAGGTGATGAGCAGAATAATAAACGAGGTCCGTGGGGTAAATCGCGTATTCTATGATTTAACGAGTAAACCGCCCGGCACGATAGAGCTTGA
>CAZZFV010000014.1:0-44483 GCA_964653855.1 uncultured Lachnospiraceae bacterium
AGGCTCATTGCCTGTCGTTTTTTATATGTCCTTATCCTTTTCCTAATACCTGCTGTTATATAATTCCGCATAAAATCCGTTCTTGCTTAAGAGTTCCGCATGCGTTCCCGTTTCAACGACATTTCCGTTATTCATCACAAGTATCCTGTCCGCCGAAACAATCGTCGAAAGGCGGTGTGCGACGATAAAGCTTGTTCTTCCCTTCATCATTTCGTCAAACGCCTGCTGGATTTTTATTTCTGTTCTTGTATCAATCGAAGACGTTGCCTCGTCAAGTATCAAAATCGGCGGTGTTACAAGCATTACACGCGCAATAGAAATCAATTGCTTTTGTCCCTGCGAGAGTTCATCACCGTTTTCGGAAAGCATTGTGTTTATTCCGTCCGGAAGCCGTTTTATAAAGCCCCATGCGTGTGCCTTGTGCGCGGCTTCGATTACTTCCGCATCCGTCGCATCTTTTTTGCCGAGAGCGATGTTTTCCTTTACGGTGCCGCGTCTTATCCATGTGTCCTGAAGCACCATCGCGATATTTTGTCTTAAATTTTCCCTACTCATTTCTTTTATATTAACGCCGTTTAACAGGATTTCTCCCGAATTTACGTCATAAAATCTCATGAGAAGATTGATAAGCGTTGTTTTTCCGCAGCCCGTGGGACCGACAATCGCAATTTTTTGTCCTTTTGTCACATCAAGCGAAAAATCCTTAATAAGAGGTTTTTCGGGTGTATAAGAAAAACTTATGTTTTTGATCGAAATTATCGGATTTGCTTCATCAACATTCTTATTTCCGGCTAAATCACCGGTGCAGGCTTTCACATCCTCAATTTTTACGGAATTCCCGGTATAATCCGCAAGTTCATCATTTTCCATAAAATCAAACACGCGTCCCGCACATGCAAAGGCATTTTGAAATTCCGTAATAACACCCGAAATTTCGTTAAAAGGCTTTGTATACTTACTCGCATAGGAGAGAAATGCGGAAAGCTGTCCGATTGTAATTGCTCCGTTTATGGCGGACATTGCGCCGAAAACACCCACACCCGCATAAACAAGGCTGTTTACAAATCTTGTGCATGGATTTGTAAGTGACGAATAAAACGTTGCCTTAAGCGAATATTCGGAAAGACGCGAATTTATATCATCAAACTCCGCCTGCTTCGCATCCGTCATATCGTATGCGTTTACCGCTTTTTCAAACTCGATTGTTTCGTTTATGAACGACGTCTGTTCACCGTTTGTGGTGCTTTTAAGCTTGAACATACGAAAACTGTGCTTTGCGATAAACGCGGACACAAATAAAGAAAGCGGCGTTACAAGCACAACAACTATTGCCGTAAGCGGATTTAAGCGGAACATAAACACAAGTGTTATAAGTATCGTGAGAATTCCCGAAAATAGATTCGTAAATCCCAAAATCAATCCGTCCGAAATCTGCTCTATGTCATTTGTGAGACGGCTCAAAATATCCCCGTGCGGATGAGAATCAAAAAACGACACGGGCAAGCGGTTCAGCTTTTTAAAAGCGTCGTTTCTTATATCAAAACACACATAATATGCCGTTCTGTTGTTTAATGCGGTGAGAAGCCATTGCGAAACGGCGGCCGCAAGAACGCATATAAGAATTTTTATTAAAATCAAGCCGATTTCCTTAAAATCTGTCCCGGATGCTATGCACAAGTCGACCACGTCACCCGTGTAAACCGGGATAAGAAGTGACAGCACCACGTTTGCTGCCGCAAAAATTGCCGACATCACCACAAAAACCGTTCTTTTTTTTATGTACTTAAAAAGCTTTTTAAGTGTATCTTTATTTGTCTTTTGTTTGGCTTTCATATATTTCCCTATAAATCAAATTGTTGTTTAAGAGTTCTTCGTGTGTTCCTTTGCCAACCAGTTTTCCGTCGTCAAGCACAAGTATTTTGTCCGAATGTATTATTGAAGAAACTCTTTGCGACACGATAAACGTTGTTGTGTTTTTGAGTTCCGAAATTGCCATGCGCAATTTTTTGTCCGTTGCGAAATCGAGTGCCGAAGACGAATCGTCAAGTATCAGGATTTCGGGCTTTCTGACCAGGGCTCTCGCAATCATGAGTCGCTGCTTTTGACCGCCCGAAAAATTTGCACCTTTTTCGGACACGGGTTCCATAAGGCCCTTTTTCTTTTGCATGACAAAATCATAGCCCTGCGCAATCTTTAACGCTTCGATTATGTCATCGTTGCCCGCCTCCGGCGCCCCGAATTTGACATTGTCACGAATATTTCCGTGAAAGAGATAATACTTTTGAAAACAAAATCCGACTTTGCGCTTCAATTCTTTTTCATCGTAATCCCGTACGTTTTTTCCGGAAATCAATATTTCGCCCGATTCCGCCTTATAAAACCCCGGAATCATGCTTACGAGCGTCGTTTTTCCGCTTCCCGTGCCGCCTATTACGCCGACCGTTTCGCCGTCTTCCACACTAAAACTTATATCCGTAAGCGAATAATCTCCCGCTCCGTCATATTTCATATAAACATTTTTAAAAACAACTTTATCCATTTATTTGAAACACCTCGTCTATTCTCTTTGCGGAAGAAAGCGACCTTGTAATCACTATAATAAGGTCGGCAAGCTTGATAAGCTCAACCAAAATCTGCGACATATAATTTACGATCGCGATAAGCTGTCCCTTTGTTATTGTGCCTATATCCACCTTTATCGCACCGCTATACAAAATAACGACAAGCGCGACGTTCACAATAACAAACGTAATGGGATTTAAAAGCGCCGAAATTTTTGATGCTTTAAGCGATTGGTCGGCATAATCAAGGCTTTCCGTTTCAAATCTCCGCTTTTCGCCTTCCTGCATATTAAATGCACGTATCACTCTCACGCCGCCCAAGTTTTCGCGAACGGTTAAAATACTCTTATCAAGCAATTTTTGAACACGTGTATAAAGAGGAACGGTCCCAAGCATTATTCCGAACACCACAGCAGCAAGTATGGGAATCGAAATAAGCATAACAAACGCACATTCTTTATTTATCGTAAAAGCCATAATGACGGCTCCGAATACGATAAAAGGCGAACGTAAGAAAAGTCGTAACGTCATGTTTACGCCGTTTTGAACTTTGTCCGAATCCGTCGTAAGTCTTGTGATAAGCGTTGCCGTTCCGATTGTGTCAAGCTTAGAAAAGCTGAAGTCCTGTATATGGCAAAAAAGCTCCGATTTCATGTCGCGCGCAAATCCGGTTGCCGTTTTTGCGGCAAAATATTGTGCCGTTACCGACGCACAAAGCCCGAGAAGCGCGAGTAATATAAGCACCAAACCTTTTTTTAAAATATAACCCGTATCTCCCGATTCTATTCCTATATCGATTATGTCTGTCATTACAAGAGGCACAAAAAGCTCGAGTAAAGCCTCAAGCATCTTAAATAACGGCGCTATTATCGCAACGCATTTGTATGGTTTTAAAAATCTCATCAAATTTTTCATATATACTTTCCTTTAAATTTAACATTGCCTGTTTTAATCATAACAAAGCGGAGACATTTCAATCTAAGCCAAAGAACCCCTCTGACTTAAACCAAATGCTCCGCAAGCACTGCGGATAGCAGGACTCGAACCTGTACGCTTTCGCACCGGAACCTAAATCCGACGTGTCTGCCAATTCCACCATATCCGCTTAAAAGGAGACAACTTCTTACTCTCTGTCTCCGTTTGCCATCTCCAAAAAATTGATGTAATCGCCTCTCATGAGAGGTTTTGAAAAATAATATCCCTGAATGAAAGTTGCCTTCAGTTTTTCCATCTCTTTATATTGACTTACCGTCTCAACGCCTTCGATTACAATCGAAAGTCCCATTTCCATAAGCATCTTCATTGCAGATTCCATAAGGAAGCGCGCCTTGTCGTTTTCAAAGAAGGCATCCGTCATTCCCTTGTCAAACTTGACCGTCGACACGGGCATATCGATAACATAATTGAGATTTGAGTTACCGGTTCCGAAATCGTCCAAAGAAAACTTGACTCCGTAAAGCAAAAGCTCGTTCATGTTTTTTTGAAGCGTGCTCTTTTTGTCTATCGATCCGGTCTCGGTGATTTCAAGATTTATCCATGCGGGATTCACATGGTACCTGTTCATTATCGAAATAAACGAATCCGCAAGATGATCGTAGGTACATTGAACGGTCGAAAGATTGATTTCGATATATTTTACGTCAAATCTTTCAACAAGAAGCTCTCTTGACAAAAGCGCGCAAACCTTTTCAAACATCATTTCGCCGATTTTTATAATCGTGCCGTTTTTCTCCGCAATCGGAATAAATACTCCCGGCGGAACAATCGTACCGTCTTCCCGTCTGATTCGCGCAAGCGCTTCCGCAGAAACAAATCTGCCCGTTTCTATGCTGTAAATGGGCTGATAAAAAGGCTCGACACGGTTGTTTTCTATTGCGTCGCGAATAATATCTTCCGTCTCATGCTCACGTGCAACCTGCTTTAAGATATCCGGACTTACATATTGCGCCGAATTGTCCTTTGCTACCATGCTTTCATTATATTTGAGAGCAAGTTCCATGTCCGCCCAGCTGTCAAATTCCATCGAATCCGGTACATAAAACAGTCTGATCGGGACAATTACGTTTTTTTTGGGTCCCCATCCGTAATTGAAGCGCTCACTTACAAGCTCTATTATGTCTTTTGCGTAATTAAAGTTTTCCGACGTAATTGCGACTTCCGTATCGCTGTAAAAGAAAAGATCCGCCATTTCAAAGCTTGAAATGTAATTAAAAATCTCGCTTTCTATGTCCTGCTCAAGCATAACGTCGCGCCCGTCTTTGCCTACCGAAACCACCTTTGCCTTTATAAGCGCAAAACTGTTTCCTTTTCCGAAATGCTGCGCAGCATATTGCGAAAGCGCCCCTTCGTTAAAATATCCCGTTTTGTTGTAAATATTGATTTCGGGATTTTCAAGCGCAAGATATATAATCGTGACACCGAGTGCGGCGCCGAAGCTCACTATCAAGATTTCGTTATTGAAAAATTGAATTCCCGCACAAATCATCCACACTGCAATCCATATATAAAGAGTACGCCGTTTTCCCGTACGCACCTGATTGCGGTTTCTTTCGATTAAGAAAACCATATGAAGAATAATCATCACAACACATATATATGTTGCGATCGTTGCGGGGCCTTCGGTATAAAGTCCCACTCCGTTTTCGTCATATGCAACGTAAATCGGAAGCGCATAAATCAAAATCACCGCTGCAAGGAGCGCCGAAAACACATGGTACATTGCCCTTTTGTATTCTTTTTCCATCGAAAAAACATCCGCGCAAACGTATCTGAGCCCAAACATCGCAACAATGACGAGCCCCACTATATACGTTTTGCATATGATGTCCACAAACACCTTCGGAAGCGAATCCGCGTTGTTTATGCAAAAAACGGAAAGCATATCAAAAACAAGGCACGAAAAAGTGACGATTACAAGTTCCAAGTAATCGATGCCCGTATTTAAAAGTATTTTTCTTCTGCTTAAGTAAAAATAGAGTATTATTGTGAGCAACGCGAGCCCGCAACATTGAGAAAGAATACTCATTTTCCCTCCGAAATACCGATTTCTTTTTTATTTTATATTTCGTCTCACCCGATTATAATTACAGACATTGCAAAAAGCAATTAAAAAAGGTTAAAAGATAACGATAACACTTTTCTTAATAACCTTTTTAACATCCTCTCGCAAGTCCCGTTATTCCCGTTCTCGCGATTTCAAGAATTTTGTAGTCACAAAGAAGCTTTAAGAAAGCCTCAAGCTTCGACTCGTCTCCCGTAAGCTCGCATATCATGGATTCGGGTGTCACGTCAACGATTTTGGCTCTGAAAATTTCGGCAACCGAAATCACCCTCTCACGTGTTTCGGAATTTGCGGCAACCTTTACAAGAATAAGTTCTCTGTAAACCGATTCGTTCGGATTTAATTCCTTTACCTCTTTTACGTCTTCAAGCTTTTCAACCTGCTTTTTTATTTGGTCGAGGATTTGCTCTTCTCCCGTCACCACAACGGTCATTCTCGAATAGGAAGGATTTTCCGTCACGCCGACCGTAAGACTGTCAATATTGTATCCGCGTCTCGAAAAGAGTCCCGAAACCTTACTTAAGACACCGAATGTATTGTCAACAAATATCGAAAGAACCATTTTTCTCATAATAAGACTCCTCTCTCGGTAAGATTCCTCTATAATTCGTACGGCGTTACCTGATATACGTAATAATTTACCCAGTTCGTATAAAGCGTGTTTGCATGTCCGCGCCATGTAAGGAGCGGTTCACGCGTCACATCGTCGTTCGGATAATAATTAACGGGAATATTCGGATTTAAGCCTTTTCCGAGGTCACGCTTATATTCCTTGTCAAGAGTCATTCTGTCGTATTCGGGATGCCCCATCACAAAGATTCTTCTGTTTTCGTTGTCCATGAGGAGGAATATTCCCGCTTCCTCCGATTCAGCCATTATCATAAGGCGCTTTTCGTTTCTGATCGCATTTTGATCGGATTCCGTGTGTCTCGAATGCGGAATATAAAATATGTCGTCAAATCCGCGCACGATCGGCTCACGGCGGTTTTTTACGTGATGCATGTAAATTCCCGACAACTTTTCGGGCAATGTAACCTTATCTATTCCGTAGTGATAATAAAGCCCCGCCTGTGCGCCCCAGCATATATGAAGAGTCGATGTAACCGAAGTAACGGACCACTCCATGATTTGCTTAAGTTCGTCCCAGTATGCAACTTCCTTAAAATCCATAAGTTCAACAGGCGCGCCCGTGATAATGAGTCCGTCAAACTTTTCGTTTTTTACATCCCGATATGTCTTATAAAACGTCGCAAGATGGCTTGTGGCGGTGTTGTGTCCCACATAGCTTGCGGTAGTAAGAAACGTCACATCGATTTGAAGAGGCGTGTTCGAAAGGCTGCGCATCAATTGCACTTCCGTGTCTTCCTTTAACGGCATCAAGTTCAAAATTGCGATTTTAAGAGGCCGTATATCCTGGCTCAAAGCCCTTGTCTCGTCCATCATGAATATATTTTCGTTTTCAAGTATTTTTTTTGATGGCAGATCGTTTTGTACCTTTATGGGCATATAGCATTACTCCTTGGTAAAACATATCAAAATATGTCAAAGCGCCAAAAATTCTTCCTCGGTAATTATTTTGACACCGAGCTCTTTGGCAGTTTTGTTTTTTGTGGAATTCGACATTATGTCGTTGTTTATGAGATATGTAACATTGCGGCTTACCGCGGAAAGCACCTTGCCGCCGCGGTCTTCGATATAGCTCTTTAATTCGTTTCTGTTTTTGAATTTATAAACGCTTCCCGTTATCACAAACGTTTTATCCGCAAATTTTTCCGTGTCGCTTAAGTCACCCTTGTCCGAATTTTCAAACGTAACGATTTGTAAAAGTTCAGCAACCGTTTTTTTAGTGTCTTCGCGTGCGAAAAACCTGATATAATCTTCCGCAATCACGTCACCTATTCCGTTAATTGTGAGAAGTTCGTCTTTTGTCGCATTCATTATTTTTTCAAAATCGCCGTCAAAATGCTTACAGATAAGCTTTGCGGTAGCGGAACCCACACCCGGAATTCCGAGTGATGTGAGAAGCCGCACGGGAGTCGTGTGTCTCGCCTTTTCTGCGGCGGCAATTGCGTTATCGTACGACTTTTCGCCGAAGCCGTCCATATTTACGATTGTGTCTTTATGTTCCGAAAGCTTGAAAAAGTCCGTAATATCCTTTAAAATACCCGCATTTATCCATTTTTCTATCGTGCTTTCGGATATTCCGTCTATGTTCATCGCATCACGGCTCACAAAGAGCGAAAAGCCCTTAACGCGTTTTGCGGTACAATCGGAATTTGGGCAAATGAGCACTCTCACGCCGTCCATGTCCTTTATTTCCGTTTTACATCCGCAAACGGGACAAATTCCCGGCACCTTAAAGGTGTTACTCATTGTGATATTCCGTAAAATTTGCGGAATGATCATATTTGCCTTGTATACAAGAACGGTGTCATTTACTCCAAGCTTTAAGCTTTCCATGATCGAAACATTGTGAATGCTTGCGCGTCTTACACTTGTGCCTTCGATTTCCACGGGCTCAAAAACAGCCACGGGATTTATGAGCCCCGTGCGCGATGCGCTCCATTCGATGTCTGTCATCTTTGTTTCAACCGTTTCGTCTTTCCACTTAAAAGCTATCGAATCACGCGGAAATTTTGCCGTTCTTCCGAGACTCCTTGAGTATTCGATGTCGTCAAAAGAAAGAACAAGTCCGTCCGACGGAAAATCGTTTTTTGAAACATTTTCTTTAAAATAATCAAATACGTCATAAAAATTTTCACGTGTCACAAGTCGCTCTTCGACGCACGTAAAACCCAGGGATTTGAGCCATTCAAAGCCTTCATGGCGAGTTTTAAAATTCATGTCGGGATTTGTGCTTATAAGTCCGAAAACATAAAGAAGCACGTTTCTTTTTGCCGTAATTTCGTTGTTTAATTGGCGAACGCTCCCGCTGCACAGGTTTCTCGGATTTTTGTATTTTAAATCCGCATCCGGGATTTCCGAATTTATGCGTTCAAATTCCGAATACGTGATTATCGCTTCTCCCCTTATCACGAGTTCGCCCGTGTAAGGAATTTTAAGCGGAATGTTTTTGTAAACGCGCGCATTGTTCGTGATTATTTCGCCGATTTCCCCGTTTCCGCGCGTAACACATTTTGTGAGTTCTCCGTTTTGATACGTAAGCACATTTGTGAGTCCGTCCATTTTCCATGAAAGAAGGCCCGTCCTGTCACCGAGAAAATTACGCAGCACTTCCGGATCTTTTGTCTTATCGAGCGACAGCATCGGCTCAACGTGTCTTTCTTTCGGAAGATCTGACAAAACTTCATATCCCACATTCACCGTGGGACTCACGCTCATCACGTATCCCGTCTCTTTTTCGAGACGCGCAAGTTCATCGTAAAGTGCGTCGTACTCATAGTTTGACATCATTTCCGTGTCAAGCTGTTCATACGAATATCTTGCAAGATTTAATTTTTCGACAAGTTCTTCTATTCTTGCCTTTTTATCCATTATTTTACATCCTTTGCGGTGTGTCCCGCTGAGTTTACATTCTTTGCGGCAAAACCCGTTGATTTTACGTCCTTTGCGGCGAGTCCCGTCGAATTTTTGAGTGTCTGCTTTAATTTTTCTCTTTCGGTTGCGGTCAAATGCCTATATTCACCGACTTTAAGATTGTCAAGCGTAATATGCATGATTCTCGTTCTTTTGAGGCTCACAACCCTGTAGTCAAAGTATTCGCACATACGTCTTATTTGACGGTTCAACCCTTGCGTCAAAATAATTTTGAAGGAATTCTTCGATATCGGCTCGATTCGGCACGGCTTTGTGACGGTATCGAGAATCGGAACTCCTTTTGACATTCTTCTTATAAATTCGGGAGTTATAGGCTTGTTTACGGTAACCTCATACTCCTTTTCGTGATTGTTTCCCGCTCTCAAAATCTTGTTTACGATGTCTCCGTCGTTTGTGAGAAGAAGAAGTCCTTCGGAATCCTTGTCAAGTCTTCCTATCGGGTAAATACGCTTCGGGTATTTGATATAATCGATTACGTTGTCGGGTTCACGCTCCGTATCCGTCGTGCAAACAATTCCTATGGGCTTATAAAAGGCGATAAGCACCTGGTTATCGTCACGCTTTATTTCTTTACCGGATACAACTACTTTTTGCCCCGCATGCACACGTGTGCCGTTTTCGGCAGTTTTTCCGTCAACCGTCACCTGTCCGCGTTCCACAAGCACGTCCGCTTCACGCCTTGAACATATTCCCGCTTCGCTTAAATACTTATTTATACGTATTCCGTTTTCCGCATTTTCTGTTGTCGTTTCAAATTTTTTGTTCTTCATAAAATTTTATTATACCTCATATAATCCGCTTATTTCAAGTAAAATCCCAAGAACATTTGTATTGAAAATAAATTGTTTATGATATATAATCAATTCACTCGTTTGTCACTGTAGCTCAGCTGGACAGAGTGTTCGCCTCCGAAGTGAAAGGTCGTCGGTTCGAATCCGATCAGTGACATTTTTTTATCTTTAATACATTTTAATCTATAATGCGTTTTTTATCTTTGAAGCGGCAAACGTTTTTTAACAAATCAAACCGGTATTTTTAAAATGTGCTTTAGGCAAACCGAAAGGAGCTTATATGACCAATGTTTCCGTGATTTTGTTTTCTTTATTCTGGATAATCGGTTTCGTTCACCTGTATTCGATTTATTTTAGGCATGTAAATTTAAGAAAAATCACCAAATGCCTTATTTTACCCCTTCTCATCGCTTTTTATGTTACGGAATATAATGAAAACGGACTTTCTCCCGACCTTTACATAGTTGCGGCATTTTTCTTTTCGTTTGTGGGTGATGTGCTCCTTCTCATGAAAAAAGCGCAATGCTTTTCGATAGGCGGTGTTTCTTTTGTCTTATCCCACATCTGCTTTATAAGCTCATTTGCGAAAAACATAACATATACCGCGGGCACAATCGTAACCGGCGCCATTATGTTCCTTATATATTTTTCGATAATCAATATCGTAAAAAACAACATAAACGACTTTATCCCGAAGTCTCTAAAGCTCCCGATGGTGGGCTACTTATCCGCAAACGCCGTGATGAACGTATTTGCGCTCATGCAATTACTCAGCAACCCTTCCACCGCAACCGTTTATATTTACATCGGAGCGCTTTTGTTCTTCTATTCCGACTCCGTTTTGTTTGACGTTCATTTCCACAAATGCACATTCACTTTAAAACGCCACGTTGTCGAAATGTTTGCTTACATTCTCGGTGAATGCTTAATATGCTACGGTGCCGTGTTAATCGGAGTCGCATAAAAGCACAAAAAAGCTGCAATTTCAAAATTGCAGCTTTTTATTTTTAGCGGAAGCGGTGGGATTCGAACCCACGAGCCCGTGAGGGCTACCTGATTTCGAGTCAGGGCCGTTATGACCACTTCGATACACTTCCGAATATTTGTTTTTAAGGAAGATTTAATTTTCTCCCTCAAACTCAAAGTACTTTACCACATTACTCACACTTTTGCAAGAGAAATTTTGACTTTTTGCTTTTTATCCCGCAATAAACAATTCAACAATATTTTTGTCCGAAATACGTCCGTTTTTTAAGTCCTCGTCAAGTTCGACGCCGTACTCCAGCTTTCGTCTGATTTCCGACTTTTTAAAATTGTCAACCTCTCTCACAAGCTTCGTAATCGTGTAGGGATGTGCGGTAAGCGCCGCAGCCATATCCGCATTCGACTTGTTTAACATTTTCATTTCCTTAACGACATACATTTGCACAAAATGCTTAAGTAGCATAGCCCAAACCTGCTGCACACTTTCCTTTTTGTCCATGAGTTCATAATAAATTTTGAGTGCACCCGCCGTATTTTTAACCGCAAGACAGTCCATCAAATCGAATATCACCGCCGAAAGCTGCTTTGTGCATATCTTGTTTATATCGTTTTCGTCAACGCTTTCCTTGTCGTAAACATAAAAACAAACCTTTTGAATTTCGTTTTTGAGCACATCCATATCCGTGCCAACATATGTCATAATGAAAACGGCCGTCTTTTCGGTTATCTTTTTGTTGTAATACGAAAACTCCCTCGCAATCCATGTTTTGAGATCCGAGTCCGTAAGCCTGTTCATTTCCGATGCGTATCCGTATTCGGAAACTGCCTTAAAAAGCTTGTTTCTTTTGTCGACGTCGTCTTCCGTAAACACAACTACGGTTGTGTCCGGAATATTTTTAATATACTCCGCGAGCTCGTCCTTTGAAGCATCCTTTGAAGTATCCTTTAAAGCTTTTTTTCCTTTTTCGTTTGATGTGACGCTTATTTCTTCTTTTGATGCGACGCTTATGTCTTCTTGCGATACAGCCTTTTCTTCCTCTTCTTTTTTGGCGCTCTTAAAACGTCCGCACCTGTTGACCACAACAATTCTTTTATCCGCAAAAAAAGGCATTGTGTCGCAAATTCCGATAAATTCCGGCACGTCAAAATCTTCACCCTTAATTATCGTCACATTCATTGAATTTTCGTCGGGTGACACGGCATTCATAAGCTTTTTCACATATGTCCGCTTCAAATAATTTTCTTCGCCGTACAGAAGATACACTTTTTTAAGTTCATTTTGTTTTATGTCTTTTAAAATGTTTTTCATACACGAAATTATACCACATAAGATATTTTTGAAAAAGCATGAATCATCCTTTGTTTTCCCGAAAATTAAATTATTTTTTTCTTGTCAAAGAGAAGAAAAATAGTATAATACCTACGCTTCAAAGAAGAAAACACGCGAGATAAATTTCCTGACAAACGAAAGGATTTTTGTTATGAAGGATCTGACACACGGTAACCCCACAAAACTGATTATTGAGCTTGCAATCCCGATGCTTATCGGAAACATTTTCCAGCAAATCTACAACGTCGTCGACACAATAGTCGTGGGACGTTTTATCGGACAGGAGGCTCTTGCGGGAGTGGGCAGCACAGGAACCGTGACAAATGTGCTTCTTGCCTTTGTTTTCGGACTCGGAACGGGCGCAGGACTCATTGTTGCGCAATGTTTCGGTCAAAAAGACTTTAAGCGAATGAGCCGCATAATCGCATCTCTCGTTCTTGTGTCAGGCATACTTTCCGTGATAATGTCGGTGCTGGGGCTTATATTCTGTCCCAAAATGCTTACGCTCCTAAATGTCCCCGAAAACGTAATCGGATACTCGGAAAGTTACCTGAAAATCATTTTTTCCTTCATATACGGAAGTGTCGCCTACAATGCGGTTTCCGCGATACTCAGAAGCACCGGTGATTCAAAAACTCCGCTTTACGCGCTTATTGCCGCATCAATCACAAATGTTGTCTTAGACCTTCTGTTTACGATTACATTCAAAATGGGCGTCGCAGGCGTTGCATACGCAACGATTTTATCGCAAATTTTGTCCGCGGGAATTTGCATATTTAAGCTTTTACGTCAAAAAGAAGAGCTTATGATTACGCGTTCGACCTTTAAACCCGACTCACACTCCGTTTTCCTCATAATGTCGACAGGCTTTCCGTCCGCTTTTCAATCATGCATGATATCGCTCGGAACGCTTCTCGTGCAGCGCCTAATCAATTCATTCGGAGATTCCGTCATGGCTGCATACGTTGCCGCAACAAAGGTTGACAGCATCACGATACAGATCGTTATTTCCGTGTGCACGGCGCTTTCGATTTACACGGGTCAAAACATGGGAGTCATGAATCTTGACCGCATAAAGCAGGGGTTATATCACACTCTCCGCATGATTCTGCCGGTTTGCCTTTTGCTTGCGATACTTATCACCGCATTCAGATATGAATTAATGGGTATTTTCCTTGATTCCGACTCATCCGCAGATGCGATAGAATACGGCGCTATGTATCTTTCGGTTATCGGAATCGCATACATAATTTGCGGAATCATGAACAGCTACCTAAATGTGATAAAAGGTGCGGGGGACGTCAAAGTGTGCCTCCTTGCGGGAATTGCGGAATTATCCGGCAAAATCATATTTGCGTATGCACTTTCTCCTTCCCTCGGTGTTCTCGGTATATGGCTTGCCACACCGATTTCATGGGGATGCGGATGCATAATCCCGGTTGTGAGATATTACACCGGCAAATGGAAAACAAAAAGACTGGTTTAATATTAAAACGGAAGTCTCTTATATCGAGACTCCCGTTTTTATATCTGACGATATTTAAATTTTTAATTCAAAAAAACTTCCGACAACTTATCGTATCAGAACTTTCCTGCTCTTGCGGCTTCCTCTACCGAAACGGCTACGGCTACGGTTGCGCCTACCATCGGGTTGTTGCCCATTCCGATAAGTCCCATCATCTCAACGTGAGCGGGAACGGATGAAGAGCCCGCAAACTGTGCATCGCTGTGCATACGTCCGAGAGTATCGGTCATACCGTAAGAAGCGGGGCCCGCTGCCATATTGTCCGGGTGAAGTGTACGTCCCGTACCGCCGCCCGATGCAACAGAGAAATACTTCTTGCCCATCTCGATGCATTCCTTCTTGTAAGTACCTGCAACGGGATGCTGGAAACGTGTCGGGTTGGTTGAGTTACCTGTAATCGATACGCCGACATTCTCCTTGTGCATGATGGCAACGCCTTCCTGAACGTCGTCTGCGCCATAGCACTTAACGGTTGCGCGGATTCCGTCGGAATAAGCCTTTTCATAAATTACGTTAAGCTCAGCCTTCTTGTAATCATACTTTGTTTCAACATATGTGAAGCCGTTGATACGTGAAATGATCTGAGCGGCATCCTTTCCGAGACCGTTCAAGATAACGCGAAGGGGCTTTTTACGAACCTTGTTTGCCTTTTCTGCGATACCGATTGCGCCTTCTGCTGCTGCGAACGATTCATGTCCTGCAAGGAAGCAGAAGCACTCTGTCTCCTCTTCGAGGAGCATCTTACCGAGGTTGCCGTGACCGAGACCAACCTTACGATGGTCTGCAACGGAGCCGGGAATACAGAAAGCCTGAAGTCCTTCACCGATTGCGGCTGCCGCATCGGAAGCCTTTGTGCAGCCCTTCTTTATAGCGATTGCTGCGCCAACCGTATATGCATAACATGCATTTTCAAAGCAGATGGGCTGAATCTTCTTTACCTGGTTATATACGTCAAGACCTGCGTTCTTTGTGATCTCAACTGCCTCTTCGATTGAATTGATGCCATACTTCTTGAGAGCAGCTTCGATTTGAGGAAGTCTTCTTTCCTTTGATTCAAATTCAATAGCCATTTTATTCGTTCTCCTTCCTTATTATTCTTTTCTCGGATCGATAATCTTTACGGCACCCTGTTCAGGCTTAACTCTTCCGTAAGAGCCTGCAGCCTTTTCCCAAGCCGTGTTTGCATCATCGCCCTTTTTGATGAAATCCGTCATCTTTCCGAGGTTAACGAACTGATAGCCGATTACTTCACTGTTTTCGTCAAGTGCAATACCCGTTACATAGCCTTCTGCCATTTCAAGGTAACGTACGCCCTTTTCCTTTGTCGCATACATTGTGCCGACCTGTGAACGAAGGCCTTTTCCGAGGTCCTCAAGTCCGGCACCGATTGCAAGTCCGTCATCGGAGAATGCCGACTGTGAACGTCCGTATACAATCTGTAAGAAAAGCTCTCTCATTGCCGTGTTGATTGCGTCACAAACGAGGTCTGTATTGAGTGCCTCAAGGATTGTCTTACCCTGAAGGATTTCCGCTGCCATAGCGGCAGAGTGTGTCATGCCCGAGCATCCGATTGTTTCTACAAGAGCTTCCTCAATAATACCGTTCTTGATATTCAAGGAAAGCTTGCATGCGCCCTGCTGAGGTGCACACCAGCCAACGCCGTGTGTAAAACCGGAAATGTCTTCGATCTTCTTTGCATGTACCCACTTGCCCTCTTCGGGGATGGGAGCCGGCTCATGCTTTGCACCCTTTGCTACCGGGCACATATTCTGAACTTCTTTTGTGTAAATCATTATATGACTCCTTTCACGTATTCAAAAAACTTTTTGGCCGGACTTTTCATGCCGACTCAAAACCGCTACATATTTTCTCACAAAATTCCCATTAAGTAAAGAAACTTTTGTTAAAAGTTATACAAACAAACCGGGCTCCGGCATAAACTTAACTTTTACGTTTTCCGAAGCCCGCATTATGTCAAAATTCCAAAGCAAATCCTATACTTATTTTTTTATGCCGTCACAATCTTTGAAGCCGCCTCAAGTCCGAGCTTCTTGATTGCGTCCTCTCTCATCTTATATTTAAGAATCTTTCCTGCGGCATTCATGGGGAATCCGTCCACAAAATCGATATACTTCGGCACCTTGTGCTTTGCCATGTGCGATTCGATATAGTCCTTCATTTCCTTTTCTGTCATCGTTTCTCCTTTTTTGAGAACGATGCATGCCATTATCTCTTCGCCGAGTGCGCTGTCGGGAACACCGATTACCTGAACATCCTGCACCTTTTCGTGGGTGTAAATGAATTCCTCGATTTCCTTCGGATAAATGTTTTCGCCGCCTCTTATTATCATATCCTTGAGACGTCCGGTTATCTTAAAGAATCCGTCTTCCGTCTTGCATGCAAGGTCGCCCGTATGAAGCCATCCGTCTTTGTCTATCGCCTGAGCGGTCGCCTTCGGCATTTTGTAATATCCCTTCATTATGTTGTAGCCGCGAGCAACAAATTCACCCGTAACGTTCGGTCCCACTTCAAGTCCGGTTTCGGGATCCACAATCTTACATTCGATTTCCGGGAGACTTCGTCCGACCGTGTTTACACGCTGTTCAATCGTATCCGTTGTGCAGCTCATTGTGCATCCGGGCGAAGATTCCGTCTGTCCGTAAACTATCGTGATTTCCGTCATATGCATCTTGTCGACCACATCCTGCATAACGGCAACGGGGCACGGACTTCCCGCCATAATACCGGTACGCATGTGCGAAAAATCGGTTTTTGCAAAATCCTTATGCTGAAGCATTGCGATAAACATTGTCGGAACGCCGTGGAATGCGGTTATCTTTTCCTGATTTATGCATGCGAGCGACGACTTCGGCGAAAAATAAGGAATCGGACACATCGTAACACCGTGTGTAACGGACGCGGTCATCGCAAGCACCATTCCGAAGCAATGGAACATGGGCACCTGAATCATCATGCGGTCTGCAGTCGAAAGGTCCATACGGTCACCGATGTTTTTGCCGTTATTAACAATATTGTAGTGTGTGAGCATGACGCCCTTGGGGAATCCCGTCGTACCGGACGTATATTGCATGTTTGCGACGTCGTCCTTGTCGATTGCGGCCGCCATTCTGTAAACTTCCTGTACCGGAACGGTTTCGCCGGCCTTTAACGCCTCATCAAACGTCATTGCGCCCTTCATCTTAAAGCCTACCGTAATTACGTTTCTGAGGAAAGGAAGTCTTTTGGCGTGAAGGTGTTTGCCCGGGCGTCTTTCTTCAAGTTCGGGACAAAGTTCCCTGATTATTCCCTTATAATCCGAATCCTTATATCCTTCGATCATGACAAGCGTATGCGTGTCGGACTGGCGAAGAAGATATTCCGCCTCGTGTATTTTGTAAGCCGTATTCATTGTGACAAGCACGGCTCCGATTTTTGTGGTAGCCCAGAAAGCAATATACCATTCGGGAACGTTGGTTGCCCAAACGGCAACCTGATTTCCTTTTCTTACACCGAGTGCGATAAGCGCGCGTGCGAAATTGTCGACATCGTCTCTGAATTCCGAATATGTTCTCTCATAATCAAGCGTCGTAAACTTAAACGCCGTCTGGTCGGGGAATTCACGCACAATATCGTCGAGAAGCGCGGGGAACGTCTTATCTATAAGTGTCTCCTTTTTCCAAAGGAATTTTCCCGTATGCGCATTGTTGTAATAATAATGTTTCTCCTTTTTGGAATTGCGGATAAGTGAATCCATATAATAATAGTAATGCGAATATACGGTTTCCGTGTCCGCATCCGAAATATATTCGGGATTCCATTCAAGCCCGATAAATCCGCCGTAGTTTACGGAGCGGAGCGCATTTATCATTTCCTTTACTGGGAGAATGCCGTCGCCGAGGAACTCAACCTCACCTCTCTCGTTTTGATCGAGTATATGGGCAAGCTTTACATAAGCTCCGAGGTTTGTGATTGTGGTATCGGGTTCTTCGTCGGCGCAAAAGAATGTGTCATGCATATTCCAGTCGGCACCGAGAAAATCCGTCGCATAATGATTCAACACGTCTCTTAACTTCTTTGTGGACGAATAAATTCCCGTTGTTTCTATAAGAATCTGAACCGAAAGCTCATGTGCCGCAGCCATTGCCTTATCGAGGAACTCGTACACATTTTCTATTGTGCCGTTTTTTGCGTGCACCTTTACATAATTTACGGAAAGATTTTTTGCGGTCTCAAGCACCTTATAAAATTCATCGTAAAGGGCGCTGTCCGCCTTTGTGTCCGAAATATCGAGATTTGAGTTTATTGCCGCAATCATGACGCCGTTATTTGCAAGCGCCCGTTTTGTAATCCCCGCGTTTTCGGGAGAAAATGGTGAATTTGCTCCGGCAAAACATGGATCAAAAATATCCGCGATTTCGATACCCGTATATCCCATCTCATGCGCAAAGGACAATACGTTTTCAAAATCCGTATTCATATATTTTGTGGAAAAACATGTGTTCATATGACTGTCCTTTCTGTTATTCTTCCGTATAAACAATCTTGTTTACGGCATTTATGTATGCTCTTATCGAAGCCCCGATTATGTCCGTCGAAATTCCCGTGCCGGAATAAAGCGTTCCCGCATTTCTGAGCTTTACGACAGCCTCACCCATTGCCTCTCTTCCTTCCGTTACCGATTGAATCTGGAAGTCGTCAAGCTCATAGTGGTGACCGAGTATCTGTTCGATTGCCTTAAATGCCGCATCAATCGGTCCGTCACCTACGGAAATACCGGACATCTCCGTTTCACCCTTTACAAGCTTTACGTTTGCCGTCGCGGAAATCACGTTTCCGGAATTTATTACATAACTTATGAGCTTATATGTCGGCGGCACCTGAAGCGCGGAGCTTGCGATAATCGCTTCAAGTTCGCGTCCCGAAACGTTCTTCTTTTTAACCGCAACTCTCTTAAACGCCTCATAAACGTTTACCGCATCTTCATCGGAAAGCTCATATCCTATCTTCACGCACGCATCCGTTATCGTGTTTATGTCATCGTTGATATCGTATGTGATAAGAAGGTCGTCGGGATTTGCGATGCTTACGTTTTCGTGTCTTCCGCCGTTTTCCGTATGTCTCACGAATTTGAGAATCGAAGAAATCGACTTTTGAAGCTCCGTTTTAACTATATCCGTCGAAATGTCAAGTTTTTCGCCCTTTTTGTCTATGAGTTTTACAAGTGTTGCTGTATTCGGGAATCCCGCACCCGTAACCGTTGTCTTTACACCTGCGGCACCCGCCGTAATTGCCGCAAACGCGGTCGACGTTGCCATGTCAAGTTCGTTTGAAAGTTCAACAAAAAGCGAAACATTCTTTAATTCGGGAACGCTCTCATAAAGGCGCCCGATAAAATCCGTAATTTCGGCGGAAAGCATTATTCCCGCCGTATCGCAAATCGTAATCGTCTTTGCGCCGGAACTTATTGCGCGGCGTATGCTCTCCGTCACCTGTTCAAATTCGGCTCTCGTAGCATCAACTGCCGAAAATTCGACGTTTTTGCAATATTTTGATGCTTCCGTCACAAGATCCGTTATCATCTCAAGCACTGCCGGGCCTTTTTTCTTGCAAACATATTCCATTTGAACGGCAGATACCGGAACACTCACCTTAAGCACAGGCTTTTTTGCCTTGCAAACCGCATCCCACGCTCTTACTATTCCGTCATGCGAAAATCCCACGGGAATCGAAAGCGCACTGTTTTTGAGCGTCGACGCAATTGTTTTTGCGAGGAGCAAATCCGCCTTTGAATCGGAAAGGTCGTTGAGCTCGATATACGAAAAATGGAGTCTGTCCATAATCTTTGCGATTTCGACCTTTTCCTTAAAGGAAAGCTTAAAATTTGTTTTGTCACATTCTCTGATTGTGATGTCGGTAAACGTAATGTTTCTCATTTCTTTTTTCCTTTCGATTTATTGCCTCCAAAAGACATTTTATCACAGAAAACTTTCGTTTCAACATAAACAAAAAGTCCCGGAAGCTTATTTTGCTTCCGGGACGATAAATTCAAATTCACCGCGGTACCACCCGTATATTCCGTGTAAAAAACACGACTCTCATCAGACTCAAAAAAGCCCTAAACCATGGTAACGGGGTTGTCCGTAGTTCCTTATACGGCAATGCTTTTGGGGAACTCCGCTCCGGCAGGAGACAGCCGTTTAATATGTTATCCGTTCGCACCGGCCACGGACTCTCTTAAAACCATATTTTCACGCTTAATGCCTTCACAGCGTTTACATATAACGCTTGCGATTATAGTTTAGTATCTGATTTTTGTCAAATAATTTTTTAAAAAAAATCCGATAAGTCCCGCTCATAAAAACGTATGGTAAAAAAGTAAAACTTACAGCGATTCCGTATGATATGCCTTTGAAAAATGCCTCTTTGCTTTCTTTAAACATATAAAGAATGCCGGGATAAGAAATGAATCCGCGCAAATCCACGCAAAAGCATTCGCAAAACATACGCTCACGAATCCGAATTTTGCGGGCAAAAGTATACCGATTAAGCATCTCGCGATCATTTCCAAAACACCCGCGCAAATTGCGAGCGTCGAATATCCCATTCCCTGAATCGTATAACGGAACGTAAGCACGATCGTGAGCAAACAATAAAATGCCGCACTGTATCTTATATACATCATTGCATAGCCCATGGCTTCGGTTTCCGTCGCATCCATAAAAAGAAGCGCAATATATTTTCCGAAAAACCAAACGACCACAAACATTACGCCGGATATCAAAAATCCGAGGAGCGTCGACTTTTTTAATCCTTCCTTAACCCTGTCAAGCTTTCCCGCGCCTATGTTCTGCCCTGCAAATGTTGCCATTGTGGCACCGAGCGCTTCCAAAGGACACGTAACTATGTTTCCGATTTTCCCCGCAGCCGTAACTCCCGCAACCGTTATTGCGCCGAAGCCGTTTACCGCAGCCTGGATAACAATCGTTCCGATCGCCGTGATTCCGTATTGAATTCCCATCGGGATTCCTACCGCAAGGAGTCTGAAATATATAAATCCGTTGAGGCGGAAACTCTTTTTGTCGAGATGCAAAATTTCGTATTTTTTTGTCATGAATATAAGGCACATGACACCCGAAACCGCCTGCGAAATTATCGTTGCATATGCGGCTCCGTCAACGGATGTCTTAAATCCCACGATAAACACAAAGTCGAGTATTACATTTAAAGCCGACGAAACAAAAAGGAAATATAAGGGCGACTTTGAATCACCTATCGACCTCAAAAATCCCGAGGTGAGATTATAAAGGAAGGTAAAAGGAATTCCCGCAAATATTATCACTATGTAATCGTATGCGTATTCAAACACTTCCGTGGGCGTATCCATTGCTACAAGCATGTCTTCGCAAAAAATCACGGTCGACACCGTAAACACCACAGAAAGAATCACGGCAAGTATCGTTGCTCCCGCAATGAATTTTTTAAGCATTTCCATGCTTTTTGCGCCGAAACTCTGGGCAACGGGAATCGCAAATCCCGAGCATATTCCGTTTACGGTTCCGATTACGAGAAACATGAGAGATCCCGTCGAGCCCACGCCCGCAAGAGCGTTAAGTCCCAGATATTTTCCTACGATTGCCGTATCGACCATGTTGTAAAATTGCTGAAAAAGCATTCCGAAAAACACGGGCATCGTAAAGCTTATTATTCCGGAGAGCACGTTTCCGTCCGTAAGGCTCACCTTTTCTTTTGCCATAACATCCTCCTACTTGACAAACAAATAAAAACAATTACCATTGAATCATGAATAAATTATATGTGCTGAATATTAACAAATTAACAAACAAAGCCTTTTTCGACACGGCTTATGAGTCGCTTTCCGACGCACGCCGCATGCGTATCGACAAAATGCGTGCGGATAAAGCGAAAGAAGGGCAATTGTTTCGCTCTTTGGCCGCGGGATATTTACTGAATTTAGGCTTAAAAGAAATCGGTATAAACTCTGTAACCGAGCCCTTTTCCGCTTACGCAAACGGTAAGCCATGTCTCCCCGCTCACCCCGAAATCCACTTTAACATTTCGCACAGCTTCGATTACGCAATATGCGCTTTTTCGGACACAAATACAGGTGCCGACATCGAAAAAATAAGATACGTTCCGGAAAACGTCGTTAAAAAAGCTCTTTGCGACACCGAATATAATGAGTGTGTCGATGATGCGGGTAATTTGATTTCCGAAAACTTTTTTAAATTTTGGACCCGTAACGAATCATATCTCAAAATGACCGGAAAAGGAATAGCTGTTGACCTAAAAAAAGTTCCCGAACTCATTTTATCCGAAAATCCCGTTCCCGATTTCCATGTTTTTAATGAAATCCCGGGCTACATCATAACAATTTGCACGTGCGGCATTCGCCCCACGCTCACCGAAATTTAATTGTATCACCGAAACTCCCTCAAAAGTCACCAAAAAAGAGAGCCTTTTCAGGCTCTCTTTTATTAAACATGATATAAATTTTAAAAAGCTTCAAAACTGCCAACCGATTATCTTTCGATCTTCTTATGCCATTCCTGAATCGAGCATACATCGCTCTTTCCGCCGTTATTCTTCACAAAATTGATGCCTTCCGCGGTAACTCTTCCCGCATCAACCGTTGTCATATAGGGAATCTTATACTTGATGGCGGTCTTTCTGATATAAGAGTCATCATTTCTTGATTCCCTGCCGGACGGCGTGTTAAGCACAAGGTCGATTTTGCCGTTTGTCATCTCGTCAATGATGTTGGGTCTGCCTTCCGTGAGCTTGTTGACGCATCTTGCCTTGATGCCGTTTTCCGTGAGAAGCTTATATGTGCCGACGGTCGCAACAATTTCAAATCCGGCATTCATAAAGCCTCTTGCAACTTCTACCGTTTCCGCCTTATCTCTGTTGTTTACGGAAATAAATATTGTGCCGCCCATCGGGAGCTTAGACTGTGTTGCTTCCTGAGCCTTTACAAATGCTTCGCCGTAGTTTTCGGAAATTCCGAGTACTTCACCCGTTGATCTCATTTCGGGTCCGAGAATCGGATCCACTTCGGGGAACATATTGAACGGGAAAACAGCTTCCTTTACGCCGTAATACGGAATCTTGCCCGTTTTGAGAGTCGGTACCGGAGACTCCATACCCGTAATATCCATTGTCACGATATCCGTCGCAATGGGTGCCATTCTGATATCGCATACTTTAGAAACAAGCGGAACCGTACGTGATGCTCTGGGATTTGCCTCGATAACAAATACCTTGCCGTCCTCGATTGCATATTGGATGTTCATGAGTCCCTTTACGTGCATCTCTTCGGCGATTTTCTTTGTATATGTTTCGATCGTCTTGAGGTTTTCGGGGCTTATGTGAACCGAAGGCAGGATGCACGCCGAATCACCCGAATGAATTCCCGCAAGCTCGATATGCTCCATAACGGCAGGCATAAACGCATGTGTTCCGTCCGCTATCGCATCGGCTTCGCACTCCGTTGCATGGTGCAAGAATCTGTCTATAAGAATCGGACGATCGGGAGTAACACCGATTGCGGCATTCATATATCCCGTCATCATGTCGTCATCATAAACGACTTCCATTCCGCGTCCGCCGAGTACGAAGGACGGGCGAACCATTACGGGATAGCCGATTTCGTTTGCCACACGCTTTGCGTCTTCAACCGTTACCGCCATACCGGATTCGGGCATAGGGATGTCAAGCTTTTGCATCATTGCACGGAAAAGATCTCTGTCTTCCGCCATTGCGATTACACTCGGCGACGTTCCGAGTATCTTTACGCCGTTTTTCTCGAGGTCTGCCGCCAAGTTAAGAGGTGTCTGACCGCCGAATTGCGCGATAACGCCCACAGGATTTTCTTTTCTGTAAATGCTTAAAACGTCTTCCAACGTAAGCGGCTCAAAATAAAGCTTATCCGATGTGTCGTAGTCTGTCGAAACGGTTTCCGGATTGCAATTTACGATAATCGTTTCAAATCCGAGACGGCGAAGTTCCTTTGCCGCATGAACGCAGCAATAGTCAAATTCGATGCCCTGGCCGATGCGGTTGGGGCCGCCGCCCAGGATCATGACCTTTTTCCTGTTTTCGGATACGGGGTTCAAATCCTTCCCGTTATATGTTGAATAATAATATGCGGCATCCTGTGTTCCCGAAACATGCACGCCCTCCCAGGTTTCCGTAACTCCAAGTGCCTCGCGTCTCATTCTCACTTCGTCTTCCGTAACGCCCATAAGACGGCTTAAATATCTGTCGGAGAAACCGTTCTTCTTGGCAGATGTAAGTGCCTCATCGGAAGTCTTAACGCCTTCCTTCTTTATCTCCTCTTCTTCCTCAACAAGCTCTTTCATTTGAGTTAAGAAGTATTCCTTTACATAGGTTCTTTCGTGAATTTCCTCAATCGTTGCGCCTTTTCTTAAGGCTTCGTAAATTAAGAAATATCTTTCGGAATTCGGTGTAACAAGCTTATTTAAAAGTTCATCCTTTGAAAGCTCGTTAAAATTCTTTGCGTATCCGAGTCCGTAACGTCCCGTTTCAAGCGAACGAATTGCCTTTTGGAAAGCTTCCTTAAAGGTTTTTCCGATGCTCATTACTTCGCCGACCGCTCTCATCTGGGTGCCGAGCTTGTCTTCAACTCCCTTAAACTTTTCGAATGCCCATCTTGCAAACTTGATTACCACATAGTCTCCGTCCGGAGTATACTTGTCAAGCGTACCGTACTTGCCGCAAGGGATATCCGAAAGATTGAGTCCCGTCGCAAGCATTGCGGAAACAAGCGCGATAGGGAATCCCGTTGCCTTTGACGCAAGTGCCGAAGAACGCGATGTTCTCGGATTTATTTCGATTACGCAAATTCTTCCGGTCTTCGGATCATGCGCAAACTGAACGTTCGTTCCGCCGATAACCTGAACGGAATCAACGATTTTGTATGCCTGACGCTGCAATTCCTTTTGAACGTCTTCGGAAATCGTAAGCATGGGTGCCGAGCAGAACGAGTCGCCCGTGTGAATTCCGAGAGGATCGATGTTTTCGATAAAGCATACGGTTATCATATGTCCCGAGGAGTCACGCACGATTTCAAGCTCAAGTTCTTCCCATCCGAGAATCGATTCCTCGACGAGTACCTGACCCACGATACTTGCCTTAATTCCTCTCTCGCATACAACCTTTAATTCTTCCTTATTGTATACAAGGCCGCCGCCTACGCCGCCCATCGTGAATGCGGGACGGAGAACAACGGGATATCCGAGCTTTTCGGCGATTGCGAGCGCTTCGTCAACGGAGTATGCAACTTCGCTTCTTGCCATCTCGATGCCGATTTTGTTCATCTGCTTTTTGAATTCTACTCTGTCCTCACCGCGCTCGATTGCGTCAACCTGCACACCGATTACCTTTACGTTATATTTATCTAAGATTCCCGCCTTATAAAGCTCGTCACAGAGATTAAGTCCCGATTGACCGCCGAGATTGGGAAGCAGTGCGTCCGGTCTCTCTTTTGCGATTATCTGTTCAAGTCTTTCGACGTTTAACGGCTCAATATATGTAACATCCGCCGTTTCGGGGTCCGTCATGATTGTGGCCGGATTCGAATTCACAAGAACGATTTCATATCCGAGTTTTCTTAAGGCTTTGCATGCCTGAGTTCCCGAATAGTCGAACTCGCATGCCTGTCCGATAATAATCGGGCCCGAACCGATAATCAAAACTTTTTTAATATCTGTGCGCTTTGGCATAAAAAATTACCTCCAAATATTTTTATTTGAGAACAAAAGTCGTTTCGTGCATAATTATGCATTTCTTATGCATATATATAACTTTTATTCAAAATTACCTAATTTAAATACATTTTGTGTGTTTTGTCAATACAGAATTTTTAATAAATCCCATAAGTAAATAAAGTCAATGGTTTTACTTTCTCTTACAACATTCTTTGCAAAAGAACTTTGGTATTTTCATGTATTACCGCAAAATTACAAAAGAAAAGCGGGTTGCGTCTTTTTCACCGCAATCCGCTTAAATTTATTCATTTATGTTTTCGAATTCGCCCCATTCGCATCCGCAATTTTTAACTTCGATTTCATCGATAAGTTCCTTTGTGTCGCCGATTCTCGAATAAAGTTTAATTGTGCCCGCGCCGTTACCGCCGTTCCAAAGACGGTTGTGAAGCTTTGCGCCGTCGGGAGCTTCATAATTTATAAAAAGCATGTCTTTTTTGAGACACTTTATGTCCGTTACCATTACATATGCGCTGTTTTTCTGTTCAACATGCCATATAACTTCGTCGTCGTTTTCCGTGCAATAAAACTTTGTCTTCGGATTCATGTGAGCTTTTGAGAAATTAAATTCAATCTCCGTGCCCTCATAATACATTGCACCGAGTAACGTATCGTTAAATTCAAAGCCGAGCACGCAAGGTCTTCCGCCGCCTATATCAAAAACGGAATCATTAAGCTTTTCGCCCGTTTTCTTTGATACGAGATTATTTGACGAAAGCCATACCCAAGGGGACGTAAAATCGGATCCCCAGTTTTTGTCGGCATATCCGTAGGATGTGTCGGGAGTAACAAGGTATTCACGTCCGTTATACTCAACCGTACCCGCGTATTCCGTCTTCATTCCTTCCGCATGCCAATACATTTCGAATGCTTCGGCCGCACGCAAAGGCTTTGATGCGCCGTATCCGACATTATAAGGAATCTTTTTGTCTACGGCAAGGCTCCATTTCATGCTGCCCGCGTCACACATCCACTCGGGATGTGCATCTCTTTCTTCCGCAGAAACACTGACGCTTCCCGCAATTCTGCCTTCCGAGCAAAAGCAATCGGATGCTGAAATCACAAAAGGAGCTTCCGCTTTGACGGAAACGTCTTTCCACGCAAAGAAACGATGAAGCTGAGTCGCGTTTTCTCCCCATGCGCCGCACTTAACCATTACATAAGAAGGGTACTTATTTTGTTCGCGGTTTTCGGGTAATTGTCCGAATACCGGCTCTTCTTCCTGTAATGCCGGATTACACATAAAATATTCGACGAAAAATGCCTTTTCTTCACCCGTTTCCGAGTCGTGTCCCGTAAAGCTGTGCCACCACCAGTCGTAGCCGCATCTTGCAAAACGTCCGGTTAACATAAATTCGTCTCTCGTGATATCTGAAACTGCAAACTTGGGATTTTTTGCAGCCTTCACCATTGCGTCGGAAACCATCACCGATGCCTTGTCCGCAGCTTTTTCCACTGCGTCCGATGCCTTATCGGCGGCATAGCCGATACCTTTTTTTACTTTCGGAAGATAATCGTTCTTGATTTTCGGAATTACGTTTTCTTTGACCTCTTCCGCAAGTTTTGATGCTTTTTCAAATAAATCCTGTCCCATAATACCTTCCTTTCTTTGTTTCGTGCATAAAACGCGAAATTTTACTTACTTTTGTCGCCGACCGTAATAAAAAGTCCCGTTTTCTTTAATATCGGTCTTATCGCAAGATAGATCACAACGGCGGCAATCGTCGATATGATCGCATTTGTGCCGGACGTTACGATATCGTACTTAAGAACAAGACTTGCGGCATCCTTTTGAAGAATAAGTCTCTTATACCAATATCCGAAGAAAGGATCGAATATTGCGTTGAACAAAAGTCCCGATATTGACGAAATGACCGTCCACTTTGCGACATGCGCCTTGTTTTCGGATGTCGAAATATGACCGATTTTGTGTGCGACAAGACCTGTTATAAGTCCGATACAAAACTTAAGAATAAATGTCTTCGGAGCCGATGTCACATATCCCGTGGTCAAATCCGCGATTGTCATTCCGATCGATCCCGAAAGTCCGCCGAGCACGGGTCCGAGTAAAAGTGCCGCAAGCACCGTTGCCGCATTTCCGAGATGGAACT
Organism: uncultured Lachnospiraceae bacterium; assembly: GCA_964653855.1. Classification (GTDB taxonomy): domain Bacteria; phylum Bacillota; class Clostridia; order Lachnospirales; family Lachnospiraceae; genus RGIG3528. The sequence continues at coordinate 27,726 of CAZZFV010000014.1, forward strand.
TTGCTCCTCCGAACGGAATTCCGAGAAAAGCGAACGCAACGTAAGAAAGCGCTGCCATAAGTCCCGTCACCGCGATTTTATATACGCTTTCGCGCATGGTTTTGCTGCCCGTAATTTCTTTTTCATTTTTTGTGATATGCTTTACCATAAAACCACCTCATTTCAAAAAAAGCCTATTTTACTTCACAATTCAAAATTGTTTGCGTGTTTTCCGTTATCCCAATATTTTTGAATCACGAATTTTTGTTACCGATAAATGTACACCAGAAAAAATATTAAGTCAAGACAAAAGAACGGATACGGAGATTTTCATATCCGTATCCGTGTGTATTTTTATGCTCTGAGTTCCGCGTCAAGCATGTATTTTAAGTTGCCCAGGATTTTCTTTACATAAGAGTCAACCGCACCGTCCGCAAATGCCTCGTCACGCGGTGTAAACGTAATCGTAAACGCCATCGAACGCTTTGTGATGCCGATAGCGGGTCCTTCGTAAACGTCAAAAAGCTTAACGCTTGTGACATAAGCGCACGCGTTCTTTATAACATTTTCGATCTGACCGCACGTAACCGTCTTTTCGGCAACAATCGCAAGGTCACGGACTTCCGTGTCAAACTTCGGAATCGGAACAAATTTTGCGGGAAGATCGTAATACTTTTCAAGCAACGAGAGATCAATTTCCGCAACAAACCCTTGCGTACGCATATCCTTTGCTTTTTGGATTTCGTACGTTATCTGTCCCATGAAGCCGATTTCTGTACCGTCGCAAATGATCCTTGCCGCTCTGTAGGGATGTAAAAATGTCTTTGTTACGGGCTCATACGTAAACTCGATATGAAGAGAATCGGAAACCGCCTCCACAAGTCCTTTAAGCGTAAAGAAATCTTCCTTTTCACCGAACACACCTATCGAAAGCGTCGATTTTTCGTAAGGATAATCGGTAAGCGGCAGGCTCTTCGGGATAAATTTGTTTCCGAGTTCATAAATTCTGCCGGTGAGTCTTCCCCTCTTTTCGTTACGCGCAATCGCATTTATCATTTGCGGTACAAGCGTTGTACGCATGAGAGAAAGATCTTCGTTTATGGGATTTATGATGCGTATCGCATTTCTTATGGGATCGTTTTTGTCTACCCTAAGCATCTCTATATCGGACGGCGAAATAAACGAATAATGTATTCCTTCGCTCGCTCCGCACGCGCAAAGCGCACGCTTAAGCTTTAATTCCGTCTTTTGCTTTAATGTCATTCCGCCCGCCGTTACGCTTGCATCCTTTAAGAATGTGGGCACAAGGTGGTCGTAACCGTACATTCTTATTACTTCTTCCGAAATATCCGGGAAATCCTCTATATCCTCACGGAAAGCGGGAATTTTGATTGTGAGCGTATCACCCGAAACTTCGGGCTCAAAGTAAAGGCGAGTCAAAATATCCTTTATTGTGTCGGTCGGCACGGTAATTCCGAGTACGTCGTTAACTTTCTTGATCGACGCGGTCATCGGGCGCGGCGAAAGCGAATTACCCGAATTCACTTCTCTTTCCGTTTTTGAAACCTTGCCCGCGTTAAGCGCACAAACAAGATTAAGTGCACGTTTCATTGCCATAACGGTTGCGTATTCGTCAACGCCCTTAGAATAACGTGCGCTCGAATCGGAAGCCTGTCCGAGTGCTCTCGAAGTCTTTCTTATATTGTCACGCGCAAATTTGGCGGCTTCAAATATAACCGCATTTGTCGTATCGCGGATTTCGGAATTCAATCCGCCCATAACTCCCGCAAGAGCGACAGGCTTTTCACCGTCGCAAATTACAAGATTGTTTTCGTTTAACGTAAATTCTTTTTCGTCAAGCGTCACGATTTTTTCGCCCTGCTTTGCCCTACGCACGACGATTTTGTTTCCGCAGATGAAATTCTCGTCAAACGCATGCATCGGCTGACCGAGCTCGATAAGAATATAGTTTGTGATATCGACGATATTTGAAATCGAATTTATTCCGACAAGCGCAAGACGTCTTCTCATCCATGCGGGTGACGGAGCGATATTTACGTCATATACATAGTGTGCGATATAACGGGGACAAATGTCGGGAGCCTCAACCGTTACATTAAAGCCTTCCTTTTCGACATCGGTTTCCGTATAGCTCAGATCGGGCATTTTTAAAGGCTTGTTGAGTATTGCCGCAACCTCTCTCGCAATTCCGAAAATGCTTTGGCAATCGGGTCTGTTTGCCGTGATCGAAATATCAAAAATCCATTCGTCAAGTCCCGTAACCTGCTTTATGTCGCTGCCGACAGTCACATCGTCCGGCAATTCCAAAAGTCCGTTGTAGCCCGCGCCCTTATACATATTTTCCGTAAGACCGAGCTCCGTACCCGAACACAGCATTCCGTATGAATCGTATCCGCGAAGTTTGCCCTTACCGATCTTCATCGTGCCTTCGACCGTGACATGGTCCTTCGCTGTTTGGTAAACTTGGGCTCCCACCTTTGCCACCGGGAATTTCTTTCCCGCACAGACGTTGTCCGCACCGCAGCAAATTTGAAGAGGCTCACCTTCTCCCACATCAACCGTGCATACGTGAAGATGGGTGTCGGGAATCGCTTCGCATGTGAGCACCTTTCCCACAACAACGCCTTCGATATCGTGTCCCACTTCATACAATTCTTCTACTTCGAAGCCGCATCCGAAAAGCTTATCCGAAAGCTCCTTTGCGCTTATGTCTATATCGACAAAATCTTTTAACCAACCAAACGGTACAAGCATATTAACCTCCTAATTGTCATCCAATTGCTCAAGCACTCTCAAATCCGATTCGTAGAGCATCTTGATATTGTTTATGCCGAATTTTAACATTGCAAGTCTTTCGAGTCCGCATCCGAAAGCGAGTCCCGAATATTCGTCCGGGTCAATGCCGCAATTTGCGAGCACCTTTCTGTTTACGACACCGGCGCCGAGCACTTCGATCCAGCCCGTGCCCTTGCAAAGTCTGCACCCTTTCCCCTTACATTCGAAGCAGCTTACGTCAACCTCAACCGAAGGCTCCGTAAAAGGGAAATACGAAGGACGAAGTCTTGTGACCGTTCCTTCACCGAACAATTTTTCAACAAGTACGTCAAGCATACCCTGGAGGTCGGACAATGTAATCTTTTTATCCACAACAAGTCCTTCGATTTGATGGAACATAGGCGAATGCGTCGCATCGTCGTCGGAACGGAAAACTTTTCCCGGAGCCGCAAGCATCTTGATCGGAGGCTTTTTCTTTTCCATCGTATGAATTTGAGCGGCGGACGTCTGTGTCGCAAGCAAAAACTCCTCGGACAGATAAAACGTATCCTGCATATCGCGCGCGGGATGATCTTTAGGTGTGTTGAGCGCGGTGAAATTATAATAATCGTTTTCGATTTCCTTTGTTTCAACAACCTCAAATCCCATCGAAGCAAATATGTCTATAACCTGATTTCTGATTTGCGTAACGGGATGAAGATATCCTTTTAAAGAATGCTTTGCGGGCATCGTAACGTCAATTTTTTCTGATTCGTAACGAAGGCTTGCTTCTCGCTCCCTGATGCGCTCGTCAATCTCCGTAAACTTTTCCGTTGCCCAGTTTTTAAGCTCGTTTACGCCCTTACCGAAGTCCGAACGGGATTCTGCCGGAATATCCTTCATTCCCTTCATAAGAGCATTGATTTTGCCCGCCTTTGCGTCAAGGAAGCTCTTCTTGAATTCATACACTGCCTTGGACGTATCAAGGGAACCGAATCCGTTTGAGATTTCTTCCTTGATTGCGGCTATTTGTTCTCTCAGTTCATTGATGCTTTGCATATTTTCCTCCAAATTCTTTTAGAAAATTCATATGACCGTTTACTTAAATGTTTAAAAACCGATTGCCATGTGCTTTTAAGGTGATTGTTATGTGCTTTTACTGCTCTTGCAATCGTTTTTATAAAAAAGTTTTACTTGCCGACAAAAAACGTCCCATATGAGATTCACTCATATGGGACGAGAATTTACCCGCGGTACCACCCACGTTCGGACCGTTAAATCCGCTCTTTATATTCGTTAATATGCTCCGACGCCGAACTTCGTGTGCCTAATTTCAGGCTTCCTTGCACCCACCGGAAGCTCTCTTTTTTCCCTTTAAGCATACTACTCTAAGAATTATTTTTGCGGATCCGACATGAGCCTTCGTAAAGCAGCTCAATAATCGATTACATAAAGTTAATTTTAACTCTTATACAGCAAAAATCCGTCCTTATACGTCATCAACGCGACTTACGTGAAAGGATACAACAAATATTTTTTTTAGTCAAGTGCCACTTTCTTTTTAAATCAAACGCTACTTTCTCTTTGAAAGCACCGTTTCCTCATACTTTTTAACTTCCGAATAATAATCGGACTCGACGCCTTCACGTCTTAAATATTCTTCCCAAATATCTCCGAAAGGCATTGTCTTTAATTCCTCAAGACGCACCATGAGTTCGGTGAAATTGCCCTTTTCCTGTAAATCATGCACGGTCTTCGGCTCAAGAAGAGCATAAAGAAGCGACTTCTGAACGGAACGCACGCCCGTTACCCATGCGCTGATTCTGTTTATCGAAGCGTCAAAGTAATCCGTTGCGATAAATACGCGGTCAAGCGCATCGGCACGCACGATTTCTTTCATAATTTCTCTTGTTTCGTCGTCAAAAAGTACAACGTGATCCGAATCCCATCTCATCGGGCGTGTGATATGAAGTGCAATCTTGTCGTTAAAAAGAAGCATCGAGGAAATCTTGTCCGAAACCATTTCCGTCGGATGATAATGACCGTTGTCCATAAGAGGTGTTATGTGACGTGAACTTACGTAATTCATGCAAAATTCTGCCGAACCCGCCGTATATGCCTCAAGTCCGATTCCGAAGACCTTGCTCTCGAGTGTCACAAAAACTTTGCTCTTATCATAAGGAACGGAAAGGATTTCGTCGAGCGATTCCATATAACGCTTACGGGGTGTGAGTCTGTCTCCGGGATAATCCTTTAAGCCGTCGGGAATCCATATGTTCATAACACAAGGAATACCCGTTTCGTTGGCAAAATACTCCGAAATCTTAAGGCATGCCTTGCCATGATTGATCCAGAACTTTCTTGTCTCATCGTCGGGCGACGTAAGCGTAAGTCCGTCCTTTACGCGGGGATGCGAAAAGAACGTGGGATTAAAATCGATTCCGATTCCGCGCTTTTTTGCAAAATCAACCCAGGCGGAAAAGTGTTCGGGCTTTAACGCATCTCTGTCCGCAAAATTATCATCCTTAAACACGGCATAACTTGCATGTATATTTAATTTTATCTTACCCGGGACAAGACTCATTACCTTATCGTAATCTGCCATAAGTTCTGCGGGAGTAGTTGCTTTTCCCGGATAATTTCCCGTTGTCTGAATGCCGCCCGAAAGCGCTTCCTTACTGTCAAAGCCCACAACGTCGTCTCCCTGCCAGCAATGAACGGAAACCGTGATATTCTTTAATTTTTCGAGTGCCTTTTCGGTATCGACACCGATTTTTTTGTAGAGTTCTTTCGCTTCGTTATACATATAATTCCTCCTGCAATAATATATTTCCGAGTGCCGTTGCCTCGGGGCTTCCGAGCGTCACGTGACGTCCCGTGATTTTTTCCGTAAGCCGGTTTAAATATAAATTATTTGAACCGCCGCCGATTATGCATATATTTTGATACTTTTGTCCCGTAATCTCTTCAAGTTCGTCCGCAGTGTCCTTATAGCAATGCGCAAGACTCACATAAATTGCGTTTGCGATTTCACCGGGAGTTTCGGGAACTGGATACGAAAGCCTTTTACAATCTTCCTTTATCACATCGATAACGGAATCCGGCGCCATGTATCTTTCTTCATTCACGGGAAGCTTATAATCAAAGGATACAGCTTTTTCCGCCATGTCGGCAAGCTCGGGGAAAGAATACTTATCGTTAAGTTCTCTCTTTAAGCATTGCACAAGCCAAAGTCCCATTATGTTCTTTAAGAACCTTATTGTACCTATTCCGCCCTCGTTTGTAAAGTTTGCGGCATAGGCTTTTTTTGTTGTAACAGGTTTTTCAAGCTCCACTCCCATAAGGCTCCAAGTGCCGCTTGAAATATAGATTGCGTTGTCACATTTTGTTTCCTTTAAGGAAGCCACCGCGGAACCCGTATCGTGAGTTGCGGGAAGAATGACATCCGCATCGAAATTTACTTTATCTCTTATTTCTTTGCGTAATCCCCCAAGCTTTATGGGAGCCGTAACGGGTTCCGCATCAAAGAATTTTTCCGGAAGTCCCGTTTTTAAAATAATTTCCCTGTCCCACTTTTTTGTTTCCGCGTTAACGAGTCCCGTCGTGGAACAATTTGTATATTCGTGTGCCTTTACGCCTGTCAGATAATATCCTATGTATTCCGGAAGCAAAAGAAAATCTGCCGCATCTTTTAATCTTCCCGCGCACTTATCCGAATACATTTGGTAAATCGTGTTGAAAGGCTGAAATTGAATTCCCGTGTGTGCGTAAAGTGTCTCAAAAGGAATTATTTTATGAACCTCTTTTGAGGCAAGTGCACCTCTCTCGTCTCGGTAACAAAACATCGGAAGAATCGGATTATCGTCTTTATCAAGAAGCACATAATCAACGCCCCACGTGTCAATTCCGATTGATGTGGGTGTGAACCCCGCATCACTTGCGGCTTTAAGGCCCGACACGACTTCGTTTAAGAGCCTCGGTAAATCCCATGTGAGCCCTTTATCCGTTTTTACCGGCTCGTTTTTGAAGCGGTAAACTTCTTTCATGACAATTTCGCCGTTTTTTCGTTCCGCAATTATATGGCGTCCCGACGACGCTCCTATGTCAATCGCAAGATGTATCATTTAATTTTTCCTCCGTGGTTTCCGAATACAAAATAACGCACAGGTTCCGTAATCATTACCGGAATCCGTTTTTTAAATTTTCGCAATCGTCTCAGAAATCTCTTTTCTCAAGTTTCATTAACCGTTACCATAATCTCATCTCTTAAATTTCGGTTATTCTTGTTTCATAAGGCTTAAGTTCAAACTCAATATTTTTATCACCCGTAAATACGTGTGTTTTTTGAGCCTTATCCGAATTATTTATCACAACAAGCGTATTGCTTCCGGGATAATATGCGGATTCGGTGTACATATTGTCCGTAATATATTTTGCCTTTTCCTTTGAAAGACTTACAAGGATATTTAAAAGCAAACGGTTATTCGGAATATTTGTTTCAAATGAAGACATCCATATTCCGTGACCCGCGCCAAAATCGTTTATCGTAAAAAGAGGTAAATTGCCCGTAGCCGCAATGACACGCGCTTTGCCGTCCGTCAGGTGAACCTTTGACTTAAGCTTAATTTCCGCGTTATCCGGAATAATGTCCTTTGCAGTCTTTTCGTCAACGTCGAACATCCATCTGCCATGACAAACTCTGTCTATTGTGTCAAGGTCAACACCGAGCGCCCGCGATGCTTTAAATACATTGCCGCCGCTCAAAGTGGATGCGGGTTCATTTATTCCGATAAATGTGCCGCCTTTATATACCCATTCGTTTATGAGGCTTTGAATCTCGGGATCGTCCCAAACTTCTCCGCCTACCCAGGCGCTTCCCATAACACCCGCATTGATTACGACATCGTAGTCCTTTAATGCACCGTTTTTTACGTCCTCAAAATTTATAAAAGATACGTTTACGGGAAGTCCCGACAATGCTTCGTTCACATGAATAAGGTCGTTCATGTATGTTTCGTGGAAGTGACCCGACAAAGTCCACGAGCGTAAGCGTCCCCAATAATGAAGAACAGCGACACGTAAACCTATCGTATACGGTGCTCCCGAATCGTGAAGCGACTTTATTGTCCTGAATTCGTCCGCAATGTCCTCTATCGCCTGCACAAAGTCGGGATAGTTTTCAACAAGGTGAAGATATCCGCCGAGTCCTATTCTGTCTATCTTTGCGCGAAGAAGCGCACGTCTCACGCTTACCCAATATTTCTTTGCGTCGGTCGCGGGATCGCCGCCTTCCGCAAATGTCGGCAGCCCTCCGAGTCCAACCGGGAAAAGGTAAGGATGCAAACGCAGCTCATGAGTTTCCGCCTTAACGCCCGCGCAAAGTCTTGCTTCAAAGCCCGAAAATACGCACTTTATCATTCCGTCAAAGCCGAATTCGGGGAATCTGTCATTGTAGGGCTCGATTCCCACCCAGCTGTCATCGTAAAAGACATACGCCTTTTTTCCGTATTTATGAACGATATCGATAAGCTCTTTGCCGAATTTTATAACATTTTTGTTTACAAAATCCATCCAGTCGGATTTCTTTTTGTTGCCCGGAGTGTGGGTCACATGAAGCTTTCCCTTGTTGATGAAGTCTTCGGCGGTCATACCGTATCCGTACTCTTCTTTAAACAAATCGAGCGCAAGATCGCTTACCGTAAAGTCATACGACGCCCAATCGGAAAAGAGATGCCTGTTTCTCGCGTCCGATCCCCAAATCCAGACAAAATTGTAAAACATCGAAGTAAATCTCACAACCGTTGTCTGAGGATGCTCTATACACCAGTTTTCGAGCCAGTTTTTAAGGTACTCGCGAGTCTCCTTATAAATCGGATCGATTTGCATCAAGTGTTCCTTGTTCCAATTGTTTGTTGTGTGGTTATACATGGAAATTTCTTCCCATATTCTGTATGCGAGGAAGCTTACCGTGTATTCGTGCCAGGGAGTGCTGTCCATCAGCGTTACGGTACCCTGTCCTTTTTCGTATGTCCACTCATCTTCCGAAAGAAGCCTGTCTTCCGTTCTGTCGTACACTTCCCAGTACTTAAACGCCCTGAGACTGTCATTTATTTTGAATTGCTCGTCAAAAAAATCTTCGAGTAAGTCAATCGTAAGCGGCTCTTCGGTTGCCATTTTCGGCTCCGTGCAAAGAAATGTTTGCTGAAGCTTGTCAAGATTTTTCTTTGCCCATTCGTTATGGTCTCTTATTATACAGATTGTCGAATAAATTCCGTAGCCCGCAGACGTAATCTCATCGGACAGTTTTGTGCCGTCACTGTCTCTTATTACATCCGCGCCCCAACGGGCGGCCATATCAAGTGTAAGTTTTTCGTAACCTGCCTCTCCGGGCAAAGTAAAGCTTCCTGACTTCATTTTGTATTCCTTTCCTGTGCTTTCTTTTTTACTCACAGCGATATTTTTTGTTACGTTTCATAATCTCCTGTTTTTACGACTTACAACGATATTTTGTTGCAATATTCCATAGCTTCGCGTCTTGTGAGAGTTTTATTTAAGTCTGAGCCTTCCGGCAAAATTTTAAGTGTCACCGCCGCTCTCACAAATTCACGCGCATAATCGTGTGTTTTATTGTCATATGAACACGAAACGGATTCGGGTAAATTTCTTCTGCTCTTATATCCGCCCATCAAGAAACATATAAAATCTTCAAGCGTTACGGGATTTTCCGGGTAAAACTTTTTGTCTGTTATCATCCCCGCGGGAATAATGCCGTTTTGATATGCGCATTCAACCGTTCCCGCATATGTTTCATGTCCAACTATGTCATCATATGTGTCATTAAACACGTTTGTCGGGAAAAACTTGGCTGTCTTTATAACAAACCCGAGTGCTTCATGGCGAAGCGTTATATCGTCGGGGCGCTCGACGCTTATGTCTGCCGTACCCGAAAGTTTTTCCGTATTTTCACTGTGCTTAAACTTTAACGGAATTTCGGGAATTTGCGGAACCTCATTTACTTCCCATTTTGCACGTGTGAGCACTGCGGCATCCGAAATCACATCATAGTTTCCCTCGTATTTTTCGGGAGTTTCCTTAAATCGGGCAAGCGCTTTCGCGATAAAATCCGCCATCTTATATGCGCCGAAATCGTTTGTATGAGTGTAATCCTTGGGAAAATAAAATCTCTTTGAGGATTCAAGCCCGTCACGCTTTACTTCGTTCATGCTGAACTCATGCAAATCGACTACGGGAACACGATACTTTTCACCGATATCTTTAATCGCAGCCGCATATTCTATGAGTAAATCGTTATATTCCGCCGTATCCGCTTTCCATGTGTTACGCGCAAGCGGAGTCACAAGAATCGGATTCACTTGTTTTTCTTCTGCTTCCTTAATATAAGTCACGATATTTTCGTAATAGCCTTCAAACGCCTTCAAATGGGCAAGCTTTTGATCGTTGTGGGCAAATTGAAACATTATAAAATCGCCCTTTTTCATCATGTCATAAGCGATTTTGTAGTGTCCTTCCGTCCTGAACGTTTCCGACGTGAGTCCCGAATGCGCGTGATTTGAAACCGCAATGCCCTTTAAAAATTCCGGTAACATCTGTCCCCAGCCGGAATAACTTGTGCCGGGGAAGTATGGCACATCCGCCGCCTGATCGGTCACCGTCGAATCGCCGCATATAAATATGGTGGGGCAATCCGTTTTTTCAAATTCGATGCTTTTTAGTGCAACATTTTTACCGAAAACGGTAACATAAACCGCTTTTCTCTCATGCACGAATGAATACCCTCTCGGGATAATACGGCTCAAATTCATTACAAATTCTACGGTAACATCTTTAAGTTCACCTAAAATTTCTCTGTAAACAAGCCTTCTTGTGCCCGCATATATGAGCACTTCACCGTCCCCGTGAATTCCCACACGCACACGATAATTTCCGTATTCGGGCGCATCCGCGCGAAACGACACGGGAATAAGCCGTGATTTTTCGGAACAAAGTTCACTTAACTTTTCATCCTGCACGGCATAAATTCCTGATTCCGACTTTTGTAATTCGATTACATTTTCGTTTTCATAATACCCGGGGAACGTAAGCGAATTACTTATTCCCGGAATCTCGGCGTTTTTGTCCGTCAAAAATCCGTATCCCTTTTTGCTTTCATATAAGTCTGATATTCCCACGCATATACACGAATTGTTTTCACGGTTATTCTTATAGCCGTCACCGAATAAAAATTTCATTTTAAAGTGCCCCGTCCTTGCTTATCGTCGAAGAAATAAGAACTCTGTCAAAGAATGCAAGCGCAAGTCCCTGTCCCCAGCCCTGGATCCAGTCTTTTGAAATGTTTCTGTATCCGTCTCTGTCATTCATAACTGCCGTACCGCCGGAAACATTCAACACCCTTCCGTCCTTGCTTACATTTTCAAGCATGCCTTTTATTGTTTTGTTGATATATTTTGTATGAAGCGGATTTCCGCGCGATACCATTGCGGCGCCTATTCCGGCGGATGCGGAAATCTCTTCGTAGGAATCGGGGTCGTCAAGGATCGTCCTATAAAGTCCGTTTTCCGTTTGAAGAAGCTTTAGGGCTCCGAGCTGCTCATTTAATGAGCCCGCAATGTCCATATACTTAGGGTACAAATAGCACTTCGGCAAAATTCCGCCCACCTGCGACATCGTATATGCCGCCCAGGCGTTCGCTCTGCCCCAATAAAATCCCGACATGTGATTTTTGTTTATGTTGTCCCAGCCGTGATAATAAAGTCCGGTTTCGGGGTCTTGCAAAAATTTGATATGCCAATACCATTGATTTAAAGAATCGTTTATCAGATCCTCGTCTTTTAATTCAACGCCCACTCTGAGCATAAGAAATGCAGCCATAAAAAGCGTGTCCGCCCAGCATTGCTCCGGGAAATCGTTGTTTGCGGATACCGTATGCTGAAGCACGTTTTCTCCGAACCTGAGCGCATGATTTTTGAGATAATCGATCTTGCTCATCACGATATCCATGTATTTTTGTTCACCCGTTGCCTTATAAAGACTCAAAACGGCATGTCCCATCGCACACGCGTTTACTGTCCACACGCGCGGAAGACCGAGATCAATAAGTTCATCCACTCTGTCCTTTAAAAGTTTTAAATATTCTTCGTTTCCGGTTGTTTCATATGCGTCCGCAATTCCGTAATATGCGACGCCGCACGGCCAGTCCCATGTGAGGTCCATTTTCATCGTGCGCTTAACGATTTTGTCGATCACTTCTCTGATTTCTTTTTCATCCATTTGAAGATTCATAATTTCCTCCTTTTTACCTTAAGGCCAAATGCTTTACATCATAATAAATTAAAAAACAAATAAACTCCATAATCACTTCATTATTGCATACATCAAAAACGCATATTTTACGCATCTTTAATCTGTACAATAAAAAAATTTCGGTATAAAAATCTTAATCCGTCACTTCTTTTTAATACAGCCCCCGAGTTTCCCCGGAGGCTGTAAATTTTTGGCCTTTAATTACATCCGAAAAGAATTCATCCATATTGCAAGATTTGCCGAAAAAATACGGAATTTCTTGCAAAAACTCTTTTCTTCATAAATTAAGGGTTTAATCAATATTTCGGAAGTGAGCTTGTCTTTCCTTCCTTATATGCCGCTGCTCTCTCATCGATAACAGTCTGATAGCCGTCATTTAAGTACTTGGCGCTGAGCGACTCGTAAAGCGAATCAAACTCTTCCGGCTTACATACAACAAGCTGTGTTGCATATGTTTCATATTGTGTAAGAAGATAAGGCTGAAGTGATGCCGCCTGCTCAAGAGTAAGCGCGAACTTGCAGTCCGTAACCGCATACATGGGTGTGTCGGCGATAATCTGCTTATAAGTATAGTAGTTCTTTACGATCTGATCGTAGAAGCTCTGGCTGTCCTTATAATTTGCGGGATATGAAGCCGTAACGGTTTCTTCGATGCTTGCAAGCTTTCTTGCTTCGATGCAAATGCAGAAGTAGTCCTTGTTCTGACGTGCAACCATTAAGTATTCGGAATCCTGATTTTCTGCGGAACGAAGAACGGCATTTCCGTTAGCGTCCTTATCGTATGTCTTTCCTTCAAAACCATACTGGAATGTGAAGAGGTTATCGGGCTGAATGAGCCATTCCATATACATCATGGCTGCCTTAACCTGATCGGCGGTAGCCGTAGCCGAGAAGCCGACCATCATGCCGTATGCGTTGTTTACACGATAAGCACATGATACTGCGCCTGCTCCGTCATCCGTAGATGTTGTAACGGGAGCGATTCCGAGTGTAGCGTTCGGATTTGTTTCATAGAAGCTGTTAAGCACAGGCATATCCGTTGCGATGTATGCGTTATATGCAAATGTCTTTCCTGCGATGAAATCTGCTTCGCCGTCCGATGAAGACTTTGTTGCAAATTCGGGATCATAATAACCTGCATTGTAAAGCTCGTTTCTTCTTTCAAGAAGAACCTTCTGAGCAACCGTTGAAAGTGCGGGAATTGCATAGTCACCGGTTGTTGCCCATGCATACTCATCCTGAGGATATGTTCTGTAAATGTAGTTCTGGTCTACGCCGGCGCCCGTAATCTTTGTGCCGCCTGCGGGATATGTTGCAAGACCCGCTTCCTTGATCTTTGCGTAAACGTTGAGCCACTCTGACCACTTCTCGGGATAGGAAAGTCCGAGCTGATCGAGCCAGTCCTTACGATAGAACGTTACCCAGTTGTAGTTTGTGTCCGAGTAAGGTCTCTCTGCAAGTGCAAAGTATGTCTTTCCGTTCAAAGAAGAATACTGAATGTAGTTGTTGTCAACCATCATCTGATAGTATGTGGGAGCAACCTTTGCAAAATAATCAAGGTCGATTTCCTGAAGGAAACCGTCGTTTGCCCAATATGCGCACTTATCGAAGTCATATTCCATAAGAACGGTGGGAAGTGTGCCCGCATTTGCAAGCTTGTTGTAGTCGTCAAGAACGGTACCGCGTCCGATTGTCACAAACTGAACCGTGATATTGTACTTGTCGCCGAATTCGGACTGAATCCACTTTGTCCAATAGTTGTTTGTTTCGTCACCGTCTTCACCTCTGTCGTAAACAGGGATCTGGATTGTAACGTTGTCCTTGAATGCCGTCCACTCCGCATCGGCACTGCTCGAGCCGCCGTTATCCTTATTGCCGCAGCCCGCAAGCATTGAAACAGCCATAACAGCACTAAGTGCAAGTGTCACAGCTCTTCGAAGAAAGTTTTTCTTCATAAAAATCCTCCTTTTTTTGCGTTTTCACGCTGATTTATACAGTACCCTTAAATTTAAGGGAAACTATCAAAGTAAACCCACCGGACCTATTTTCCGGCCGCAATCCGTAAAGATTTGTTTGTTCGTCAACCCTTTACCGCTCCGACCATCGTGCCCTTAACAAAATATTTTTGCACGAAAGGATAAATCACAAGAATGGGAATCGTAACAAACATTATCGATGCCGCTTGCAAAACCTGCGGCGAGCTCTTTTGAGCCGTTGTTTCGCCGACCAAGTCGATCGTGTCCGACGCATTCAAAACCATTTGATAAAGCTTGTATTGCGCGAGCTTCAGGCTTTCCTTCGAAGTATAATACATGTTGTCGGAATATGCATTCCAACGACCTACCGCATAGAAAAGCGAAAGTGTTGCGATAATCGGCTTTGAAAGCGGAAGTGCGATTTTCCAAAGTATCTGAAAGTTTGTCGCTCCGTCAAGGAATGCCGACTCCTCAAGCTCATCCGGCAAATTGGTGAGGAAGTAATTCTTCATTATCATCATATTATACGCCGAATAGATAAGAGGAAGAATAAGTACCCAAAAATTGTCTATCAAATGAAGCTTGTAGTATAAAAGATATGTGGGAAGCAGTCCCGCCGAAAAGTACATCGGAACCATGAGTAAAAACGACAACACCGCTCTTCCTTTCAGTCTTCTTCTCGAAAGCGGATAAGCCGCACATGTGCACACAAGCATTCCGAGAACGGTAAAAAGTACGGTCACACCGACGGAAAAAGCCATCGAATAGGTAAGCTCACCGTCTTTGAATATTTGCTTGTAAGCCGCAAAACTCAAATCCTTGGGCCATAAGAAAACCGCATTTGCGGAAACCTGAGCGTTACTTGAAATCGACTTTACCGCAACGTGCCAAAAAGGAACGACGCATGTAAGACAAAGTATTCCGATAAAAATCATTATAAGAAGATCACTTATGCGGAATTTTGTAATGGCTCCTGTGCCGTCGCCGACGGTTGACTCGTTGATTTTATCTTTATTCTTAGCCATAGTGACCTCCTTTCTATAACAATCCGTTTTCGCCGAGCGCTTTTGCTATACGGTCGGAAACAAGCACAAGTATAAGTCCGATCACGGACTGGAACAGGTTTGCGGCCGTTGCGAGCGAATAATGAGACGACTGAAGTCCGAATTGATAAATATAAACGGCAAGCTGATATTGAAAATCTCTTACCATCGCATTGTCAAATGCGGTAAGACGCTCGAGGCTTGAACCCATAAGACGTCCCAAATTCATGATAAGAAGCGTAACCGCCGTACTCCTGATTCCCGGAAGCGTGATATGCAACATTCTTTGCCAGCGGTTTGCGCCGTCAATCATCGCAGCCTCGTAAAGCTCGCCGCTGATGCTTGAAATTGCCGCAAGATAAAGGATTGTGCCCCATCCCATCGACTGCCAAACGGCAACAAGCAAGTACGTAACCGCCCAGTGCCATTTTTCGGTAAGGAAGGGAATTCCCTCTTCTATGAGTCCCCATTCCTTTAAGAGGATGTTCACGAAACCCGTCTGAGGACGGAACATCGCGTAACCCACCGCTCCGATAACCGCCCACGAAAGGAAGTGGGGAAGATAAAGTATCGTTTGCGAAACTTTTTTGAATTTTTTGTATCTGAGCTCGTTTAAAAGAAGGGCTAAAATAATCGGCATCGGAAATCCGAGAAGCAAGTCAAGGATATTGAATATAACCGAGTTCTTAAGAGCCGACAAAAACTGCGAGCTGTGAAAAAGAGTCTTGAAGTTTTCAAATCCGACAAATTTGCTGCCTTCATACCCCTTCATGATTTTGTAATCGTAGAAAACCATCCTGAGTCCGGGATAAGCCGCATAGTTAAACAAAATCACAAGAAAAAGCGGAATCACAACCATCAGGTAAAGCTGCCAGTCGCGCTTAATTGCTTTTTTCGCATCCTTTTTGAACCGGTTAACCTTTGTTTTATAGTCCGGCACAACAATTTTGTTTTCATCCGTCGAAACAGATACGGTCATTTGTTTTCCCATATAAATACCTCCGGGGTGGAACTTTTTAACGATTTGACAAAAAACAATTCAAAACGTCAACATTTTTCTTGTAATCAAGCTTACATCAAATGCATAACTTCTTAAACTTTGTGTCATTATTATGAATTAACAATTAACTTTTTTCCAACCATATACTTATTATTACTATGCAATTTCAACCATTTATGATAAAATACAGCCGAATTTCATTGTTAAACTTAAACAATTTGTTTTGTGAAGTTGAATTTTTTTTGTACATAATTACCATGTTTTTTTGCGTTTTTGTGAATTTCAAAAGTTTTTTGGTTAAAAAAAGCGCATAAATGCTCGTTTTCGTAAACGTTTAAGGAGAAGCCATGTCAAAACAAAAGACCCAAATAACCGAATACAGAAACTATTATTTGCCCTACGATTTCCCGGTATTTCTGCTCTCGGGCGACTATTGGAAAATTTCAAGCATAAAGAGCAATAACCTCCATTTCCACAACTGCCTCGAGATCGGAATATGCCATTCTGAATCGGGATACATGGATTTTAACAAAATTAAAGCACCGCTCTCCTTTAAGGCAGGCGACGTAACATGTATCCCGAGAAACATTCCGCACACAACGTGGTCGGAAGCGGGCACCGAAAGCCACTGGTCATACATTTATGTGGACGTCGGCGAATTTAT
>CAZZFV010000015.1:0-42235 GCA_964653855.1 uncultured Lachnospiraceae bacterium
CGATAACGATGCGTCCGAGCCGTAGTCGTTTGTCACAAAGAGAAGATATGCGTTTCCGATTACCGCGTCGGATGCGGAAACCGTTTTGTAGCCGGATGCGGAAGACGAATCTGCGGTGCCGTCCGTGTAGCACACATCAACGCCCAGGCTGTCGCATGCGGTTGTGAGCTCCGAAAGGATTTCGTCGAGCGTATCGCCCGCGGTTATTGTCACTTCCGCGTTGTTTATCGTGATTTTTCCGTCCGTGGGAGCGGTGGACGCGGTGAGCTTACTCATAACGAGCGCCGGATCGGCTTCCTTGTTTACTTCAAAGCTGTAGCTTTTTACTTCTACGCTGTCGGATAAGGAAACAAGCTTTACATAACTGTTGTCGGAATAAGAACGCCTGTCAACCGTACCGTCAAGAAGTGTTTTTGTGTTGAATTCCGTAGTTTTTGAAATACGGTTTATTTCTTCTTTTAATTGTATTACTTCGTCCTGAAGCGTCGAGCGGTCGTCGTCCGTATAGGAACCGTTTGCGGCTTCAACCGCAAGCTCACGCATACGCTGAACCATTTGTTCGACTTCGATTAATGCGCCTTCCGCCGTCTGTATAACGGAAATTCCGTCGGAGGCGTTTCGTGATGCCTGGTCGAGTCCCGCAATCTGTGTTTTCATTTTTTCCGAAATCGCAAGTCCTGCGGCATCGTCGGCGGCGCAATTTATTTTGTAGCCGGACGACAGCCTCTCAAGACTTTTTTCGAGAGACGAATTGTTTTTGTTCAAAATGTTGTTGATTTTGAGAGCCGAAATATTGTGGTTTATTCTCATATGTCTTCCTCGTTTGTGTGCAGGTTAAGCAAAGTGCATTAATAAGTTTTACGCATTCTGTGCCGAATCGATCTGCCTTACGTGTGTCACAATCGTGCGCGCGATATGGTAAAGAGCTTCCGTTCCCATGGGCGCGGCATCAGAATCCGAAGTGTTTTTGTATGCGCCGTCCGTCTTATATTGATACAGGTCGTTTTGCACTTCTTCCGTTCCGTAAAAGATTGAATTTATGTGTATTCCGTTTTCGGCAAGCCCGGCGAAGAGATTTAAGCGGCTGTTTTTGAGGGTGTCGATTGCTTTTCTTGACGCACCCGAAACAAAGCACTTTAAGTCGTTTTCGGTAAGAGTTGCTTCGGCGGAAATTGTTCCGAGCGTTTCCGTCGGAATTTGCGCAAAAACTTTTTGGGGAGCGGATTCATCCTCGTTATTTATGAGTGTGACGTTGATGTTTATGATGTCGTCGCCCGTATCCACGGGAATTTGATAAAACTTGCGCTTTGAAAGCCTGTTCATAAGCTTTACGCCGACATCCGTTTTCTTAAGCGCTTTCACGTCAAGCTTTGTGAGCGTCGGATCATGCTGGATTTCCTTCTTGAATTCGGTTGTTTCTTTCGCAAAACTTGCGTATGCTTCCTGCATATCCGCATCGCTTGTGAGCGCCGATAAGAAGTCGGGTAATACCGCCCTTTCACCCGTCGCGATGGATTTAAAACGCTTCCAGTCCTTAAAAAGCGTTGTGTCGTCGTTCAACAAATTCTTTGCCGCCTCAATGTTTTCGGCGTTTGTGAGAATGTTGAAATCTTCCAAAAACCTTGTTGCGTTTGTGCCGTTTGCGGCGATATCCGAAAGATTCTTAACCCAGTCTTCGGCAGTGTAATGCGAATCTTCGGATAATTCTTTGATTGTATTATCGACAGATTCGGTCAAATTATTTAGGGTTTCCGCTTCAACCGAATTTTGATTTGAAATTCCGAGACGGATTTTGTTTTCTATTTTGTCGACGTCACGGTAAATTTTTGAAACATTGTTAAATGTGTCGTTTATGAGCATTTCGTGTCCCGTGACGCGTCCCGAGCGGACGGCGGTCAAAAGAGTTTTGAGGGACAAAGTTTCACCCGAATTAAAAACGGCGCCGAGTGCAGAGTCCTGAGACTCGGATATCTGGTGAAGCGCCCTGTAAATCGCAAGGTATGCGTCTCTTTCTTCCGATGTGAGCGACGATTTTTTGTCAAGGTTCACAAGAAAATTTGAGTATGACACGTCACTTGAAATATTGTTTTCGTCTATTATTTTTTGCGCCTTTTCATTTAAAGAATCAATCGACTCGTTTAAAGGATTTATGCCTTCACGAATCATTTTTACGGTGACTTCGGGGCGGAGGCTACTGAGTGCCGTTTGCAAAGATTTATCGTATTCCGAAACCTTTTCCACGTTTTCGGGGGTGATTTCGGCGGCGGCATATCCGAGGATTCTTGTCGCACGGCGTGACTCCTCCGTCACTTCTATTCCTGCGTTTTTGAGTAACGAGTCGACGTTCGAAAACGCCTTTTCGATCGAGTCGCCGTATTTTGACTGAGGTGCGGTCATTACGGTTTCAAGGGTGTTATTGTATTTGTTTAAATCGTATCCGTATTTTGCCGTGCCCGCCGTATGAAGTTCGTTTACGGTGATTTGCGACGCTTCGCTTACCGTATCGTAAATAAGAGTCGCCGGCATATTTTCTATTTCTTTTAATTTTGTGCTCGTGTCGCGTAAAAGGTCTACGTCTTCCTGCGTGTAGGAGCCCGGGGCTGCGCCCGATTGCCTGAAATAATCCGAATAATATCTGTTTTCAAGCATACGGAGATTGTCGATAAGCTTGTTCATCGAAACCGAATCGATGCGCACGCCTTCTTTTGCGAGACGGTAGCCCGCCTCATAGGTCATTTTTGCCTTAACTTCCTCGAGTTGGCGGCGTGCCTTTATCTGTGCGGCATTTCCCGCGCCCGATGCCGAGTATTCTTCCAAATAACGCGGAACAATTTGATTTTCCTTTACTTCCTCTTCCGCCGTGTGGAGATCGGAAAGCGAGAGCTCGATTTTGTCCGCACTATATTCACCGGTTTCGGCGGCTTTCTTCGCAACGGCGTAATTGATACCGGCATCGGTTACGTTATTGTTGTTTGATATAATCTGTCTTACCTGACTTGCGGTTTTTGACAAAAGATTTGCGGATAAGGGATCCTGCCCGACAGATATCGAATCTGCGGCACGCGTAAGGATTTCGTCGTCGGTAAGCTTTATTTTGGTGATTTGCGAATATGCCTTCAAATTTTCCGCGGTGAGAGGAATATCTTTCTTTATAAAATCCTGTGCGGCGGTCATTATGTCCTTGCTTTGGCGAAGTCCCGCCTGAAAAAGCAGGTGACTTACGGGCCCCTGCAACTCTGACCATGCGGCATCGGAAAGCTTTTTCTCGGGATGCGAGTGCGAAGAAACCGCGGAACGTGCCGTGTTGATGTTTTCAAGCGTCGGAACCAAATTATTTCTTATCAAATATTCGGCTGTTTCCGATGAAACGTTTTTTTCGTTTTTTCCCATTTCAAGCGCACGTGACATACGCTTTAAGTTTTCTTCCGTTACGGGAAGATCGGCACGGATGAGCTTTTCGGCGATTTTTTCGGCGTTCGGATCGGAATTTAACACTTTTACCGCAAACTCGATGATTTCCGTGCGTGTGTCCTGCTTTTCTTCTATTTGATTTTCGAGCGCGACTTCAAAAACTTCTTTTTGAAGCTTCATTCTGTCAACCGCCGCCATAAGCTCGTCGGTTGTCATTCCGAACACGTCAAAGCCTTCGTTTATGAGTTCTTCCATGTCGGACGTGCTGATTTGGTTAGCGGCGCTCTTTATGTTTTCTTCGTTTTTTTCGGCTTCGGTTTGGGTACTTTCTTCTTCTTTTTCGGAAGTTACGATTTCACCGTTTTTTGTATAAATGTCCGAAGTGAGGGCAGAGTCAAGGCTTTCTTTTTCTGCGGTAAATTCGGTTTCAAATGCCGAAGCGTTAGACTTCTTTGTGCTTTCGGCGCTATAGGATTTATTCGCGCCGAGTTTTTCGAGTGCGGCACTCAAATTGCTTTTTGAGACTTGCTTATCGGTTGATTCGACGCCGTAGGCGGAAAATGCGTTTTGTATGTTCATGCGTGACCTCTTGTCTTTTTTTGTGAAGTTAAAATGCAACTTCAACGGGTTATCAATGAATTATCGAATTGCTTGCGTCTTTTTATAGGAAATATAAAACGGATTTTAACCGGTTTATATATGTGTATGCTCCAAAATTTATATCGGTAAAAGTTTTGTGAAAATGAAGTGGGGTAATTTGAACAGAAGTGAGAAGAAGTTGACAATCAAGCGGAAGAATGCTAATTTTTGACTTATAGGAAGCAAAATTTTTGAAGCTTATTTAAGAAAGTGAGCTTGGCTTATGAAAAAAGAAAAAAATGAGGTCAGCATTGTTCGGTCCTCCGCGGCGGAATATTTGACATTTATTACGGCTACCGGGGAAAGTGATGTAAATGCGGTGTACTTTGATGAAAATGTGTGGTTGACGCAAAAGATGATGGGGCTTTTGTATAATGTGGAGACTCATACGATTAATTATCATTAAAAAAAAATTTTTGCTGACGGTGAGATTGATGAAAATTCAGTTATTCGAAAATTTCGAATAACTGCCGCAGACGGTAAGAGTTATGATACCAATCACTATAATTTGAGCGCTATCATTGCTGTCGGTAATAAGGTGGATTCTCCACGTGCAGTTCAGTTTCGAAAATGGGCAAACCACATTATCGAGGAGTTTACCGTGAAGGGTTTCGCAATGGACGACGAGCGCCTAAAAAACGGTGGGACGATTTTGACAAAAGACTATTTTAAAGAACAATTGGAACGCATTCGTGAGATTCGTCTTTCGGAGCGACGTTTTTATCAAAAGATTACGGATATTTCCGGCGGTGATTCATTTTGTTTTGAATTGCCGCTGATTTTTTTTGAAGTTGTCAATGATACACGGATTGCTTGCGTAGCGTTGCACTCTTGCAATCCGTGTATCATTCGTAATCCGCTTGGCTGCTTTTCGAAAAACGGCTGCTTACTCATGTTTTGGCGGTTCAAAATGTCAAAATTTCTCTTGCAAATAACTTTGCATCGAAAGCAGAACCTTTTGATCCTTGTATCATTTTTATTGTAATCCCGCATAAAATTCACAAAAAAGTTGAAATATATGCCAATTGTGGTAAGATTTATACATACGGGGTTTTAATTTTTTTCACTACATTTTTTACAGGAGGAGAGACCGGTGATAAAAAAAGAAATGATTGCCATGCTCCTTGCGGGAGGGCAGGGTTCCCGTCTCGGGGTGCTTACGGCAAATATGGCAAAACCTGCGGTTACATATGGGGGCAAGTACAGAATAATTGATTTTGCGCTCAGTAATTGCATCAATTCGGGAGTAGACACGGTGGGCGTGCTCACGCAATATCAGCCGCTCAAACTTAATACGCACATAGGAATCGGTATTCCGTGGGATTTGGACAGAAACGTCGGAGGTGTTTCGATACTTCCGCCTTACGAAAAGAGCACAAATACCGAATGGTATACGGGCACGGCAAATGCCATATACCAAAATCTCAAATACATGGAATATTATAATCCCGATTACGTGCTGATTTTGGGCGGCGACCATATCTATAAGATGGATTATGAGCTTATGCTTGATTTTCATAAAGAGCACAATGCGGACGTTACGATTGCGACGATTCCCGTGCCGATTGAGGAAGCAAGCCGTTTCGGAATCGCGATTGCGGACGATGACGGCAGAATCACGGAGTTTGAGGAAAAGCCGAAGGTTCCGCACAGCAACCTTGCTTCGATGGGAATTTATATTTTCTCGTGGAAGATTTTGCGCGAGGCTCTTATCACCATGTCCGAGCAGCCGGGATGCGACTTCGGAAAGCATATAATTCCCTATTGCTTTAAAAACGGCAACCGGATTTTTGCGTACGAATTCAACGGTTATTGGAAGGATGTGGGGACGCTTGTGTCGTATTGGGAATCCAATATGGAGCTTATCGATATTCTTCCCAAATTCAATCTTTACGAGGAATTTTGGAAAATTTATACAAAGACGGATATAATTATGCCCCAATTTATTTCGCGTACGGCAAGCATCGAGCGCGCAATAATAAGTGAGGGTGCGGAAATCCACGGACGTGTGGTAAATTCCGTGCTTGGTCCCGGAGTCGTTGTCGACGAAGGCGCCGTTGTCATGGATTCGATCATAATGACGG
This sequence comes from uncultured Lachnospiraceae bacterium, assembly GCA_964653855.1. Lineage (GTDB taxonomy): Bacteria > Bacillota > Clostridia > Lachnospirales > Lachnospiraceae > RGIG3528. The sequence continues at coordinate 6,135 of CAZZFV010000015.1, forward strand.
GTACCCACATCGGCAGGAATTCGGAAGTTTATAAAGGTATCGTTGCCGAAAACTGCGAAATCGGAAACAACGTCAAACTCGGCGTGGGAGACGAAAAAGAGAACGTTTGGAAGCCCGCGATTTACTCTGACGGACTTGTGTGCCTGGGTGAAGGATCGGAGATTCCGGATAATGTTTCCGTCGGCAAAAACGTTGCCATATGCGGAAAAACGGTGCCGGAGGATTATAGTAACGCATATTTGCCGTCGGGCGAAAATATAATAAAGGCAGGTGAATTAAGTTGAGAGCGATAGGAATTATACTTGCCGGAGGCAATTCAACAAAAATGTCGGGACTTTCCGACAAACGCGCGATAGCCGCAATGCCTATGGGCGGCGCATACAGAGCAATCGATTTTGCACTTTCGAATATGTCGAATTCGCATGTTCAGAAGGTTGCCGTGCTCACTCAATATAACGCAAGGTCACTAAACGAGCACTTAAGTTCATCCAAATGGTGGGATTTTGGGCGCAAACAGGGCGGACTTTTTGTATTCAATCCCACAATTACGCCGGACAACGCATTCTGGTATCAGGGAACGGCTGATGCGATTGCGCAAAACATGAAATTTTTGAAGAGCAGCCACGAGCCGTATGTCGTAATTGCGTCGGGCGACGGAATATACAAGCTTGATTACGGAAAGGTGCTTGAGTATCATATCGATAAGCATGCGGACATTACGGTTGTCACAAAGGTTCTTCCCGAAGGAAGCGACGTTTCGAGATTCGGAATCGTGAAGACGGATGAAGACGGGCGCATAACCGCAATGGAAGAAAAGCCGCTTGTCAATCGTTCAAACAGAATTTCGATCGGTGTTTATATAATAAGAAGACGTCTTTTGATAGAGCTTCTCGAGACGGCAATGCTCGAAAACAGAACCGATCTCGTGAGCGACATTATCATCAGATATAAGGACGTAAAGAATATTTATTCTTATGATCTTACCACCTATTGGAGCAGCATTTCGACCGCGGAAAGCTATTACAAAACAAACATGGACTTCTTAAAGCCCGAGGTTTACAAGTATTTCTTTAAGGAGTATCCGGATGTTTATTCGAAGATTGACGACAATCCGCCCGCAAAATACAATCCCGGCGCCAAAACGTTAAATTCGCTTGTCGCAAGCGGATGCATCATAAACGGAAATGTTGAGGATTCGCTGCTTTTCAAGAAGGTGTATGTGGGCAACAACGTTACGATCAAAAACTCCATTATTCTCAACGATGTTTATATCGGAGACAATTCGTATATCGAGAATTGCATCGTCGAGAGCCGTGATACAATAAAACCGAATTCCACATATATCGGTGAAAACGGCGAAGTGAAGGTTGTAATCGTAAAAGGGGAAAGATATAAGATTTAGAAGAATGTGTGACGGAGAGAGCGATACAAGGGTCAAAACGATAAAATATCTTTTGATCTTTGGATCGGAGCTATGATGTATCGGAGGAAATGTTATGAATATTACGGATATAAGAATCAGAATGGGCGAAAAGGAAGGAAAGCTTAAGGCGATTGCGTCGATTACGATTGACGGAGAATTTGTTGTGCATGATATCAAAATAATTGACGGAGAAAAGGGCCTCTTTATCGCAATGCCGAGCCGTAAGACCGCGGAGGGTGAGTACAGGGATATTGCGCATCCCATAAATTCGGAAACACGTACCGCGCTTCAGACGCAGGTTTTAAAGGCTTACGAAAAAGCGGCGGCGGAGAACGTGTAAATAAGCGGCGGCGGAGAACGTGTAAATAAGCGGCGGCGGAGAACGCGTAAATAAGCGGTGGCGAACGAATGAATAAGTCGAGGAAAATGTGTAAGTAAGTCGAAAGGCAAGGCTTTTTAAAAGGAGGACATTATGAATCGAAAAAAAAGAATTGTTATGCTTATTGCGCTTTTGATGAGCGTGCTTATTGCGGTCGGATCGGTTGTTTATAAGAATTTTGACTTGTCACAGGAAGTGTACGCTTCCGAAAACATGTCAAGTTATATCTATTCAACCAATGTGCCGGAGGAAATTGAGGTGCTCGCCGAAGAACTTGATCTCCCCGAAGATCCTGACTCGATATGTGAAATCATTATCAAAACATATTATGATTGCAATACCGTCGATAAGTCAAAAAAATCGATTATGACTGCGGATTTTTTGAATCCGAACGAGTATATTTTTATACAAACGTATCATGATGACTGCAAACGCGGAAAACTGTTGAGGTCAAGCACATATGCGCCCGGTGTCGGAACAATGACGATAAGTGAAACAGTTTCAGCGACATATTCGGCAAAAGTTAAGATTCCCGCAAGCGTAATTTCGGCAGAGGTAGGTTTTTCCGTTACGGGAAGTGTTACCGTTTCGGATGCTCAGACAGTTACGATTCCCGAAGGTGAGGTGCGCACGATAAACGCATATGCAAAGCTTGATTATTATGAGTATCATGTTTGGGAAGACGATGTTTGGTTTGATGACGATTGCGGAACGGTTACCGCTTCAAATCCCGTCGGTGTTATATTTGTCGTATCAAATGAGTAATTTTTAAGCGATTTCGCCCCGTAATTTACGGGGCGAATTTTTATGGTAAATTTCATGGAATGATACCTGGGGCAAAAGATTATGCCTTACGGAAGGTGATATATCGCTTTTAAAAGATTTTTTGGCTGACAATTTGTCGGTTTTGGGGCGTTGCGGTACTTGTTAAATCGCGGAAAGTGTTGTATTATCTTTAATGATTGCGTAAAAAGCGTGATACCGGATTTAAACCCGGTATTTCAGAATTTATATTTATCCCGGAGGCAAAAATGAACAAACCTAAATTCGGAAGATCCTACAGAGTCAGAAATTTGATGATTGTTATGAGCGCCGTTGTAGTGCTGCTTCTTGGGATAATTGTTGTACTTATGGTACTTAATTTTAAAAATAAGGATGAAAACGAAAATGATGCGGATCCGACTCCGGTTCCCACAAAAGCCGTTTCGTTTGCGACAGCTACGCCGACCGGTGAAATAAAGGTTACGGATGTTGTAAAGGTGACTGTTACACCGACTGCAGCTCCCACAAAAACTCCCACAAAGGCTGTGACGGCAACACCTGCTGTAACAGTTGCGCCCACTATGACGCTTGCGCCCGTTGCGACAAATACGCCTGTGCCGACCGTTGTTCCGACCGATGCTCCCGCACCCGTTGTTACCGTAACCGGACTTGACAAGGTGCCGAGCGCGTTAAAGACAACGGCCGAAACACTTGCCCGTGAGACCGCGGAAAACGATATCGTGCTTAACGGTTACGCAAGCACCCAAAACGTAAAAATAAGCACTTATACATTCCCGAAATACGTATCGCTCCTTTTTACATGCACATCGGGTGACAGAACACACTCGGAAGCCGCAACATTTGACGCAACAACCTACAAAAAGCTTTCGGCAAGCGATATGTTTAACGAGAGTTACTTGGCAATCATAAAGGAACGCTTGCAAACGGCGGCGGTTAAAGAAGATTCCGCATTTTCCCGTACAAGCTTTGTTGATTATGACACGGCATATAATGCCGCAGATTACAATAATTTCTATATTCACGGAAGCACGGTGACGTTTATTTTCCCGAACGGAACGCTTACGGAAGTCATTCATAAGGAATTTACGTATGACGTAAAGCTTTCGGAAGCAAAGGCATTCATGTATTACGACACCGACGGAAACCGTGTGGGCGCGGAAATCCGTACAAATCTCGATCCCACAAAGCCGATGATTGCGATCACATTTGACGACGGCCCTTATCGTCCGGTTGACGAGAGACTTTTGGAAGTGTTTGAGGAAAACGATGCAAGGTGTACGTTCTTTGTGCTGGGAAGCAGAATTGACAGCGCCGAAAGCTGCAAGGAATCCGTAAAGGCACTTGCCGCGGCGGGACAGGAAATAGCGTCGCTTACCTACAGTTCGACTTCTTACACGTCGGAAGATTGCGACAAAAAGACGTTTTGGACAAATATCAACAAAAACAGTCTTCTTCTTGCAAATACGGTGGGATATGCACCGTCGTATATAAGATTCCCGGGCGGCAGCGACAGACTTAAATATATGTCCGAAAACCTGCCTTTACCGATAATCAACTGGACGCTTGATTCCAGAGACTGGGTAAACGGCGTAATTTATACGGACAAGGTCACGGAAGACGAATACAACAAGATTGTCACCGAAGACTATTTGAGAGTGGTTGAAAATGCCGCAGACGGACAGATCGTGCTTTTCCATTCTCTTTATCATACGACTGTCGATACGGTGAACCAGGTAATGCTTACGCTTTCGTGTCAGGATTATCAATTTGTTACGGTTTCCGAGCTTCTTTACTATAAGGGAATCGATGCCGTAAACGGTACCGTGACTTACGGTGCGATAAAAGGTGAATACAACAAGGACTATTCGAAATAAATGAAGATAATAGCGGGGCTCGGAAATCCGGGCAGAGAATATATAGGAACACGCCATAATGTCGGATTCAGCGCGATTACGGCGATTTCCGATAAAACGGGAATAGATGTTTCCGAAAAAAAATTTAAGGCAAGCATAGGCAAAGGCATAATTCACGGCGAAAAGGTGATTTTAATAAAGCCCGAAACCTATATGAACTTGAGCGGTGAATCGATTCGCGCGGCGATGGACTTTTTTAAGCTTACGCCCGCCGATATATGCGTAATATACGATGACATAAACTTGGATCCCGGATTTATAAGGGTGAGAGAACGCGGAAGCGCAGGCGGACACAACGGAATCAAAAATATTATTTTGCATCTCGGAAGCGAGGATTTTCCGAGAATCAGAATAGGTGTCGGCGAAAAGCCAGCAAAAATGGACTTAAAAGACTATGTACTTTCGCGTTTTACGGGCGAAGACGAAGAAAAAATAAGGCAGGCAACGGAAGATGCCGTCACGGCAGCGGAGCTTTTTGTGACGGGTGACATCCAAAAGGCAATGAATACGTTTAATTGCAAAAAGGTATGCAAAGCGGAATGAACGCATTTTTATCGCTTTTAAACGAATCAACAGAATACAACGAAGCAAAAAAGGCACTTGAACGAGGAAGAACACCTGTGTCGATAACGGGCGTTTCCGACTCCGAAAAGTGTCATTTTGTTGCGGAATTATTTAAGGACACACGTGTCAGGGTTATCGTTACGTATAACGAAATCAGGGCACGTGAAATTTTTGATGACTTAAAGCTCTTTGACGCAAATCCCGTGATTTACCCCGCAAAGGACCTTATCTTTTATCAGGCGGACATAAAGGGAAATTTAATCGCGCGCGACAGAATGATGGCAATCGAGGAATTTTTGTCGGGAAAACCGGTGACCGTCATAATGAGTGCGGATGCGCTTGTCGATAAGATTTTGCCGCTTAAAAGGCTCACGGAAAACATTGTTAAAATTAAATCGGGGGAAACAATAGATATTACGGATTTGTCGGAAAAGCTTGTCGCAAACGGATTTGAAAGAACGGCGAAAGTCAGCGCTCCCGGAGAATTTGCCGTAAGGGGCGGAATTATAGATATTTTCCCGTTAAATCACGCAAATCCCGTGAGAATCGAGCTTTTTGGCGACGAAGTTGATTCGATAAGGACATTTGATGCTGAATCCCAAAGATCGATAGAAAATAAGGACGAGGTGATTATATCTCCGGCTTCCGAGTTTACGCTCAGTAATGAAGAAATGGAAGCGGGCTTTAACCGTATTTTGAAGGAGACCGAAAAAACCGCCGCGCTTTTCCGTAAGGACAAAAATCCCGAAGCCGCCGCAAGGCTTGAGCATGTGAGTACGGAAGCGATCGAAACGATTGAGTATATGAGAGGCAAGGCTTCGATCGACTCGTATATCACAAGTTTTTATGGTGAACACGCAGGTATTCTTGATTATTTTGATCCGGAAACTCCCGTTATATTTGACGAGCCTGTCAGGATTTTTGAAGAATTGAACGCCGTTATCACAGAGTTTACGGAAAGCATGACTCACAGGATTGCGGAAGGCTATATGCTGCCGTCTCAGTCGGATGTGATAATAAATAAAGACATCGTTTTTTACAAGGCGGCAAAGCACAAGCTGTTTGCTCTTTCGGCACTTGAGTACGGGCTTTCGAATATTTCCGCAAAAGAAAAAATAGCAATAAGCGTTAAACCCGTAAATGCGTATACGGCGGATATTTTGATGCTTGTAAAAGACGTCGAATCGTATAAGAAACGAAATTACAAAACGCTTATCGTTACGGGATCTTCGGCGAGAGCAATGCGCCTCACGGAAGAGCTTAACGATTATGACATAAATGCCGTATTTTCGGATACAAAAGACAGGGAAGTATCACGCGGCGAAGTCGTAATTTTTTATGGGACACTAAAAAAAGGCTTTGAATATCCCGGACTCAAAACCGTAGTGCTTACGGTCGGTGAAACGGGGCGCTCGGGAAAAGCGCATCACAGAAAAGCATCCGTAAAATCGGAAAACAGGATACACTCTTTAAACGAGCTTTCGTACGGTGATTATGTGGTTCATGAGAGAGAAGGACTCGGAATTTACCGCGGTATCGAAAAGCGTGATACGGATAAGACACATTCCGATTATATAAAGATAGAGTACGGCGACGGAGAGCTTTATATCCCGGCAACAAATCTCGAATGCATTCAAAAATATGCATCGCACGATGCCGACAAAAAGCCGAAAATCAACAAAATTAATTCGCCCGAATGGCGAAAGACAAAGGAGCGCGTGAGGAAATCCGTTTCGGATATCGCTGAGAAACTTGTCATGCTCTATGCCGAACGCCTAAACAAGCAGGGATTTAAATACAGCCCGGACACCGTTTGGCAGACGGAATTTGAGGAATCGTTTCCGTACGACGAGACGGACGACCAGTTAAAGGCAATCGAAGACACGAAGCACGATATGGAAAGCGGTAAGGTCATGGACCGTCTTATTTGCGGAGATGTGGGATTCGGCAAAACAGAAGTAGCGATCCGTGCGGCTTTTAAGGCGGTGCAGGACGGAAAACAGGTGGCGGTGCTTGTGCCCACGACGATTCTTGCGGAACAGCATTACAATACGTTTTCGGCAAGGCTTTCGGCTTACCCTGTGAGGGTTGAATTGCTTTCGAGATTTAGGACGCCGTCGGAACAAAAGGCTTCTATCAAGGCTCTCACGGACGGCAGCGCAGACATCGTTATCGGAACACACAGAATCTTGTCAAAGGACGTAACATTTAAAGATCTTGGACTCTTGATAGTTGACGAAGAGCAGCGCTTTGGGGTTGCGCACAAGGAAAGAATAAAGGAACTAAAAAAAGACATAGACGTTTTGACGCTCAGTGCCACTCCTATCCCGAGGACGCTTCACATGAGTTTATCGGGAATCAGGGATATGTCAGTGTTAAACGAGGCGCCGATCGACCGACTTCCTATTCAAACCTTTGTTATGGAGCATAACGATGAAATAATAAGGGAAGCCGTAAATCGTGAAATTGCAAGATCCGGGCAGGTGTATTATGTTTCAAACCGCGTAAACGGAATCGAGGAAAAAGCGCACAGGATACAGGAACTTTGCCCCGATGTGACGGTCAGGTTTGCTCACGGGCAAATGAGCGAACGCGAGCTTGAAAAAATAATGTATTCGTTTATCGGCGGCGAAATAGACGTGCTTGTGTCAACAACGATCATAGAAACAGGACTCGATATTCCGAACGTCAACACAATAATAATCGACGATGCGGACAGATTCGGGCTTTCGCAGCTTTATCAGCTTCGCGGGCGTGTGGGAAGGTCGGCTCGCACTTCGTACGCCTTTCTCATGTATAAGCGTGGGCAGATTTTGAAGGAAGTTGCGGAAAAACGCCTTACAGCGATCAGGGAATATACTGATCTCGGCTCGGGATACAAGATCGCCATGCGCGACCTTGAAATAAGAGGCGCCGGAAGCGTGCTCGGTGCGGAGCAGAGCGGTCACATGGAAGAAGTGGGATACGAACTTTATTGCAAGATGCTTGACACGGCGCTCAAAGAGGCAAAGGGCGAAGAAGTGATTCCGACGGACTTCGATACCGTGATAAAACTGCCCCTAAACGCATACATTCCCGAAAGCTATATAGCAAACGAAGCCGAGAAGCTTGACATGTATAAGCGCATCGCAATGATAAACACGGACGAAGACAAGCTTGACGCGGTCGACGAAATGACGGACAGATACGGAGAAATTCCGGATGAGGTGTGGGAACTCCTTACGGTTGCGCAGTTAAAAGCGATGTGTCATAAGGTATTTGTGACAAAACTCGCGCTTATTCCCGCCGTTTCGGCAAACGAAACACGTTTTAAATTGTCGCTGTTTCCGAATGCGGCATTCAAAAATGAGCTTATAGACGAATTTTTCGGAAATCACAAGGAAGCAAAGCTTACGTTCGGCTCGGAAAATTATATTGTGCTTACGATTAGGGAAGGGGTTGCAAACGCGCATACGAAGCGTAAACTTCCGACGGAACAACTTAAAAATTTCTTGACGAGCCTTCGGGAGATTGTGAGAGAATGACAAAGAAAAGATTTTTTAAAAATAAAATCATTGTATTTTTTACGGTATTTTTTGCGTTATTCTTTACGTTTTCGGCTTCGGCTTGCGGAAATCCGGGTAAAAATTATGTAAATGACGATTTTAGTGTTGCAAACATAACAATTTTTTGTAATAATGTGGAAGTCAAATCGGACAGTACCTTATCCAAAGGCGTTTTGGTAAGTATTTCCGGTAATCTTGTTTCGACGGACGAATTTAATGTCTACCTTTATGCAGCAAAAAAGGATTATGCGAAATATTTCGGTGAAGAAATCTTTGATTATAAGTATACGGAAAATGCGACGATAGGTGAGCTCTTAAAAGAAAGAATCCTTGAATACGTGATTTCGGTAAAACTTATATGCGAGGCGGCGGATGCGGAAAACATGTATCTCACAAGTGAGGAGCTTGCCGAGGTTGATGCGCATGTTACGGAATTTATCCAAAAAAACGTATCCGGTTCAAATAACGATTTATACAACGATTTAAACAAAGAAGCGATACGAAAGGTTTATTCGGACGGATTTCTCGCAAAGAAATATTATGACAAATTTAACGGAAACGAAGAAGAATTTTTTTCGTCTGTAAGGGTGAAAGCGGCGGAAAAAGAGATCTTTTTAAATGAGTACGAATGGGAGGCAATATGATAGAAGTAAACAATCTGTCAAAAATTTACAAGCTTTCGAAGGCGGAATGCCAAAAGCTTAAAACAAAGGAAAACGTAAAATGTGCCGTAAACAATGTTTCTTTTAAGGCGGAGCCCGGGCAGATTTACGGGCTTCTGGGACCGAACGGAGCGGGAAAAACGACGACGCTCAGGTGTATCGCAACACTTCTTACGCCGACGGAAGGGAAGATAAGCGTAAGCGGCTATGATACCGTGAAAAACGGCAAAGAAGTGCGTGAAAAAATGTGTCTTCTCACAAACGAGATAAAGCTTGATCCGTTTTTTACGCCGAAGTATTTGTTTGAGTTTTTCGGACATCTTCACGGGCTTACGGACGAAAAAATCGAAAACAGGAGAAAGGAACTTTTTTCCTATTTCGGAATAGACGAATTCGAAAATAAAAAGGTTGAAGAACTGTCAACCGGTATGAAGCAAAAGGCGGCGATTGCGGTGAGCCTTGTGCATGATCCGGATGTGGTTATTTTTGACGAGCCCACAAACGGACTTGATGTCATTACGGCAAAGAATGTCACGGATTTTCTTTTGAAATTGAAGGAAGACGGAAAGACGATCGTGATTTCGACGCATATCATGTCGGAAGCGGAAAAGCTTTGCGACAAAATCGGAATCATAATCGACGGAAAGCTTGTGACGGAAGGAACGGTTTCTGATATTACGGAAAAAACTCACACGACCGACCTTGAAGACGCCTTTTTCGTTTTATACAAAGAAAATCACAGGGAGGAAGCAAGATGAATACGGTAAAGTATATTGTCAAAAAGGAATTTGACCGCATTTTCAAAGACAAAAAAATGGTCGTTTCGCTTTTTATTCTTCCCGTTGTAATAATGATTGCGGTATACGGAATTATGGGCGTTGTTGCGGAAGCGATGACAAAGGACATTGAGGAACACGTTGCTGTTGTTTATATGGAGAATGTGCCGGACGGCATTAAGCAGACAATTACTATAACCGGCTATGACAAACTTGCCGATATCACTTATGTTTCCGGTGACACAATCGGCACGGAAAACATAAACAAGGATATTTTAAACGGCGATGCGGATTTATATGTAAATTTTGATAAGGATTTTGAAAAAACAATTTCGGAGTATACCTTAAACGGTGCGGTTCCGAATGTCGAAATTTCCTATAACAGCGCGAAAGACTATTCGACTCAGGCATATTCCGTATTTAACGCGTATATCCTTGAAACCTATCGTGACAGCGTTATCGCCGCAAGAATCGGCGGAGCGGACATGCTTACCGTGTTTAACACGAACAATACCGTAATTGTTGACGAAGACGAAGCAAACGGAAAGGCGCTTGCGATGTTTGTGCCTTATATCATTACGATTCTTGTGTTTGCGAGCGCAATGGGACTTGTTGTGGACGCGATTGCGGGCGAAAAGGAACGCGGCACCATGGCAAGACTTCTTATGACTCCCGCAAAGAGATCCATGATCGCAACCGGAAAAATAGTTGCGCTCACGCTTCTTTCGATGCTTTCGGCACTTGTATATGCGGTTTCGATGTGCCTCGGAATGCCTTTTATGTCTGTCGGAACAATTTACGGAAACGGCGAAGATGTCACAATCAATTTTTCAGCCGTGCAAATTTTGGAAGTTGTTTTGTGTCTTGTCATGCTCGCATACCTTTGTGTTGCCATGCTTACGGCGCTTTCGATCCTTGCAAAAGACGTAAAAACGGCATCGTCGCTTGTTTCTCCGCTTTATGTGGTTGTTTTGCTTGCAAGTATGGTAACGATGTTTACGGGAAATTTTGAGCCGGGTAATATGATGTTTATGATACCCGTGTTCGGCACCTCGCTTGCGGTTCAAAACATCATGACGAACAGCCTGACCGGTATGCAGTTATTCTTCACGCTTTTCGGAAGCCTTTTGTTTGCGGTGGTATTGACATTTGCCGTGACAAAGGCATTTAATTCGGAAAAAATTATGTTTAACGCGTAAACGATGAATAAAAAACAGCTACTTACTCATGTTTTGGCGGTTCAAAATGTCAAAATTTCTCCTGCAAATAACTTTGCATCGAAAGCAGAACCTTTTGACCCTTGTATCATCATATTTTTGACACAAATTTATAGTAGTATGCGTGCATTACGGAGAAATCCGGAAACGTACGGAAAGGTAACAGCATTTAATGAAAGATTTTTACAAGAAACACATTCTTCCCATAATCAACAAATTCAGGGAAAAGGACAAGAACGAGAAGATTGCTTTGCTTTGCGGCATACTTTGCGTAATTTTGATAATTATAATTGTTATTGTTGCGGTGAATGCAGGTAAGAAAAACGAAAACAAGGAAAACAAGGAAAATCCGACGGTTAAAATTACGGCGACACCTGCGGCGGAGCCGACATCGGGCGGAAGTGCAAGTGTAACACCCGGAGGTACGGAGAATTTGGGAGCTCTCACACCGACCGTGACAAGCACGCCTAAGCCTACTGTAACAAATACGCCGGCACCTACCGCAACAAATACGCCGGTACCTACGGCAACAAACACGCCGGTACCTACGGCTACAAACACACCGGTTCCGACGGCAACAAACACACCGGTACCTACGGCAACAAACACACCGGTTCCGACGGCTACAAACACACCGGTACCTACTGTAACAAGCACGCCGGTGCCGACCGCAACAAGCACACCGGCACCTACGGCAACAAGCACGCCTGAGCCTACGGCGACAGCTACACCGGCGGTTACACAAAACGTTACGCCCACACCTATGGGAACAGCCACACCGACACCCACAGCCGCTCCCACATTCGGCCCTCGTGCGGAAGACACGGGAAATACGCTTGAAGAGCCCAATTATACGGTTACTCTTGAAGCTGCCGACTGCTCATACAAAAAGTTTACCGTTGACGGGTCCGAAAGGCTGTTTGTTACGGGTCTTACGGACGAAGGAATCGTAAAAGTAAGAGAATACGGCACCATGGCGGGCAAGGCGGTTTCAAACTATGTTGAAATCGTATTCCCGGAAAGAGATGAGAACGGAAAACGTATCGAAGGCTATGTAAATTACAAAAATGACGGAAACAATCCGCTTTCAAGCTTGCTTACGGAGGGAAGCGCATATATTAAGCTTACTTTCCCCCGCGTTTACGGTTATTTCCTCGGAACAAGCATGCTCGGCGCGGGCGATTACGCATATAAGCTCAGAGCGATAGATTTCGGCGAAAAATCGAGAATCGATTATTTTTGCGACAATTGCTTTAAAGGACTTTCGGGACTTGAAACGTTGGAACTCCCGTACCAACTTGAATCAATCGGAACGGAAGCATTTTCCGGCTGCACAAGCCTTGTGTTTGACGGAGTCGATTTGGCGGGAATTTCGCTCGGCGCAAGAACCTTTGAGGGAGTTACATTCAAAAACCTTGCTCTTTCAAGAATGTTTGTCATTGATGAAGACGCTCAGGTACAGGAGCAGGGACCGTTCTGGGGCGCTTATATAGAGTCGTTTGATTTTAATGATACCTTCAATTATATTGCTCCGCTTGCATTTTCGGGCGCAATATTTACGAGTGACGAGCCTTTAACCACAAATCATGTTGTCGAAATTGACACGCTTGCCTTTGCATACAGCAAGGGACTTAAACTTTGGCTTACGGACAACGTTTGGGAGTTGCATGAAGACGCATTCTACGGAGCAACCGATTTTGAGATACATGCGAAGAAAAATTCGGCATCCGCATATCAGCTCAAAAAAGAAGGAACCGCTTATATCGAGTTTTAGGATAATTTAATTTTAAATCTCAAGGCAGATTTTACAATCTGTTTTGAGATTTTTTTTAATACATAAATATTCATTTTTATTCGGATGTGGTACAATAAAGCGGATTATAGGCGAGTTTTTTAATTTTATCGATCGTGAGAAGTGTATTTCACAAGATATCGGGAGTATGAAAATATGGAAGCAAAATTTAAAACATTCAGATATTGTATAATTGCAACGGCAATAGCCGCCACAGTCACCTTCATCATACATTTTTTTTACATCCGGAACGTAAATTCGTCCGTTCATGCAACAAAGGGAGCGGACAAGTCGAATTATATATATTTTGATCTTGCGGAGCGCGGCGAATCGACAAGTACGTGGTTAAAACGCGATTATTCGCTTTATTATTCAAAGGTCGACCTGACCGGAACAACGGTTGACGGAACGATCTACAACAACACTTCGGAGTCGGTTACATCGTGGGCTCTTCGCGTAAACATACAAAATTATTGCTTCATAAATCAGGCGTGGAACGGTGATGTTGAAATTCATCAGGCGCTTTGGACGGACAAAGAGGTTGTGCAGCGCATCAATCTTCAGAATTATAATCTTGACGATTTGGAAGTCGAATATCTTTATGACGGGGATTTGCTTATTCCTCTTTATTCGGGCGACTATATAATTTATTATCCGAGCGAAAAGTACAAGGAAGATACCGTTGCGGGCGGAGAATCGGTCACAATCGGAATGATCTTTTACTACCTTGACAAGATAAATTTAAGTTATTACGAGCTTGATTACAATTATCACAAAGCATTTACTTCGGGTGTCGGATTCTGGATTTTTGTGTTTCTTGTATTTTTGCTTTTTACGGAGTTTGTCGTTTGTCAAAGTATTTATATCACCTACAAAAACGCGAAAAAACAGCTTGAACTCCAAAAATCAAGCATTTCGTGCATGTCGGACATATATTCGATTATATATATGATCGATTTGAAAAAGGATGAACTTATTCCTGTTTATGCGGATTCGGAATCGGAGAAGCTAAGACCACACAACATGGGCGCGCGGGAACAATTACTCAACATGTTTCGCTTTGATGCGGAAGACGAATATCTTGATTTTATGCTTGAGTTCGGTGATATCGCAACAATTCCCGAAAGGCTTAAAAATAAAAACAGCATCGTTTGCGAATACAAGAGCAAATTGCATGGGTGGAATTGCATACGTTATTTTGTTATGGAGCGCGGTGCGGACGATTCTGTCACAAAAGTCCTTTTTACGATACAGGATATAGGCGAAGAAAAGAAAGAACTCGAGCGTGTTCGCGGCCGTATTCAAAAGGCTGAATCGGAAAACCGCGCAAAGAGCGCATTCCTTGCGAATATGTCACACGAAATCAGAACGCCCATCAATGCGGTGCTCGGATTTGACACGATGATTTTGCGTGAATCGAGAGAAAAGAACATAAAAAATTACGCGCGCGAAATAAAGAGTGCGGGAAGCATGCTTTTGTCGCTCATAAACGGAATCCTCGATTTGTCAAAGATGGAAGCCGGCAAGATGGAGCTTGTGCCTGCCGAATACAGCATAAAACAGCTTATTTTTGACGTTTACAACATTACAAAAACAAGGTTTGAGGCAAAGAATCTTGTGCTGATTACGGATATCTCGCCAAAAATTCCCGAAAAGCTTTACGGGGACGACATAAGGCTCAGACAAGTCATAATAAATATTATGACAAATGCCGCAAAATATACCGAAAAGGGAAACGTTCGCCTTACGATAAAGTGCGAAACGGAGGGCGACACGGCGCATCTTCATGTTTCCGTAAAGGATACCGGAATAGGCATAAAAGAAGAAGACATGAAAAAGCTTTCCATGCGCTACGAGCGGTTTGACACACAGAGGAACCGCCGTGTGGAAGGTACGGGGCTTGGCTTAAGCCTTGTTCGCGGAATCTTGGAACTCATGGACTCCGAATTACAGGTAACGAGTGTCTACGGTAAAGGAAGCGATTTTTATTTTGACGTCGATCAAAAAATCGTTGACGTGACGCCGATCGGTGACTTTGACGTAACTCAAATGGAATTTGAAGACGACGGCGACTATGACACAACATTTGTTGCGCCCGATGCAAAAATCCTGATTACGGACGACAATCCCATGAACATAATGGTAATGTCGGAGCTCTTAAAGGGCACGGGAATGAATATCGATAAGGCGGCATCGGGAAAAGAGGCTTTGTCAAAGACTCTCGAAAATAAGTATGATTTAATATTTATGGACCACATGATGCCGGGAATGGACGGCATAGAAACGTTTGAGCGCATAAAAGCGCAGGAAAAGGGCAAAAACCAAACAACGCCCGTCATCATGCTTACAGCAAATGCGCTTCAGGGCGCCCGCGATGAGTATAAGGAAAAAGGCTTTGCGGAATTTGTGTCAAAGCCGGTTGAGCTTTCGGTGCTGAACGAAGTGCTTATGAGATTTTTGCCGGGTGATAAGGTTTCTGTTGTTAAGGACGGGGAAAACGGAATGTCAGAAAACACAAACGGAAATCCGAACGGAAACGGACATAAGGTTTCGCCGGGAAATATGGGAGAAATTTCGGGCGCAAACGGTGCGGACGAGCCCACACTTCCGATGATAGAAGGAATTGATAACGACTATGCCGTAAGGCACCTCGGAAGCATCGACGCGGTAATCAAGGTTATGCATCAATTTGTTTTGACTTCTGCTTCCGATGCGACGGAACTTAAGAGCTATTATGACGGAATAAAGGAAAATCCCGAAAACAAGGACAACGTAAACAATTTCCGTATAAAGGTTCATGCGATGAAGTCGTCTGCGGCGCTTTTTGGGGCGCTTCAGGTGTCGGGAGTTGCGGCAAAGCTCGAATATGCCGCACGTGATGAAGACACGCGTCAGATTACGGATATCACTCCGTATTTTCTTGATTTCTGGATGAAGCTTGCGGGAGATATCAAAAAATATGTGCTGAAAGACGATGACGAGGTAAAACAGGGTAAAATTCCCGATGCCGCGCTTCCGCTTTTTCATCAATTAAAGACAAGTATGGCTCTTTATGACATAAAAAATGCCGATATGATACTTGAAGAAATAAAAAAGTACGATTATGATGATGAAAAGAAGAAAAAGATAGCGGAACTTGAAACCGCGGTCGCAAATCTCGATGCGGAGCGTGTTGCGGTGTTATGTGATGAGTTTGTAGGAGAATAATGAGTTTATCACGGCAGCGGAATTTTATTTACGATAGGTTTAATAAAGGCTATATAATTGAAATGAGGACAATATGAACAACGGCGGATTTATGTTTCTTTACAGCGGAAATATGACATTTCTCATGTTTTCGCTTAAGGAAACTCTTGAAAAAAAGGGAATAGAAACGGATAAGTGTGAGCTTTCTGTAAAGGAGCTCAGCCTCCTTCGCGGCTTTCCTTATGCGTTTATCGTTGATGCGGCGGCACTCAACCAAAATTCCGAGGCGCGTACTTATCTATTTGATCTTTGCATAGAAAGAACCAAAAAGGTTGTGCTTATCGGTGACAAGGAAGAAATTGACCACGTTTTAAAGGGCGTTTCGCAAAAAATAATCGCGGCAACGTTTACACGCCCCATCAACAACTTTGAAGCATGCGAAAAGCTTGCAAAATTAAGCGAAAACGCAAAGTTCGACTCTCAAAAAAAGAAAATCCTGGTTGTCGACGATTCGGCGGCTTTTTTGCGTACGATTTCCTCGTGGCTTGAAAACGACTATACCGTAAATATATGTCCGTCCGCAACGGCAGCGTTTCATATGATAGAGCTTTTTGTTCCCGACCTCATACTTCTTGACTACGAAATGCCCGTGTGCAGCGGTGCGCAGTTTTTGGAAATGCTGCGTTCGGAAAAGCATTCCGCAAAAATCCCTGTAATTTTCTTAACGTCACGGAGCGACCCGGAAGCCGTAAAGAGCGTGCTTTCGCTTCATCCGCAGGGGTATTTGTTAAAGAGCCTTCCGAAGGACCGGATATTGACGGCGATAGAAGATTTCTTTTATAAGAAGGAACAATAACAGACGGGGAAACCCGTCTTTTTTTATTCCGCCTCGTCGCTCAGCACATATTCTCCTGTGTCCGTTTTTGTTATTGTCCCTTCTTTTTTGAGTTTCCCGAGCTCTCTCATCATTGCGCTTCTGTCGACCGCCAAATAATCAGCAAGGCGGGTGAGTGAAATCGGTACGTGAAATTCTTTGCTTCCCACAAGTGCGGCCTCGTTTTTAAAGTATAAGAGAAGCTTGTCGCGTGTACTGTGCGCGCTCAAAATGTGGACATGCACCGACAGCATCTGCGCACGGTGTGAAGAAAGAAGGAGAAGCGTTTTTACGAGCTCCGCGTGATTTTCGCAATGACCCTTGCAATTAAACACAACATTTCTGAAATTGATAAAAACAACGGTGCAGTCGGTGTCGGCAATGACCGTGTTGTAGGCTTTTACGGACGGACCCATGAGGTATTCCCCAAAACTGTCTCCGTTTGCGAGAAATTCGATGATGCTCTGGTTGCCGTTTGAATCGACCTGGACAACGTGCGCTTCGCCGGATTGCAAAACGCCGATTCGCCCGGTGTCATCGAGTGTGGAGAGAATTGTCTCTCCCTTTTTAAATTTTGAAATTGATTGTGAACGGCATTTTTCGTTTATCAGGTAATTTTCGTTTGGCATTTTTATGACTCCGAAGGATTAATGTTTTTTAGAATTTTTTTATTTATTCGAATTATAACGTGTAACTGTTGCTTTTGCAACAGACAACCAAAATAAATGTGGTATACTCTCATTTGACAGTTATATGTTAATATTTTAACAAACTTATGGAGGAAAACATGGCTAAACTCAGTGATGCTGCAGTAAAGCAAATCAACGCAATCTGCGACAGATACGTTGATGAAAAAACACCTCTCATGATGATTTTGAGCGACATTCAAAAGGAATACGGTTATATTCCGATTGAGGTTCAGGAAATCGTTTCGGAGAGAACCGGCATTTCGGTGGCGGAAATATACGGGGTTGTTACATTTTATTCGTTCTTTTCTTTGCAGCCGAAGGGAAAGTATATCATAGGATGCTGTCTCGGTACGGCATGCTATGTTAAGGGCGCACAAATGGTTATCGACAAGTTTTCGGAGCTTCTCGGAATCGCACCCGGCGAAACAACAAAGGACGGACTTTTCACACTCGACGCACTCCGTTGCATCGGTGCGTGCGGAATCGCACCCGCTGTTTCGATAAACGGAACGGTTTATCCGAAGCTCAGCGTCGATAAGGTTCCCGAGATAATCGAACACTACAGAAGCTTGGAGGCATAGATATGGAAAAAATATTGACAACGGAACAGCTGGACAAAAAAATCAGCGCATGTACCGCATCTTTGAGCTCCAAGATTGACGGAAGCTCGGGTAAGCGCGCGGTAGTTCTTTGCGGAGGTACGGGATGCCTTTCGTCTCATTCCGACGAAATAAAGGAAAAATTTATCGAGCTTATCGCAAACAAGGGACTTTCCGACAAGGTGACCGTTAACCAGGCGGGATGTTTCGGATTCTGCTCACAGGGACCTTTCGTTAAGATTTTCCCGGAAGACACTCTTTATCGTCTTGTCAAGGTTGAAGACGTCGAAGAAATCGTTGAGTCCGACCTTATAAACGGAAATGTTGTTGAGCGTCTTCTTTATGTAGATCCCGCAACAAAGGAAAAGGTACAGAAGCAGGACGACATCAATTTCTATAAGAAACAAAAGAGAGTGGCTCTTCGCGGATGCGGAGTCATCAATCCCGAAGATATAAACGAAGCCATCGGCTACGGTGCATTCCAAGGCATTAAGCGTGCGCTTTCGATGACGCAGAAGGAAGTTATAGATGAAGTGCTTGCGTCGGGGCTCAGGGGCCGCGGCGGTGCAGGCTTCCCCACGGGACGCAAGTGGTCGTTTGCCTATGCAAACGAAGCCGATCAAAAGTATGTTGTATGTAACGGCGACGAGGGTGATCCGGGCGCATTCATGGACCGTTCGATTCTCGAAGGCAATCCTTTTGCCGTAATCGAGGGCATGATGATTGCGGGATATGCGATCGGCGCAAGCGAAGGTTATTTCTATGTTCGTGCCGAATATCCGATTGCCGTTCACAGACTTCAGGTCGCAATTCGTGAGATGAGAGAAGCGGGACTTCTCGGTAAAAATATTTTGGGTTCGGAATTTTCGTTTGACGCACACATTCGTCTCGGCGCCGGCGCATTCGTATGCGGCGAAGAGACGGCTCTTCTTCATTCGATAGAAGGACAGCGCGGTATGCCCCGTCCCCGTCCGCCTTTCCCTGCGGTTAAGGGACTTTGGGACAAGCCGACCGTTGTAAACAATGTTGAAACGCTTGCCTGCGTTCCGACTGTCTTACGTGAAGGCGCTGCAAGCTTTGCAAGCGTAGGCACCGAAAAGTCGAAGGGCACAAAGGTATTTGCGCTCGGCGGCAAGGTAAACAACGTCGGACTTGTCGAAGTTCCCATGGGAACAACGCTCAGAGAGCTTATTTATGATATCGGCGGCGGAATCCCGGGCGGCAAGAAGTTTAAGGCAATTCAGACGGGCGGACCTTCGGGCGGATGCTTGACGGAAGAGTTCCTTGACGAGCCCATCGATTTTGACAACCTCGTTGCAAAGGGCTCGATGATGGGCTCCGGCGGAGCAATTGTCATGGACGAAGACAACTGTATGGTTAACATCGCAAAGTTCTATATGGAATTTATTTGCGACGAATCGTGCGGAAAGTGCTCACCCTGCCGTATCGGAACAAAGAGAATGCTCGAAATTCTCACAAAGATTACCGAGGGCAAGGGAACGATGGAAGACCTCGACGAGCTCGAACAGCTTTCGAACGCCGTTAAGAACAACTCCCTTTGCGCACTCGGACAGACATCGGCAAACCCGATCGTTTCCACGCTCACACATTTCAAAGACGAATATATTGCTCATATAGTCGACAAAAAGTGTCCCGCAGGCATATGCAAGAAGCTTATGCAATACAAGGTAAACCGTGACGCATGCTTCGGCTGCGGTCTCTGCGTACGTCAATGCCCCGTCGGCGCAATCAGCGTTACCGATTACACCGCACCCGGCAAAAAGAAGCCCGCAATGCAAATCGACACAAACAAGTGTATCAAGTGCGGCATGTGTATGGCATCTTGTCGTTTTAACGCTATTTCGAAAAGCTGATAGGGAGGAAGAATATGGCACTTATAAATATAAAAATCGAAGGTCAGCCCTACCAGGTAGAAGCAGGACTTACCATACTTGAAGCCGCGCGCAGATGCGGCTATGACATTCCCACTCTTTGCACATTCAACCACGGCGAGTGCTCTACGGGTTCATGCCGTGTGTGCCTTGTTGAGGCAACGGGCGCAAGGGGACTTGTGGCATCGTGCGTTTATCCCGTTGCGGAAGGAATGGAAATCAGAATTTCTTCTCCTAAGGCTGTTGAGGCAAGAAGAACTTCCGTTGAGCTCCTTCTTTCAAACCACAACAAAAATTGCCAGCAATGCGCAAAGAACGGCAACTGCGAGCTCCTTTATGTTGCCCGTCAGACGGGTGCAAGGGAAAATGCGTTTGAGGGATCAAAAACACCCACGACAATAGACGAGGTTACTCCGTCAATCATCCGTGACACATCAAAGTGCATACTTTGCGGAAGATGCGTTGAAAGATGCAAGAGCGCACACGGAAACGGAATTTTGGGATTTGAAAACAGAGGATTTTCGACAATCGTTGCACCCGCAGGCAATCGCTCGTTTGAGGATTCGCCTTGTCTTCTTTGCGGACAGTGCGTATCGGTATGTCCGACAGGCGCTCTTATGGAAAAGAGCGAAATCGCAAAGGTTGACGCCGCAATGAAGGCAGGCAAGCACGTGATCGTGCAAACCGCTCCCGCAGTGCGTGCGTCGCTCGGCGAAGAATTCGGAATGAAAATCGGCACACCCGTTACCGGCAAGATGGTTGCGGCTCTTCGTCGTCTCGGTTTTGAAAAGGTTTACGATACCGATTTCGGCGCAGACCTTACGATTATGGAAGAAGCAACCGAGCTCCTTTCACGTATCAAGAACGGCGGAAAGCTTCCGATGATCACGTCGTGCTCACCGGGATGGGTAAATTATGCGGAATATTATTATCCCGACTGCCTTGACAATCTTTCGTCGTGCAAGTCTCCTCACGAGATGGAAGGCGCAATCATAAAGACATACTATGCCGAAAAGAACAATATCGATCCCAAGGATATCTTTGTTGTTTCGATTATGCCCTGCACGGCAAAGAAGTATGAAAAGGAACGTCCGGAGCTTACTGTAAACGGGCTTAAGGATGTTGATGCCGTTCTCACGACAAGAGAGCTCGGCGACCTTATCAAGCGTTCGGGTATCAATTTCTTGCGTTTGCCCGATGAGGAATTCGACAAGGATTTGGTCGGAACCTATACGGGTGCCGGCGTAATCTTCGGCGTTACCGGCGGTGTTATGGAAGCCGCTCTCCGTACGGCATATTATACGCTTTGCGGTGAGGAATACGGCCCCGTTGCGTTTACCGAAGTACGCGGATTTGAAGGCGTAAAGGAAGCAACGTTTAACTTAAACGGCATGGAAATAAAGGTTTGTGTCGCAAGCGGAATGAAGAACGCAAAGCCTATCCTTGATGACATCAGACGCGGTACATCGCCTTATACGTTCATCGAAATCATGTGCTGCCCGGGCGGATGCGTAAACGGCGGCGGTCAGTCTTATGTGCGCCCGAACCTCCTTCCGAATGAGGACATCGACATCCTTGACACCTACAAGGAAAAGCGCGCAAATGCACTTTATTCCGAGGACGAGAGACAGGTTCTCCGCCAGTCGCACAACAATCCTCAAATAAAGCAGCTTTATGACGATTTCCTCGGTGCTCCGAACTCGCACAAGGCACATGAGCTTCTTCATACAACATATAACAAGAACAGGGTAAGATTTAATTAAGGAAGAAAATTAAGTTAATTAAAACCTGAGCATAAAAAATACCGGCTTTTCGGGAAAATGTAAAAATCGTTTTCTTAAAGGTCGGTATTTTTGTATCTGTCCGTTATGTGTTGATATCCATCCCTATGTGGTTTACATATAAAGATATTTAAAATACTCGCCCGTAGGCTTGATATCGCAAAAGTCTTATGTTAACATTGAAACGGTATTTATCACACTCGAAACGGACAACAGACTATGAAACTGTATTATTTGCTCAGCACATTAATTTCATGCTTTATTGCCGTAATTTTCCTTGCCAAGGACAAAAACCGGAAATCGATGGTGTATCTTAAAACCGTCGTCATTATTCTTGCGGTGTCCAATCTCGGATATTTCCTTCTTGCGGAAAGCACAAATCTTGACCGGGCGATTCTCGCAAATTGCATAAGCTATGTGGGAGGCTGCTTTATGCCGCCGCTTATGCTTATGTTTTGCTGCTCTTTGTGCAATTTCAAAATAAAAAATTTCATCAAATATCTCATGTTTGCCTATTCTTCGTTTGTCTATTTGCTTGTTCTTCTTGTGGGAAAAACAAAGTGGTATTACAGAGAAACGTTTATCTTAAGCGTAAACGACACAACCGTGCTCGGAAAAGATTACGCATGGGGGCATACATTTTTTTATGTTTTGCTTGTGGGAAGCGTAATCGCGGAAATTGCCGTTATGACCGCGGCCGTGATTATGCGGCGTGTCACAAAAAAATATCTCGGCATATTGATCGTTATGGAAGCGGTGACAGTCATATGCTTTATATCCGGCAGAATCATCAATCCCTATATCGAAATCACGCCCGTTATCTACGTGTTTGACGGAATCATAATACTTCTTTTACAATACAATCTTGAGTTATACAACATCGAAGACGCGATTTACGAAAAATCGAGCAACGACCCCGTAAAAGGCTATTTGATGCTTGATATAAATGCGCATCTTCTCGGGTGCAGCAGCGTTGCCGCAAATTATTTTCCGGAACTTGCAAGCATAAAAATCGATCAAAATATCGGAACAAATCCCCAAACACGTGTTTTTGCGGAATTTATAGACGATTTTAACTCAAATCCCTCAAAGTTTTCGGAGCGTCAAATAGAAAAAAACGGACGATTTTACAATGCGACCGTCACACGTTTCGGACGCGGGACAAATGCGGGATTCTTTATCGAGCTTGCCGACTGCACCGACAGCGTAAAATATCAAAAACTCATAGAAGACTATAACGATGATCTCAAAAAGACGGTTAGGGAGCAGGTCGGCCGTATCAAGGATATTCAAAACAAAACGGTGCTCGGCATTGCGGATATGGTTGAAAACCGCGACAATGCGACGGGTGGTCATATTAAGCGTACAAGCGACGTTGTTGCGATTTTGCTTGATACGATAAAGAAAAACCGGCTTTTTGATCTGTCTGACGAGTTTTGCGAAAATCTCATAAAGGCGGCTCCCATGCACGACCTTGGAAAAATTGCCGTTCCGGACGCGATTCTTAACAAACCGGGCGGTTTTACGGACGAAGAATACGAAATCATGAAGCGGCATGCCACAAAGAGTGCGGAAATAGTTGAAAAACTTTTGCGCGGCGTTGAAGATGACAACTTTGTTAATCTTGCTGTAAATGTCGCAAGATATCATCATGAAAAATATGACGGCACAGGTTATCCCACAGGCATAAAAGGCGACGCAATTCCGCTTGAATCGAGAATTATGGCGATTGCGGACGTCTATGACGTGCTTGTGTCAAAGAGATGTTATAAAGAGGCATTAAGTTTTGAGGAAGCCGACAAAATCATGCTTGATTCCATGGGGACGCATTTCGATCCGAAATTAAAGGACGTATATATAAAGAGCCGCGAAAAAATGGAAGAGTATTATAAGGCCGGGAGAAACCAAAAATGAACACGCTTATCAAATTGTACGGTGAAAGAGCGACGGAAAACGTGATCGGTCCCGAAACCTTTAAGCCTAAACATATAATTTATATGTGCCCTCCGGAAATTGCCGAGGATAAGTCAAAGCTTGCCACACTCAAACGCTTTTTTGAGCACAGGGGGTATTTCCCCGATATCGAATTTGCGGAAATCAGCTTTTATAAGACGGACAAGATTTTGCAGCAGTTAAGAAAGGCGAAAGAGAATTATCCCGATCTTGCGGTTGACGTGACGGGCGGAACGGATGCGGCTCTCATTGCCGCGGGAATGTTTTCGAGTGAAACCGACTCGCCGATATTTACATATTCACGTAAAAAGAATTGTTTTTATGACATAAATCATGCGGATTTTGCGGACGGAACTCACTGTACGCTGATTTACAACGTTTCCGACTTTTTTATGATGACCGGCGGAGTGATGGCGGAAGGCAGAGTCGACAATTCAAAATTAAAGCATTATACGGGAAAACTCGAGCCGTTTTTTAAAATTTTTCTCAAATACAAAAAGGACTGGGCAAACCAGATTGCGTTTATCCAAAAAATTTCGAAGGGGGAAAAGAAAGATAACGCCTCACTTTCGGTGAGCGGCGATTTTTATCAAAAAACGGAAAAGAACGGTAAGGTTCCGTGTAATACGGGTTTTTTTAACGATCTTCAAAAAATCGGATTTATAAAGAACCTTGATATTGTTGACGGCCAAAAAGTGAGTTTTAAATTCCTCGATCACAGAGTCAGAATGTGGCTCAGGGATGTGGGAAGCGTGCTTGAACTATATATGTACAAGATGTGCGTCTCAAGCGGGATCTTTAACGATGTCATAAATTCCGCCGTTGTGAATTGGGATTACACGATGGGAGAAAGGGGCATCAGCAACGAAATCGACGTTGTGTGCGCAAGAGGAGTCGTGCCTCTTTTTGTGAGCTGCAAGACGTGCGACATAAAAACGGTTGCGCTAAACGAGCTCGCGATCTTGAAGGACAGATTCGGAGGCAAGGGCGCAAAGGCGTGCGTTGTGACGACGGAGCATTGCAATGCGCTTGCACGTCACCGTGCGTCCCAGCTCGGAATTGCGGTAATAGATATAGAGGAACTTGAAAACAACACGGTTTGCGATCGATTGAAGGCGATTATGAAGGTAAAGGATGTGTTTTAGGGGAGAGCACCGGAAATAAAGAAAAATAATTTTGGAGAGAAATACATGCGCTGCAGTGCGTTTTAGGAATGTACCAAGATGTTCAGACACAATTTTTTCACAGAAACATCATCAAATCTTTAAGAATGGAACATAAAATTCAGGAGTGCTTTTTTGCGCTCCTGTTTTTTTGAAGCGTTTAACGCACGCGGAACAAAAAAGAGATTGCGAAGCGAAGCTTTTGTAATTATAAAAAAATCTGAGGAAGGGAACACTGTATGATTGAGGTAAAAAATCTTACAAAAAAATACGGAGACCATGTTGCGATACATGATCTTTCGTTTACGGTGGAAAAAGGCCGTGTTTACGGCTTTTTGGGACCGAACGGAGCAGGTAAATCAACCACGATGAACATTATCACGGGTTATCTTGCGCCGACCGAGGGCACAGTTCTTATTGACGGCAAGGACATAATGAGAGAACCCGAGGAAGCAAAAAAGAAGATAGGGTATTTGCCCGAGCTTCCGCCGCTCTACAATGACATGACGGTGGGAGAATATCTTATGTTTGTTGCGGAACTTAAAAAAGTGCCGAAGCAGGAACGAAAGAATTCCGTGCGCCTTGTTATGGAAGAGACGGAAGTCACCGACATGGAGCACAGACTCATCAAAAACCTGTCAAAGGGCTATAAGCAGAGAGTCGGCATGGCGGAAGCGATGATCGGAAATCCGGATGTTTTGATTCTTGACGAGCCGACAGTCGGACTTGATCCCAAGCAGATAATCGAAATCCGTGACCTTATCAAAAAGCTTGGCGAGAGCCATACGATAATTTTGAGCTCACATATTCTTTCGGAAGTAAGCGCGGTTTGCGATCATATCCTTATTATTTCAAAAGGTAAGCTTGTCGCAAGCGATTCGCCCGAAAATCTTAAAAAGCGTCTCGGCGGTTCGATGCGTCTTGACATTGTTGTCGCAACGGCAGCGGACGAGGCAATCACGCTTCTTAAGTCGATTGACGGCGTTGACACGGCAGAAATTACGGGAGCCGACGAAAAGGGATACTCAAAGATCCTTGTTACCGGCTCAACCGATACGGATATCAGAGAACAGGTATCGATTCTCCTTGCCGAAAACCGCATTCCGGTAATGGAAATGACAAAGATCGAAAAGAGTCTCGAAGACATCTTCCTTGAACTCACGGGAAACGATGAGAGTAAGAAAGAAGATGTAAAGGAAACCACATCGAAGGAAGATAAGGACACAGCGGAGAATACGGAAACCGAGAACGGTGAAGCGGTAAGCGCCAATGAACCCGGCGAAATCACCGACAATGACGGCACAGGTGAAACCGACAATGCGGAAGTTCCGGCAGACGCTTGTGACAGGGAGGAAGAATAATGCTTGCAATATATAAAAGAGAAGTAAAATCTTATTTTCACAGCGTTATCGGACTTTTGTTTATCGGTGCAACGCTCTTTTTCGTGGGACTTTATTTCACGGTTTATAACCTTTTAAATAACTATCCGTATTTTGCTTATGCGGTGTCCGGATGCGTATTTTTGTTTCTTGTGAGCGTTCCGATTCTCACCATGAGAATAATGGCGGAAGAACGACGCAACAAGACCGACCAGCTTATTCTCACGGCTCCCGTCAAGGTGAGTGAGATTATAATCGGCAAATTCCTTGCGGCTCTCACGATGTTTGTGATTCCGGTTGTGATTGTTTGCGTTTATCCGCTCATTCTTTCGGCATTCGGCACGGTTCCGCTCGGTGAAGCGTATGTGTCGATACTCGGATATTTCCTTTTCGGAATGACGGCAATCGCAATCGGACTTTTCATTTCGTCGATCACGGAAAACGTGGTTGTTGCGGCTATTTTGTCGTTTGTTTTTCTGTTCCTCGGCTATATGATGACGGGAATTACGGGACTTATTTCGGAAACGGGAAATCTTCTCACAAAGATTTTGAGCGTATACGATCTTTACACACCTTTTTCGAAAATGATGTCGGGTAAACTCGATCTCACGAGTGTTGTATATTTTATTTCGCTTACCGCACTTTTCTTATTCCTCAGCATGCAGGCTGTGCAAAAGCGCCGTTACAGCGTTTCGGTTAAGAATTTGAGTTTTACCGCTTACAGTGGTCTCGGAATAATAGTTGCAATCGCAATCACGGTGTTCTTAAACATTTGCGTAAACGAAATGCCTTCCACATGGACGGAATTTGACTTTACATACAACCAAATGTACACTCTTTCCGATCAGACAAAGGAATATCTTGACACGATTACCGACGACATTGATATTTATGTACTTGTAAAGGAATCCGAAGGCGATCAGACGCTTTCCGCAACACTTTCGAGATATGAGGCGGCATCAAAGCATATTTCGGTGACTTACGTTGACCCGAACGTCAACCCCAAGTTTTATTCAACCTACACAAGCACAACGCCCACGTCAAACAGCCTTATCATTGTGAGCGACAAGAGAAACAGAGTGGTTGATTATGATGATATCTATGAATACACATATTCCATGGATTACACCACATACAGCTATTCAAAGTCCTACACGGGCTACGACGGCGAAGGCCAGATAACGGCCGCGATCGACTATGTGCTTACGGATGACGTGCCTGTTGTCTATATGCTTACCGGTCACGGCGAAAGCGAGCTTGAGGATACGTTTACCGATGCCCTCACAAAGGCAAACGTCGAATATGAATCGTTCAGCCTTATGACCACGGACACGATTCCCGATGATGCCGCATGCGTTTTCATAAACGGTGCAACAAACGATATTTCCGCGGATGAGCTTGAGATCTTTGAAAATTATATAGACAACGGCGGAAAGATTGTTGCCGTGCTCGGACTTACCGAAGAGAAACTTACGAATATGGCTGCGCTCCTTTCCTATATGGGAATGACTCTCGAAGACGGCGTTCTTGTTGAAACAAATTCTTCATATTATTACCGTTCGCCTTATTATTCGCTTCCGAAGATTGTATCAAGCACATATACGAGCGGGCTCACAAAGAATTATTACATCTTTATGCCTTATTGTGTGGGCGTAACGGTTCCCGACGAAGACAGCGACACTATAAGCTATGACGTATTCCTCAAAACTTCGAGCGATGCGTATGTGACAACAAATTACAGTGCGATGAGCTTCGGTGCGGAAGAGGGTGACATAACCGGACAGTTTGCGCTCGGTGCGGAAGCAAAGAAGGAAACGGGCACGGACGATGACGGAAATACCGTTTACGGAACGCTTGTCGTATATTCTTCCGCTTACACGTTTACCGATGCGGCGCTTCAGATGGTCGGAGACACAAACCTCACGCTTTTCACAAATACAATAACAAACTTTGCGGAAAAGGAATTAAACGTTTCGATTCCGGTAAAGAGCTACGATCTTGAGTATCTCACGATCGATTCGAAGAGCATCATAGTGCTCGGCTCTCTTGTAACGGTAATCCTTCCGCTTATCAGCATTATTGCGGGCATAGTAATCTTTGTTGTTCGCCGCAGAAAATAGAGGTGCTTATGAATAAACAGGCAAAAAATACAATTGTGATGCTCGTTGTTCTTGCGCTTCTCATAGGTGCTTATTTCGGAATTAAGGCATACAATGCGGCACACGAAGAGGAGGCGGAAACGGTCACGAGCACGTCCACAACTCTTTATTCAACCGCAATATCCGATATCGTGAGCTTTTCGTATACCTATAACGGAACGCTTTACAGCTATGAAAAGCAGGAAGATGCTTGGGTATGCTTAAACGACACTTCGCTCATACTTGACACGGATCTTGTGGAAAGCGCTTTAAATGCGCTTGTGACGGTTCCCTATCACGAGGAAATAGAAAATGTCTCGGATATGAGCGTGTACGGGCTCAGCGACGATTCCGATTACTTTACGCTTAAATGGGCGACTGAGACCGAATCTCACGAAATCCATATAGGAGATTATAATTCGATAACTTCGTATACATATTTTTCGAGTGTCGAAAATCCGACATCGGTTTATCTTACGACAAAGACAAATTTAAAGAACAATTTCCAAATGTATCCGGACGAGCTGATTTACGTGGAGGAAGAGGAAGAAGACACAGAAAGCACGGATGATGCAAGCGATACGGAAAGCACGGACGACGTAACCGATACGGAATCCGGAAGTGCGGAATAAAATAAAAAAAACATCGCGTAAGCGATGTTTTTTTATTTTAACTTAATTCACTTGTTTCCGCCTCAAATTTTTCCCACTTCACCTGCTTATAAAGTATAACGGAAATCGTCATTCCGATTGTCCACCCTATCGGCCACGAGAGCCATATTCCTGTGGACATAAGCGCGGTTTTTGAAAGGATTTCCGATAATATTACACGGAGTATCAGGTCGGAAAACGTTGCGATCATAAACTGTTTCATCATGCCGGCACCGCGCATCGTTCCGTCCGAAACGATTTTTGCGGCAACAACAAAATAGAAAGGCGAAATTATGCGAAGGAACAACGTACCCACGGCCGCCGCTTCGCCCGTCGGATTTTCGAGGAAGAGATACAAAAGCACCTTCCCGCCGAAAAAGTAGAGAACGGCAAGCGGCAGACAGAGAATCCACACGAGCTTCAGTCCCGCACGAAAGCCCGACTTGATGCGGTCGATTTTTCCGGCGCCCAGATTTTGCGCTATATAATTTGAAATTCCGTTTCCGAGCGTGGTGAGTGCGGTTATCACCATGTTGTTGAGCTTTATTGCGGCCGAATATCCCGCCATGACCTGCGGACCGAAGCCGTTTATGATGCTTTGGATTATTATGTTTCCGACTGAAATAAAGCTTTGCTGCAAGGTGCTCGGAATTGCGATAACCATGAACTTTGAAAGGTGTTTGGTTGAAAATATCTTGATGTAT
Organism: uncultured Lachnospiraceae bacterium; assembly: GCA_964653855.1. Taxonomy (GTDB): domain Bacteria; phylum Bacillota; class Clostridia; order Lachnospirales; family Lachnospiraceae; genus RGIG3528. Next base: position 36,197 of record CAZZFV010000015.1, read on the forward strand.
CCGTCCGTCTTTATTTTGTTGAATCGTTTAAAGACGACGACGAGCGCAAGCACACAGCTTATTCCCTGGCATATGAACGTTGCCCATGCAACGCCCGCAACGCCCATGTCAAATGCCGTAACAAAGAGAATGTCCATGCCTATGTTTGAAAGCGATGAGCACATAAGGAATATAAAGGGCGTTTTTGAATCACCGAGAGCCGCAAAGATTCCCGTTGCCACGTTGTAGAGGAAAACAAAAGGCAGTCCGTAGATATAAATGTCGAGGTACAATTTTGAGTCCGCAAACACTTCTTCGGGCGTTTTGATAAGCACAAGGAGCGGATTTGAAAACAATATTCCGAATAACATCAATATGCCGCATACGATTGCGCTTGTGATGAGTGACGTGTATACGGCGCTTTTTAATTCCGAATACTCTTTTGCTCCGAAAAGTTTTGCGGCAAGCACCGAGCAGCCCATGTTGCAGCCGAACGCAAATGCGATGAAGATAAGTGTAATTTCGTAGCTGTTTCCTACGGCCGCGAGCGCATTGTCTCCGATGAATTTTCCCGCAACAAAGCTGTCCGCTATGTTGTATAGTTGTTGAAAAATTACGCTTCCGAAAAGCGGCAAACAAAATTTGGTAAGTACCGATTCCGGTTTTCCCGTTGTAAGATCTCTGTTCATTTTTGTATTTTCCTTATTTTTTTATGTGTGGCGGTTTGAAAATTTCCGGTCGAAGCACTTCCGACCACACCGCCTTGATATGCATATTTCCAAAATTTGTTATATTAATACATAATTCGGCCAAAATCAATAGAAGATATTTTGGTGAGGCGGGTGAAATGTTGATTTTTCTTGATAACGTATAACAAAAAACAACCGACCTTACATCGGTTGTTTTTTTGCTTAATTTTAAATTTTCGGGATAGTTCTCTTTTATCACACCTTAAAGAAATTAAGTGCATCGGTAACCGTCTCGTTAACCTTTTGCATTGCTTCCGTCTGCTCTTTTGCGTTCTTACACGAATCCGCAACGTTCTGGCAGGAAGCGGCAACTTCTTCGGTTGATGCGCCGAGCTCTTCGGAAACGGCGCCGAGGCTTCTTGTTCCGTCTGCGATCGCATCCTTGATTTCGTTGAGCTTGCCCATCATCGAACCGATGCGGTTGATTTCGGCAATGCTTTCGTCAACGGCTTTAGAAAGAATCGTGAAACGATTCTGAGTGTCAAGGATTGTTGTTTTTTGGTTATCGATGATGTCGCTTACAACGGTTGACTGCTTAACCATTGCGGCGGTTGTAAGTGTGATATGACTTACGATATCGCGAATTTCTGCGGCTGACTCTTTGCTGGAGTCGGCAAGCGATCTGATTTCGCCCGCAACAACCGCAAATCCGCGTCCGGCTTCACCCGCACGTGCGGCTTCGATCGAAGCGTTGAGCGAGAGGAGATTGGTCTGCGAGGAAATGGATTCGATCATTTCGACGCACTCCGCAATACGGCTTACGGCTGCGTTTGTTTCGTTGATCTTGCCCGAAATATCCGAAACCGCATTTACGGAATCGGTACTCGAATTCATTGCGATTGCCATGTATTTGGTTGCGTCCGCGTTTGCCGTGGTGATTTCCTTTGAGGAAGCACGAAGCGCGTTTACGCTGTCGGAAATCTGAGTGATGTTTTCGCCGAGCACCGCCGTCTTATCGGACATATCCGATGCCGATTGAGCCACATATTGGCTTGTGTCCGCAACCTCGGTGATTGCCGAATTTATCTGTTCAACGCTCTCTGCGTTAATGTTTGTTCCCTGTGCCACAAGAGCGATGTTCTCGGTGAGCTTTTCGCACGAATTTTTGATTTCGAGAACGGTTTCTTTTAACCGTTTCGACAAATCTCCGCCCGCATTTCCGAGTGCTTCAAGCTCGGTCATTATTGCTTCGCGTTCAAATTCCACGTTTAAGTCACCGTCCGAAAGAGCAATAAGTCCGTTTTGAACTCCGTGGAACTTTGTCGTGATTATCTTTGATACAAACAAAAGCACACCGGTTACAAGTATCGCAACGACGATTTCGATTGCAAAAAATTGCAATACGGAATAATTGAGTGTCTTATTTACCGTGTTTGCCGGCTTTCCCGCAAATGCCATGCCCCAGAAGTCACCGTTTCCGTCATAAATCGGTGTGTAATAAACGTAATATGTTTCGCCGTTTACCTTTGCTCTTATGGAAGAATAGTCGGTGCCGCCGGAAACCGTCTTATAAATCGCGCTGTCCGCCGCAACGTTTTCGTTGTATGAGCCGTCATCCTTTTTTACGGAAGTGAGGAACGATGTGTTTCCTTTAAAAACGGCAAGTTCAACCTGTTCGTCTGAAAGCGCCGTTATATATTTGTGATCCGAATATTCATTGTAGCTTACATCGCCGTTTGACTTTATATCGTAAGCAAAAAATTCTTTTACCTGATACGCGGCGATTTTTAACTGGTCGAGCGCTTCTTCTTTCATGTTGCTGTTAAGTAAGGCAACGGCTACGATTCCGATAAAAGTGCCAAGGATAATCATCGCGATAAGTGCTGCCGATAAGTACATTTGTCTGAATGTCAAGTGAACATTTTTCTTTTTCATACGGAGACTCCTTTGAAAAAATTTTAACATATATCAAAACTGACCGAATTATAGCACTACGTAGGCCCGCGCGTATCGAAAAACACGTTATTTTAGCCTTATTTTAGCGTGAGTTTATAAAAACAAAAAAGCCCCGCAGCTTTTACACTGTGGGGCTCACTTTTATTTAAGCATCGATACCGCATGCATTATTGTTTTTTCGAGAGCTTCCTTGCCGTACTTATCCACTTCCGATTTATTCTTTTCTCCGTGTGTGAGGCATCCGGCGCCGCCTATGCATCCGCCGACGCAAGCCATTCCTTCGATAAAGTTTGCGTCAAGCTTGTCCTTTGACTTTGAAAGAAGTGCGACCTTGCATTGCTCTATGCCGTCGCAGGCGTAAGGCTTTACCTCAAAATCGATATTCTGCTCCGTGAGAGCTTCCTTTACGGCATCCGAAAGTCCGCCGCTTCTCGCAAAAATCCTGCCGAAGTATGACGCGTTGTCGAGCACGTCTTCGGGAAGCGTGGTTATGTCTATGTCGCGGCTGTCAAAAAGAGCCTGAAGTTCTTCAAAAGTCATGACAGAGTCCACATATTTTGCGACTTCCTCTTTTTGGATTTCCTTCTTTTTGGCGGTGCAAGGGCCGATAAATACGGTTTTGCAATCACCCTCATGTTCCTTTATGTATCTTGCGATTGCCGCCATGGGAGAAGGATTGTGCGAAACGTATTGCTTAAGGTCCGGGAAATTTTTCTCAAGGTAATCAACAAACGCGGGACAGCACGAGCTTGTCAAAAATCCCTTTTCGGCAAGCTCCTTGGATTCCTCAGCCGCAACCATGTCTGCGCCGAGAGCCGCCTCAACGACCGTGTGGAATCCGAGAGCTTTGAGCCCCGAAATCACCTGACCGAGTTTTGCGTATGTAAACTGGCTCGAAACCGACGGCGCAACAATCGCAAAAACCTTGTATTTCTTGTTGTTTTCGCTCTTTTTGATTATGTTGATGACGTCCAAAATATATGATTTGTCGGTGATTGCGCCGAAAGGACATTGATAAACGCATGCGCCGCACGAAATGCACTTGTCGTGGTCGATGAGCGCCTGTCTGTCTTCACCCATCGAAATTGCCTTCACCTTGCATGCCGTAATGCACGGACGTGCGCGGTGAACTATTGCCGTGTAGGGGCAAACTCGTGAGCATGCTCCGCACTCACGGCATTTTGTCTTGTCGATGTGAGCGACGTGGTTTTCGTCAAAAGAAAGGGCTCCGAATTTGCATACGTCTTCGCAGCGGTGCGCAAGACATCCTCTGCAGGCATTTGTGACTTCGTATCCGCCGATGGGGCATTCGTCGCAGGCAATGTCTATTACCTGTATTACGTCTTTGTCGTTCGGGTCGCCGCCCATCGCAAGCTTTACACGCTCTCCGAGAATTGCGCGCTCCTTGTATACGCAGCAGCGCATTGTGGGAGTTTTTCCGGGAACGATAATCTTCGGAATATCGATTGCTGTTGCGGGCAGGTGGTCCGCCCATGCTTCACGTGCCACTTCACGCAGCACTTTGTACTTAAGATGCTGTACTTTTGTGTCAAATTTTCTCATGTTTCCTACCTCTAAAAATAACTTACCTTTATACGTTTACCCATTTTCTTTAAGCATTCCGACAAATCCTCAACCAGATTCATCTTAATGTTAAAATTTATCGGAAGATCGGGATTTTGGTGAGCGGGATTTATTGCTCGCCCCACAAAAAAGTTTATGTCCGTTGCCTCCTCAAACAGCATTCGGCAAATAAGCGAAGCGCCGTCCATGCTGTATCCCCATTTTTCATACAATTTGTTGTCGGAAAGTGCGTCGTGAGCATATTCCACAACCTTGTTTATCGTGATTACGCCTTCGGTAACCAGGTCAACGCCTTCTATTTCCGCGGTCGGCGGAACGTCGCTTCTTACAAAATTAAGGCTTGCCTTGACGGGCTTCCCAAGGTACTTTGCCGCAACCTGGCTTGTTGTGCCTCCGCAAACGATGTGTTTTCCTTCTTTCGAAAAGAAAAGGCTCATCATGCGGTTACAGTCGTCACGGTCGCGCGGCGGTCCAAACAAAAGATTCATTGGCACACGACGGCGGATTTTCACAACACATGCCGTTGCGTCGTCGCCGGGGTGATTTCCGTAGAGCGAATTTACTTCGTCGATAAGGTGTGTCGCAAGCGTTTTTGCGGCATATCCGCAAATGCATTCCGACTCCATGAATGTTATTATTTCGTCCCGTTTCCAGCCAAAATTGTATGCAAGTCCGATCCCTGCGTGAGGGCAGCCGTCGCTCATCGCGATAAAAACGTCGTCCGGCTCAAGTTTGATTGTTGACCTGAATATCTTTTTTCCGCCGATATTAACCTCGGTTTTGGGGTAATTGTAATTTTGTCCGTTTCTCACAAGGATTGTGAGCGGGTTGTCGTATTGTATCAATTCCATTTCACGATTGTCAACTATGTGCATAATTGTAAATGTGGAATATGCAACCCCTCTCACCGAGCATATGGGAAGTGTCTGCGCAATCGTTTCCACGCAGTCGGAGAGCGTGAGCCCTTCCGCCATCATGGTCGAAATGATTTTTGACGTGAGAGTGGAGAGAATGCTTGCCTTTACGCCGCTTCCGAGCCCGTCCGCAAGGACGATGACCGTCGAATTTTCGTCTTCGTTCACCACGTCCACATGGTCGCCGCAAAGCTGTTCCCCATAATGATTTATGCTTTTGTAACCGATGTCGGCACACAGATCATTCATTGGTTATGCTCTCCTTAAGCTTTGTGAGCGCTATCTTTGTTTCGGCGGCGGTTTCACCGAGTAACGACGCAATTTCCTGAACTATGCGCATTTGCTTATCGACCACCTTGTCGGCGATTTCGACCGTCTGGCGGCTTATGTCTTCTTTCTTTTCGCGTTCGTTTTCTTCGTCGGTTACGTCACGCATGATGCAAATCAGCATGTGATAGGTTTCGTCGTAAACAATCGTTTGTTCGACGTATTTTTCGTATTCCGCAAGATAGGTGCGTGCATCCTTTATTCCGCGTTTTGTTTCAAGCACTTTCACAAAAGGTGCGGGATCGAGAATCCTCACAATCTGGTCGCCGAGTACGTCCGACATCCGGCGGATATTCAAAATTTTGAGAGCCGCCGTATTTATTTGCTGGACTTCGAGAGCGTCGTTTACGACGATAAGTCCGTTAGGCGTATTGTTTACTATGCAATCCGAAAAACTTTCCGCTTTGTCCTTAAGGTAGGGCAGGCACATCGAAATTTCGGCTTTTCCGTTAAATATTGCGACAGCCTTTTCACGGCATGTGTTGTATCCGCACGAACCGCAATTAAGCTCGTCTTCGGGGCGGGTTTTCCCCATTTTCCTGAGGATTTCGGTGATTTCCGCATCCGTAGGCTTCTTTGTATGTATTTCA
>CAZZFV010000016.1:0-19628 GCA_964653855.1 uncultured Lachnospiraceae bacterium
ACGATCTGCTCAACGAAGCCGCCGAGTGAAGGAGCTACATAAGCGATAGGAGAGAAAACACCCGAATCCTCGATTGATTCCTTAACGCCTGCGCTATTTGTAAATTCGTAAACTACCTTAACATAGCACTTTGAATCGGCGGAATTGTACTTGATCTTACCACCTGTTGTGGAGAATGTAACAGACTTGTTCTGTGTCTTGTCCGTTGAGAACTTGAGCTTCTTGGAATCGTAGTTCAAAGATACGCCGTTCTCATCGTAAACCTTTACTTCAGGTGTAACCGCTGCACTCTTGTTGCCTACACCTGTGATATCCTTATCCGATCCGATTGTTGCATCGCCATAGCTAAGCCAGATCACTGCGGGATCGCCTGTATGCATTGTGATGTCTGCGGAACCGAGTGAGCTTACCTGGAAACGATACGTAACGCCTTCGGTAAGACCCGCAACAGTTACGGTGTTACCGGATACGCCCATGGTAGGCTTAACGTCAAGGAGATATTCCTTGCCTGTTGTTGTGAGCTTAACGCGGTTTACGGTAACCTTTGCTGCCTTAGCTGCTGCTTCGCTCGCAAATGTAATCGTAACAGCGTTCCAAGCCGTCTGCTTAGCCCATGTTGCGGATACTTCGGGTGTAGCGGTAACCACTGCGGGAGCCTTAACGGTAACCTTAACGGTACCTGCATATGTAAGACCCGATGCGGAAACCGTAACGCTCAAAGAAATGTTTGCGGAGCCGTAGCCGACTGCGGTAACTACACCGTTGTCAACCGTTGCAACCTTTTCGTTGCTGGACTTCCAAACCTTGGTCTTTGCGTCTTTTGCAGCCGCATAACCTGTAGCGCCGTAGAAGTTTAACTTTGCGGTTGTGTCGCCGATCTTGTCGAGAGTGATCTCTTGTCCGGCTGTTGTCTTGTCAACGCCGATTGTAACAAGATTGGCTGCCTTAACGCCTGTAGCGGGGATCATGGTGATGATCATTGCTGCCGCAAGCACTAAGGAAAGCTTCTTAAAGAAACTCTTCATTATTTCTTCCTCCTTAAAGAATAAATGATCCGACAGATTAAGATCCGTCTTACGGATATGCGTATGAAGTGCAACGCACATCCACGCAACTCTGGTTTAATCTGCCCTCCGTTCAAATCGGAACATGCAATTACCTTTAAGCCCGAAAGTCTCAAGTTTTATTCTCGGGACACGCGGCAAAAAAGGCCGGAGCTTGCAATATCCTGTTTAAACAGAATGTCTTGTGTCGGTTTAAGTGATATCCGCGGGATCGTGTATGGATGTGACACGTGTCGTAACCCCGCATGAAATCCTCAAAAACAGACCTGTGAATAGTTTATCGACAAAATGTGTCATTTTTGTGTCACGGGTATGACAAAAAGCGAAAAATCAAGGTTTTTGGTCGATTTTCAAAAAGTTTTTCGCGGATTTTTCCATGTCGCACGGATCGCATACCGTATTATGGCAAATTTGGGCGGTTTTCAGGTCTTTTACGGCTCCCGGAACCGGTACTCCCGAAATTTCGTTTAAAATCTCCGTGAGCTTAAGGTCGTCCGCGCTTTCATGCGCGTCACCCGTTATGCTCTTTAATACCGCGCGCGGAAATTTGTAGGGGCTTGCGGTTGACGCGATGAGTGTCTTTGTCGTGTCACTTGTTTTTGTCGCATAGTCCGCATAAACGCTTGCAGCAACGGCGGTATGTGTGTCGATCACATAGTTGTATTTATCAAATATCTCCTTAATTGTGTGTGATACCTTTTCGTCGTCCGCGTAACCTTCCGAAAAATCGGAGAGATTAAAGCGTACACTGTCAGACACCGTGTATTTGCCTTTATTTTTAAGGTCACCCATAAGGCTCTTTAATTCTTCCGAATCCTCACCGCACGCGTAAAAAAGGAGCCGCTCCAAGTTAGACGAAACAAGAATGTCCATCGAGGGGGATGTGGTAAGATAAAAATCACGGTTTTTGTCGTATGTGCCCGTTTCAAAAAAGTCAAAAAGTACTTTGTTGCGGTTTGAGGCGCAAATAAGGCGGTTAACCGGCAGTCCCATTTTTTTTGCATACCACGCGGCAAGGATATTCCCAAAATTTCCCGTGGGAACGGTGATGTTTATTGGCTCGTTTTCTTTGATTGCGCCCGACATGATCATCCTCGAATATCCCCAGACATAATAAACGATTTGCGGCACAAGTCGTCCGATGTTGATTGAGTTTGCGCTTGAAAGCACAAAACCGTTTTCCTTTAATTCGTCCGTAAAAGTTTTATCCGCAAACATTTGCTTTACACGCGTTTGGGCATCGTCAAAGTTACCGTTGATCGCGATTACACATGTATTTTTGCCCTTTTCCGTAACCATTTGGAGCTCCTGGATACGGGAGACGCCTGCCTTCGGATAGTAAACGATTATCCTTGTGCCCGGCACATCCGAAAATCCCGAAAGCGCCGCCTTACCCGTATCGCCGGACGTAGCCGTAAGAATCACAACTTCTTCCTTTACGCCGTTTTTACGCGCCGCGGTTGTGAGTAAATGCGGGAGAATCGAGAGCGCCATATCCTTAAAGGCTATCGTTTTTCCGTGGAAAAGCTCGAGAAAATACGCGTTTGCGGCGGGGTGCACCGCACAGATTTCCGGGATGTCGAATTTTTCGTCGTACGCCGAATCGATGCAATTTTTAAGTTCGCTTTCCGTAAAGTCCGTGAAGAACAGTTTCATGACTTCATACGCGATTTCACGGTAAGACATCTTTGTGAGCTCTTTTGTGCTTACATTAAAATGAGGAATCGTTTCCGGCACAAAAAGCCCGCCGTCATCGGAAATTCCCTTTAAAATTGCTTCTGACGCCGTGATGCGAAGTTCCGAATTTCTTGTGGATAAATATTTCATGATTTATTTTCCTTTCTTATCTTATTCTCATTTTATTCTCATATTTTTTTTAACCCACGGTTTCTTAATTTTATTGTTTTTTAATCCCGTGATTTCTTAATTTCATAATTTCTAATCGTATCCGCCACTCTCACGCGGTTAAGTAAAGAAATATATTCTATGTCCGAAAGTGTGTCAATATAATTTGTCACAAAATTAATTTTGACTCCTCTTTCGTTTAAAATCATCGCAGCCTTGTTGTAGGCTATTGCCGCTTCCGTTTCGTCCTTATAGCGTCCCACAACGATGTCGCTTTTCACGTGGATTTTGGTGACATAGGTTGTGATTCCGTTTTTTGTGGAGCTTATAACCCCTCTGTAATTATTGATGATTTTGATATTTGAGTAACGCATGTCGTAAGGGTCGCCGTTTGCAAAGACGTAGTCACGTCCTTCCGTCTGAAAAGGCTTTATTCCGTAGCGTGACATAATATTAATCTGGCTTCCGTATTGCTCCGTAAATATGTGACCGCCGCGCATTTGAACCGCATGCTTCGAATAATAAAAAAGGTCGTCCGTGTCAAAAGTGAATACCGTATCGACCGAATAAAAATAGAGAAAATAAGATTTTTCGAGATAAATCGGATTTTTGATATAAACACCACGGTCACGGAAATTTAAGAGGGTGACGACTTTTTGAAACGAAAGCGAAAGTGAACCGTTATTTTTATACATATCTATACAGGAAAGAAGCTTTGTGTCGCCATACAAAATTTCTTTTGCGAATGCGTAGGCACTTGCCGCCGCTTCTTCACTTTCAAAAGAACCGAGACTTATGTGGCGCCCTTTATAGGTCACCGATGCACGGAAAACGGAATTTCCTATTTTATTTTTTATTTCAAAAACACCTTTTTCCATATGTATTCAATATATTTTAACAACTCGAGCGGCACCGTAAGCCGGGTTATGTTTTAGGCTGTCATCTTTCTTGACTGGGCGTTACCGCACAGCTCCGATACAAGGTTTCCCCTGTATCACGCGACCTACCCGTAAGCACGGCGGGCAACCGTATCGCTTACATGTTTGGTCTTGCTTCGGATGGGGTTTACATTAGCCCCACGTGTTACCACATGGGTGGTGGTCTCTTACACCGCCGTTTCAGCATCACCGGGAATCCCGGCTGTTTCTTTTCTGTTGCACTTTCCTTCAGGTCACCCTGACCGGCCGTTAGCCGGCATCCTGCCCTGTGAAGCCCGGACTTTCCTCAGGATTGCTCCCGCGACCGCCCGTGCCGCTCGAAATATTATTTTGTTGATTGCCTCCGCTGTTATACCGGGAAGCAGCTTCCGCCGATAAACTCGCGAAGCACCGAATTACGCGGTACCGTGTCGCCGGGCGCCGAGAGGAAGAAGTCAAGGAACTTTAAAAGTCTCTTTGCTTCAAGGTACTCGGGGCTGTCTTCGGGAACGCTGAAAAGTACCGGTTCCGCATAGAGCTTAAGCTCCGGGAGCTCATAAATGAGCGCCGAATTAAAGAACACATCCGCGCCTTCCTGGAACGGGAAAATGTTTTCTTCTTCGCCCTTTCTCACCGACGGCCACATGGAAATCGTTTTTTCAGCTGACGCTCCGCGTGTGCGTGCGTCACGCACGATTCTTCTTATGAGCCGCGCATCCGTTGTCGGAATGCGGTTGTGCTCGTCGATATTAAGCTGCGTGAGCGCGGAAATATAAATCTTGAATTTGCTTTCCTTAGGGAGCGAATGCGAAAGCTCGTCATTTAACCCATGTATTCCTTCTATTACAAGAATATCGCCCTTTTCGAGAGTTTTAAAGTTTCCCTTGTATTCACGGTGTCCCGTCTTAAAGTTAAACGACGGAATTTCTACCGTTTTACCTGCAAGTAAATCCGTCATATCGCGGTTGAAGCCTTCTACGTCGATCGCTTCAAGGCACTCGAAGTTGTAATTACCGTCCGCGTCCTTAGGCGTGTCTTCGCGGTTTTTAAAGTAATCGTCCACTCCGATCGGATGAGGATTAAAGCCGAGTGTCTTAAGCTCCACCGAAAGCCTGTGGGAAAACGTTGTTTTACCCGACGACGAAGGGCCCGCAATCATTACGAATTTCACACCCGGGCGCGACTTGATTTCCGCCGCAATGTCCGCAATCTTCTTTTCCATGAATGCTTCCTGGACAAGGATTATGTCGTTTATCCGCCCTTCGCATATGGCGTCGTTCATCTGACCCACGGTCGTGATGCCCATGATTCTGCCCCAATCGTCGCTTTCCTTAAGTGCGTTAAAGAGCTTCATACGGTTGTGAAAAGCGGGGACCACATTCGGCGCGTGACGCTCCGGCGCAATAAGCATGAGTCCTTTTTCGTAAGGAATAATGTCAAAGTGCTTCAAAATTCCCGTTGAAATCGGCATATAACCGTAAAAATAATCTTCGTAATCCTCAAGCGAAAAAACATTCACCTTTGACACACGGCGGTATTTGAAAAGGCGCTCCTTGTCGGGCATATTGTGGGACAGGAAAATTTTGCGCGCGTCTGCCGTGTTTACGGAATGCTTCATTATCGGAATGTCGCGCTTTACGAGTTCAGTCATTTCAGACTTAATTTTCATGACGGTTTCCGTTGTAACTTCGTAATCGATAAGCTCCGTGTAGAGCCCCGTACCCACCTTGTGCATGATTCTCACGTTTTTGCCGCCGAGCCCCGTGATATTGTTGATTGCCTTAAGAAGCACAAGCACAAGTCCGCGGGCGTAGGTTTTGTTTCCGATGTCCGTTTCGGTATCAAGAAATTCTATTTTGTCTCCGTCGTGCGGTTTCTTAAAAAGTTCCTTTATGACGCCGTTTACGGACGCGAGTATTATGGGGTAATCATATTTTCCCGCAAAGCCTGCCGCAATGTCAGAAAGTGAGACGCCTACAGGATAATCATATTCCTTATTTAAAACGGTTAATTTCATATTGTATTTCCTCTATCTTTTTTTGCAAAACATCTTCCGGAAGGAAGCCCGGGTCATCCGAATCAAAATTTTTGCCGGGGTACTCGGCCTTCACCTTTTCATATTTTTCCAAGTATATCTCACGCACATACCGGTATCTTTCTTCTTCTTTTTTCAAAAATTCGAGGTAGATATCTGTGGGAACGGCAGGGAGCATATAGTGGAAATCAAGTGACGCTAAGGCACCGGACAATCCGGAATCACATGACTTATCCGCGTTATGCGTGTCAACTAAAGTATCGGTGTTATCCGCATCGGCGGCGTTAACTTTTCCCCCAACATAATGCACAAGATACCCGAAATAAAACTTGTTTGATTCCTTACATATCTCTTTTTTTGATATTTCAAAGCCGTGCGACAAAAGCCACGATTCAAAATCCTTGATTTCGGATTGCGGTGACAAAATAAGCTCTTTTGCGGATGCGGCAACTTTGAAGCCGTTTTTTAAAATACTCGTTATAAGGCGTCCGCCCATTCCCGAAATCAGGATGCTTTCGGTTTCGCCCGGCACATATTTATCGAGACCGTTCGAAAGCCTTGTTTCTATTTTGTTGTTTAGGTTGTGCTCCGTGATATTTTTATTCGCCGCCTTAAGCGGTCCGATACGCAAATCGGACGCAATTATCCTGTCGCAGACGTTGCTTTCGATAAGTGCGATGTCGATAAGCGCGTGATCGCAGCCTATATCCGAAAGCGTGCGGCATGAAACAAGGGATGCGAGCATCGAGAGTCTGTTGTCCATTTATATAATTCCTTTATCAATCAAGATAATCGCGAAGCTTTTTCGCTCTTGTGGGGTGACGGAGCTTGCGGAGCGCCTTTGCCTCTATCTGGCGGATACGCTCACGCGTAACGTTAAATTCCTTGCCCACCTCTTCAAGCGTGCGCTGGCGTCCGTCGTCAAGTCCGAAACGAAGGCGAAGCACCTTTTGCTCACGGTCGGTGAGTGTTGCGAGAACCTCGTTGATCTGCTCTTTGAGGAGTGTGAATGCCGCTGCCTCCTGAGGTGTGGGCATGTGGTCGTCCTCTATGAAATCGCCGAGGTGCGAATCTTCCTCTTCACCGATAGGTGTTTCGAGAGATACGGGCTCCTGCGAAATTTTTTGTATTTCACGCACACGTTCAACGGGGATTCCCATTTCCTTAGCGATTTCTTCGGGGCTCGGCTCACGTCCGAGTTCCTGGAGGAGCTGACGCTGCACGCGGATAAGCTTGTTGATTGTTTCAACCATGTGGACGGGAATACGAATCGTACGCGCCTGATCGGCTATCGCACGCGTGATTGCCTGACGAATCCACCATGTTGCGTAGGTCGAAAACTTGTAACCTTTGCGGTAATCAAATTTTTCGACGGCTTTTATGAGTCCTAAATTTCCTTCCTGGATAAGGTCAAGGAATTGCATGCCGCGTCCCACATAACGCTTTGCGATTGAAACGACAAGACGGAGATTCGCCTCCGCAAGGCGGTTCTTTGCATCGGTGTCACCCTGCTCCATGCGCTTTGCGAGCACAAGCTCCTCGTCCGCCGTAAGAAGCGGAACCTTACCTATTTCCTTTAAATAAAGGCGCACGGGATCTTCAAGCGAAACGCCTTCGGGAATCGACAAGTCGATTTTTGAAAGTTCTTCTATTTCGTCAAGTCCGCTGATTTCGGAATCGATATCGGTGGTTTCAAGAAGGTCGTCGTCCTCTTCTCCCACAATGTTGTCGGAAATCCTGAGGACATCTATCCCCGCCTTATCAAGCTCGTCATAAACCTTTTCGGTTTTCTTTTCGTCAAGGTCGACGTCCTTCAACATATCATTTATCTCATTGATTTCGAGCGTGTTTTTCTTCTTCTGCCCGAGCGCAATGAGAGAATCGATCTTTGACTTAAGTTGGGCATTGCCCTCATCTGTTTCCATTAAATCGTCTGTTTCGTCAATATTCGTCATAATTGCTCCTTTCAAGCATTCAATGTTTAATCTTCGTTATACAATAAGTTACTAAAGTTACTCTCTTTTTCCGGTGCTATTTTACAAAAAAGCACTCATCAAAACAACTTTTTAGAGCGGTTTTTAAGAGCGGCCTCTTCTCGGATCAGCTCCGTCATGCGGGCACCGTTGCCGTTTTTTACACATTCTGCCGTTTCTCGTTTTACGGATGCGATTTTTATTTGACGGACAATGTCTTCTACCGCCTTTTCGGCGTCAAGGGTCGTAAGTTCCCCGGGGATTTCCGTTTGAAAAATTTCCGCAACCGTTTCCTGTTCTTCTTTTTCGTAAAAAAGATTAAGTATGTTAGCCGCATTTACATGGGCACTCGCCTTAAGTTCCGAATATACATATTCCGCCACCTTTACATATATGTCGGAATAAAAGTCATTGGGGCTTAACACACTTGAAACTTTTTTAAATATTTCCGGATAATCCGAAATATAGGTGAGAAGCAGGCGTTCCGCTTTAAGGAGTCCCGCGTCCGCGGGATTTTGCGATTTTTCCTTTTTGTTTCCGAAACTTCCTTCATTCTCCGAATTATATGCCCCATATCCCGCATTTCCGGATTTTACGTTTTCTTCGTTCATAAACGGATTTTCGGAATAATTGCCCAAATCCCGCCAATCCGAATTATCCGTATTTTTACCCGTTTTCCCCGCAATTTCTATAAGCAGCGAATCGAATTTTTTGGGGTCAATGTTATAGCGGCGCGTGAAAGCTTCCTTATATGTATCACGGGTAAGTCCGTTTTCGAATTTTAAAAGAATCTTCACAACGCTTTCCAAAAAGCGCGTTTTTTCTTCCGGGTCATTTAAATTATACTTTGATTCCGTAACGCCGATTTCAAAGAAAAAGCTGCTTTCGGCGTTTTCGATACGTTTTTCGAATTCTTGTGCCCCAAGTGCTTTTATAAATTCATCAGGGTCCTTGTAGGGCTTTGTGCTTATCACCTTTACGGACACGTCGTGCGACGTAAGAAGCGGAATCGCGCGAAGCGACGCATTTATTCCCGCCGCGTCCGAGTCATAGGTCAAATAAACTTTTTTCACATAACGTGAAATTTTGAGTGCGTTCTTGTCTGTAAGCGCCGTTCCGAGAGAGGCAACGGCACATGTGAATCCCGCCTGGTGAAGCGAGATTACGTCCATATAGCCTTCGCAAAGAATCAAATAATCTTTCCTGGATTTTTTTGCGAAGTTAAGCGCGTAGAGGTTACTGCCTTTGTTGAAAATCTTGGTTTCGGGCGAATTTAGGTATTTGGGTTCGCCGTCTCCCATGACACGCCCGCCGAAGCCTATCACACGGTCGCGCTCATCCACAATCGGAAACATCGCACGGTTAAAAAATTTGTCCGTCACGCCTTTTTCGGAAAACGAAATGAGTCCCGATTCCCTGAGAGTTTCGTCGGAATAGCCCTTTCCTTTTAAATATTCGTACAGATCCGCGCGATGCGCATAGGAATATCCGAGCGCAAAGTGCTTTATCGTCTCGTCCGTAAGTCCGCGCTTTTTAAAATAGTTCTCCGCGATTTCGCCGCGCGGGCTTTTACGTGCCATGTAAAAATAATTTGCGGCATCGCGGTTTATTTGGTACAAATCCTTTTTTAAGGACTGTTCCTTTTCGTCTTCCTGCGAATATGTACTCTCGGGGAGCTTATAGCCCACTCTCTCCGCGAGACGCTCTATCGCTTCGGGAAACGAAATGTTTTCGTAATCCATAAGGAACGTTGCGGCTCCGCCACCCTTGTGGCATCCGAAGCAATAATACATCTGTTTTCTCGGAGACACCGAAAACGACGCGGTTTTTTCCCCATGAAAAGGGCAAAGGCCGAAATAATTTGCCCCTTTTTTGGTGAGGTGAACATACATTCCCACAACGTCAACGATATCATTTTGTGAAATCACGGCCTGCACCGTGTCTTCGGAATAGCGCATTTTAGATGATTGCTCCGTTCTTCATGCTCATGTATGGGCATCTTATTAAAAGACGGATTGCTGTATGCAAGCATACAGCAGTGTTTGCTTTATGCATACTCTTTTAATACACGTCCCAACTAAACGGTATTTTTATATCCCTGTATTTTGTCACCGCATATCTGTCCGTCATACCGGCAACATAGTCGCATACAACAAGGTGCTTCGGCTCGTCCTTTTCGGTAATCATGATTCGGTAGTCGTCGGGCAAAAGCTCGGTATGCTCGAGATAATAGTTAAAAAGTTCGATTACAAGTTCTTCAGCCTTGTGTTCCTGCCCCTTTGCGACGGGGTTTGTGTAAACGTGTTCGAACATCCATGCCTTTAAATCAAGCAGCACTTCGTTCATTCCCGCGGACATTTTTACGTCGGCAAGGTCGATACTTGTTTTTATTATATCATGAATTTCCGTGTTTAAACGTGAGGTAAGCGTGAGCCCCAAAACATCCGTAAAACGTGTGGGTATATCCGTTTCTTTGATGATGTTTCCGCGGATTGCGTCCTCTATATCATGATTTATGTATGCCATCTTATCGGAAAGCCTGACGGCACGCCCTTCAAGAGTTTCCGGAATCGTATCCATTTGGTGGTTTAAGATTCCGTTACGCACTTCCCAAGTAAGATTTAAGCCTTTTCCGTGCTTTTCGATCAAATCCACCACACGGATGCTTTGCTCAAAATGCTTAAATGAGAGTCCGTAGTTTTCGTTCATTACTTTGTTGAGTGCACGCTCACCCGCATGTCCGAACGGCGTATGCCCAAGGTCGTGACCGAGTGCGATCGCTTCCGTGAGATCGTCGTTTAAGCGGAGCGCCTTTGAAATCGCGCGGGCGGTTTGCGCAACCTCCAAAGTATGTGTGAGCCTTGTGCGGTAGTGATCTCCCTGCGGTGCAAGGAAAACCTGCGTTTTTCCGTTTAGGCGGCGAAACGCCTTTGAATAAAGGATTCGGTCGCGGTCACGCTGATAACACGGGCGCATGTCGCATTCCTTTTCGGGGATTGCGCGCCCACGCGTACTGTCCGAAAAAGCCGCATTCACGCTCAAAATCTCGTGTTCCCTTTCTTCCTGCAATTCCCTTATAAGTCTGTCATGAACCGGTACAAGTTCCAGCATTTATGCTCTCCTTTTTTGAATCTCTCTTTGAAAAAACACATCCGCAATAGTTCTGTCTGTATAAATTATACTCCTTTGAAAGTTCTGTCGAACGAAGATAACCGTTCTTCTTTTTAAAATCGGACGGAAGATAAGGAACGCCCGCTTCCGCACACACTTCATATCCGATTTTGTTTATAAGTTCAGCATTTTTAAGCGGCGAAATCGTAAGCGTTGTCGCAACAAAGTCCGCATTTTGATTTTTCGCTTCAATCGCCGCACGCTTTAAGCGCATATAAAAGCATTTCATGCACCGCTCTCCGCCTTCAGGCACGTTTTCAAGGCCTTTTGAGAGCTTTAAAAATTCTTCTTTGTCATATTCGCCCTCTATGTAAGTCACCGGATTTTTGTGGGGCTGTTCTTTTATCAATCGTTTAAGCTCCGCGGCTCGCGTGTCAAATTCGCGCCTATCCGTAATATTCGGATTATAGAAAAAATCCTTAATCAAAAAATAATCGGACAGATACTCAAGCACATAAGACGAGCACGGCGCACAACATGAGTGAAGCAAGAGTACGGGAGGGTGCGCAGGGTCAAGCGTCATAAGAAACTTGTCCATATTCTTTTGAACGTTTCCCGTTGCAGGAATCATAAAATCCTTCCTTTACACAATTTTCTCCAACGCGTTAAAAAGTGCTTCTGTTTCCGCGTCCGTACCGATTGTGATTCTTAAGTAATTATCGATTCTCGGCGCATCAAAATAGCGAACGTAAATGTGCTTTTTTCTGAGGGCTTCAAATATAACTTTCGCGCTTATTTTTCCGTGTGTCGCAAAAACAAAATTTGCCGACGACGGAAGGCAGGTAAATCCGAGAGCAGAAAGCCTTTTCACCGTATTTTCGCGTGTGTTTATAATTTTTGCTATATTTTCTTTAAAATAAGCGCTTTCGTTAAGCGCCGCAACGCCCGCCGCTATTTGCACAGTCGAGAGTGTGTAAGAATTATACGAATTTTTAACGGCGTTAAGCGCGTCGATAAGCGTTTTACTTCCTATCGCAAATCCGATTCTCACACCCGCCATCGAACGCGACTTTGAAAATGTGCCGACAACAAGGAGGTTTTCGTATTCTTTTGTGAGCGGTACACACGACTCCGCCCCAAAATCAACATAGGCTTCATCTATTATAACAACCGAGTCAAAGTTTTTGTCCAAAATTTCTTTAAAAAATTTTTGATTTTCCGCAATTCCCGTCGGTGCATTGGGATTCGGAATCACTATTCCGCCGTTTTCACACATATAGTCCGTTTTCTTTATGCGGAAATTTGCGTCAAGAGCCTTTTTTTCATAGGGAATCTTAAATAATTCCGCCCACACGGGATAAAACGAATATGTGATATCGGGAAAAAGCACAGGGTGCGTTCCGTTAAAGAATGTCAAAAACGACATTCCGAGCACATCGTCGGAGCCCACGCCCACAAACACATTTTCGGGGTAAACATTATACTCTTTTGCGAGCGCATTTACAAGCGCACCGGCAGAGGGCGACGGATAACGCTTTAGAGTGTCCGCATCAATCCCTTTAAGCGCATCCGTCACGCTTTTCGGCGCCGGGTAGGGATTTTCGTTTGTGTTTAATTTAATCTTTTCTTTGTCTTCCGGCTGTTCGCCCGGGATGTAGGGTGTAACATTTCGTATGTTTTTGGTGAAATTATACATGATTAGCCTTCCGTTTTAATCGGATTTGTGATTGCTTCCGTTGTGACGTCGTCTCCGAAAACACGGAACACAAACCAACGTTTCCCTTCCGTATTTAAATTTATTTCACACGAATAGTCATATCCGCCGTTTATGCTCACGGGCGCGGCAAGCTCAAATTCTTCGGGCGCACCCGTATCTGAATACGCAATCAGGCGGCTCAAGGGGCGATTTGAAATAATTTTAAGGGAAGCGACTTTCGCCGGCGCGTTTTCGGAAGCCGAATCGTTACCCGGAATCGAATCGGCATTTTCGGGTAAATTCTTGTTTTCAACCAAGTTTTCGTCCGAATTTTTATCCGCAATCTTCGCTATCAAAATAGGTCCGTTTGTGAGGAAGCTGTGCCCTTGTCGTAAATTTGCAAGAATATTCTTAGGTGTCATTTCTTCCGCACAATGCACATAGGTGCGCACGCATCCGCTCGAAAGATTACGAAGTGCCCAGCGTTTTACGGTCGGAAGCGTTGCGGTTAATAAATCGTCAAAATATTTTGCGTCTTCTAAGTCGTCACCCTCCAAAATCACGCCGTCTTTATTGTGACCTTCAAGCGTATTCTTAAGTGCCGCCTTAACCGCCCTATACATTCCGAACACATAAGCAACCGCATCAAACCAGAATTCACAAGTGATTTCATGCGTGTCGGAGCCAGTGGTCGCCGCAATAAACGTGCCCGACTTTAATATGTTCATCCACATTTCCATGGCGTTTCCGTTTGTGCAATGCGGATAGAGCGGATGAGAGCCGTTCCAGATTTCCATTGTATAAAAAATATCTATCATGTCCACAAATTCGGGCGGATAAGATATCGATTTTTGCATGTCGCAGGGGTGGTTTATTTGCGGATGTCCGCCGTATGACTTGATTTCGTCGGTGATTCGGCGGTATTCGGCGCGCATTACCGCAGGCGTTCTGTCCTTTTCGGCAGGGATCTTATAAATCACGTCCGGGTCCGTGTTTAATTGCAAAACATGTCCGTTTGACGTTGAAATTTCCTTTGACAATATGGGCGTAAAGTCCGACGTTTTAAACCTGCTCCAGGTGCCGTGGTTGTAGGTGTTATGGTGATCCGAAAGTGCGCCGTAGGAAAGTCCTCTCGCGCACATCGAATTTTTGATTTTTTCGGGCGTGTCATACACATAGTCCGTTCCTTCGGGCGGATAGAGGGGGCTCGAAAACACCGAATGATGGTGAAGGTCGCCCGCGTACCAATTTTCCCGTGCCAAGTCGACTATTCTTTTTAACGTGATTTCTTTTTCGCCGGGAACCGTGATGCGTGACGTTACGATTTCCCACTCGGAACCATGGCTCACGATCAACGTGTATGTGCCTATGGGGATATTTTCGTTAAATGTTCCGTTTTCGTTTGTTGTGCGTCTGAAGTAGTCATACCATGTGTAATCGGAAGCATTGGGAAATGATTCAAAATCGAAATGCGAACCGTAAATTTTATCGCAAATTTCCTCTATGCCGGTGACGGGTGTGTTTGTGTATCCCGTCGAAACGCCTTTTTGGGATGATTCTGACTCGGGGATTAAGCGCAACTCCGCAACAATCGGATTTCCGTCCGTGTCTTTAACCGTAATTGTGACTTTTCCGGTTTCCGTACCGTAAACCGGATTTTTCCTCACCTTTTCCAAACGCATATAGTCGTCGTAGCGTTCACGGCTGCCTCCGGGCGGAAATTCGTTTTCACACCTGCCGCCGAGTGCGGAATAACCGGTTACCTTGTCAAGACGCTTAAACACGTCCTGAAGGTACTTATAGGTATATTTCGGATCGGAAATATTTTTTTCGCCGGAATAAAGGCCGGTAATTGTTGAACAAAGTTTTGATACGGACATTTTACATCCCCCTTCCGATTATTTTCGGTACTCCTTTGTTTGCGATATAATCCTTTGTTATTATGACCTTGCCGATTGACGTGTCTTTGGGAATTTCATACATAATGTCGAGCATTACTTCTTCTATAATCGCTCTAAGCGCACGCGCTCCCGTGTCACGCTCCATTGCACGGTCGGAAATCGCACGGAGAGCGTCGTCTTCAAATTCAAGAGTTACGCCGTCCATTTGAAGCAATTTTTTGTATTGCTTAAGGATTGCGTTCTTCGGTGTCGTGAGTATTCTTGTCATATCGTCGGCGGTGAGTGCGTCAAGCGCAAAAATGACCGGGAGACGCCCAAGGAACTCGGGGATCATTCCGAATTCGCGTAAATCCTGCACTTGCACTTCGTTTGAAAGCGACTTTTTGTCGTCGTATTTGTCGGTAAGTTCACCGAGGAAACCGCATGCGGACGCCTTGTTTAAACGTCTCTTTATAATCTTATCAAGGTCCGGGAAAGCGCCTCCGCATATAAACAAAATATTTGTCGTGTCCATCGTGGTCATCGGAACCATCGCGTTTTTGCTCATTGCGCCGACAGGCACTTCGATTTCGGAGCCCTCAAGGAGCTTCAAAAGTCCCTGCTGTACGGCTTCCCCCGAAACGTCACGCGAATTTGTGCTTTGCTTTTTTGCGAGCTTATCTATTTCATCGATAAATACAATTCCCTTTTCGGCGCGCTCGACGTCGTTGTCCGCCGCCATTAAGAGCTTTGACAATACGCTTTCGACGTCGTCACCGATATAGCCCGCTTCCGTAAGCGACGTTGCGTCGCATATCGCAAGAGGCACATTTAAAAGCTTTGCGAGAGTTTTTACGAGATATGTTTTGCCGCATCCCGTAGGTCCGATCATGAGCATGTTTGATTTTTCAAGCTCAACTCCGTCGGTATTTTCGTCAAACACACGCTTGTAGTGATTGTAAACGGCAACGCTTATCGTCTTTTTTGCCTTTTCCTGACCCACAACATAGTCGTCAAGCTCCGCCTTTATTACATGCGGCGGCTTGAGGTTCTTGATATCAAACTTTTGCTCGATTGTGTCGGGGGCAGCATCCGCTTTCTTCGGTGCTTTGGCTTTCTTTTTTATGCGCTGATTTTGCGGAGGAAAACCCGGCATATCAAGAATAATGTTGGGGAATCCGTTCATGCCGGAAAGCCCAAATAAGTCACCGAGGAATCCCGCGCCTTGCCCATTGTTGCGATTATTGCCGCCTTTATTGTTTTCCGAGTCCTCGCCGTTATCGCTTATCTCGTCGTCATAATTTTCGTTATCGCAATTTTCATTATCGTTCTTGTCGTTATTCTTCTTGTTCCCGTTCTTGTCGCCGTGTATATTTCCCCCGACAAGTTTAAACGTATCACCGTTTTCGTTTGTTCCGAATACCGAAAGATTGCCGTTTCCCGCAAGCATGTTTATCGTCTTTTGCAAACAGTCGTTGCATACGGTAACTCCGTCACCGATATGCATCATGCATTTTACTTTCGATTCGGGGCGCTTGCACATTAAGCAGATTTCTTCGTAATCGCTGTTTTTGTGATTGTCGTAATCGTTATTTTGGTGATTGTCGTTATCGGAATTATTATCCGTTTTGTGATTTTCCGAAACTTCGTCAAAATTTCCCGATACGTTTTTTTCCGTCTCAGTTTCGTTATCCTCTATTTCGTTAAATTTGCTGATGTTGTCGTTACTCATTAATTATTAAATCCTTTCAATTTATATCTATCGAAGAAAAAAAATTTTAATACGCATTTTTATCGTGTACGCAAAAAATCGTTCTCACCAAAATCGAAATATCAAGCGGCACACTCCAGTTTTCTATATAGTTTATGTCCTGCTCTATCCTGCGTGCTATGTTCGTGTCGCCCCTGTATCCCGTAACCTGTGCGAGTCCCGTAAGCCCCGGACGCACTTGATGCTTTACCATGTAGCGGGGAATTTCCTCCTTAAACTTGTCCACAAAATACGGACGCTCCGGGCGCGGTCCCACAAGGCTCATGTCCCCCCGCAAAATATTAAAAAGCTGCGGAAGTTCGTCAAGGCTTGTACGCCTAAAAAAAGCACCGGACGCCGTAACACGGGAATCGTTTTCCGTGGTCCACATGTGTTTTTCTTCTTCGGGCTCCGTATCACGCATTGTGCGAAACTTGTACATGGTGAAATTTTTGCCGTTTTTCCCGACGCGTGTTTGCTTAAATATAACGCTCTTTTCTCCTCCCGCCCGTATTATAATGCAAATTATAAGCATGGGGATAAAGAAAATTATAATTAAAATTAAACTTAAAATTATGTCGCCCGTGCGCTTCACAAAACGGTTTCCGGGATAGCTTAGCGGACTTTTTCTTATATTTATTACGGGGAGCCCGTCCATGTCCTCGATTTCCGCTCCCGACGAAATCATGTTTTGAAAATCGGGCGCAAATTTTATGTGAATCCCGTGCTTCTCGGTTTCTGTGACTATTTCCTTTAAATCGTTATAATCGGTAACCTTTAGGCAAATAACGATTTCCGTAAAAGAATTATTGTCGAGCACCTCCTTTAAGTCGGAAACCGCTCCCTTAACGCTCACACCCATATATCTCGTATTTTTTGCCATATTGTCACAAAGTATTCCGCATACTTTGTAACCCCATTCCGGATGACGCGAAAGCGCCTCGATATAACGCTCGGTCGTGTAAGAATATCCGATTATCAGCACATTTTTGAGGTGCTTTCCCATTTTGCGGGATTTTTTAAGCGCAAGCCGCACCAAAAGCCTGTAAATGAGCATCACGCACGTGCTTACGCACGCAAACACAAAGATAAACGCACGCGAAATGTTCACTTCACGGAATATATATAATAATGCAAGAAAATATGCCGCTCCGAAAAAGTTTGCGCGCACGGTGCAAAGAATCACGTTGCCGGGTTTAAAATTCTTTTTGGAATTATATAATCCCGATATCAAAAACACGGCCGTATAGCCTATTATAACATAAATCAGATACTTAAGGTAATAATTGAGAGGCAAATACTTTACGCCGTCCGCCGCTCCGATCACATCAAAGCGCACAAAATAAGATGCCGCAAAAGATATGACAAGAATTATTATGTCAAGTGCCATATAAAGTTTTGAAAAATAACTTTGATGCGACTTAACCATGCGCCCTCCGGGGAAATTTACGTTCAAACCGGCAACTGCCGGCTGCGTATTTTACAATATCACGAGAAGTAGAAATCGACTTCCGATAAGTTGTATCATAACTTATTATAATACCTTATCGTCGCCAAAATTACAAGAAAAATCCCCAAGGACTGCGCCTTGGGGATAGGATAGTGTATTTTTCACTGCCGCATCACTTTTTTGACGAACCGGACCTGTTTGACTGATTCGATTGATTTGACTGATTCGACTGATTTGATTGATTCGACTGATTCGACTGACTTGACCCACTTGACTGGCTTTGCACAGTGGTGTCGGCAGGCTTCTGCATAAGCGTTACGTCGATTGTCATCTCTGTCCACTTACCGCCCGTCGAACGCTGCAAGGTTACGGAAATCGTTGTGCCGTACTTGTAGGAATTTACAAGGCTCTTCAATTCTTCGCTTGTTGTGACTTCCTTACCGTTTACGGCCGTAATGATATCGCCCGAATAAATTCCGGCTTCCGCTGCCGAACCGCCGTCAACAACGCTGTATACATAAACGCCCTCGGGCATTCCGTATAATGACGCAACATCGCTTGAAAGTGTCTTTATGTTGATTCCGAGATAGCCCTGATCTTCTTCGGCTATTATTTCACGGCTCATAAGCTCGTCGAGAATGGGTGTTGCGATTGAAATCGGGATTGCAAAGCACATTCCTTCAACGGTTTCCGAAGAATACTTTGCGCAGTTGATACCGATAACTTCACCGTCAAGGTTGAAGAGAGGTCCGCCGGAGTTGCCTTCGTTGATTGCGGCATCCGTCTGAAGAAGTGTAAGTGTAAGGCCTTCATATTCAACTGTTCTGTCCTTTGCGGAAAGATAACCGACCGTGACTGACTGACCGTAGCCCAAAGCATTACCGATTGCAACAACCATTTCGCCTACTTCCGCTGTATCGGAGTTACCGAGCTTTGCAACGGTGATTTTCTCAAGTGTATCGCTTGTAAGTTCATCCATCGGAACGGAAATGATTGCGAGGTCGTTGTCGGAATCCGTTGCGCGCACGGTTGCCTCAACCTCTGTGTCGTCGCAGAATGTAATCGTAATCTTTGTTGCGTTTTCAACAACGTGGTTGTTGGTTGCGATAAAGATTTCGGAATCACCGATACCTACGATAAATCCCGAACCGCCGCCCGTCGATGTGTACGACTGTGTGCGTCCCGTCCACATGTTATAAGAACTTGTAACGTATTCCATGCTTACGGAAACCGAGCAGCTCATGTTTTCTTTTACAACCTGTACAACCTTATCGGATGTGGTTTCTGCTATACTTGCGGAATCCGATGTTGCGGTATCGGTTGTGCCGGACTGCGTTACCGTTTGTGCGATTTGAATCTTGTTTGCGCCGAGTGTCGTAACCGTGTTATCGGCAGCCGAACCGATTTCCGTAACGCCGGCGTCCGAAGCAAGTTTCTTTCCGAGCGTGTTTTCCATGAGAGTGTTTACTCCGAAAAACGTACCGCCCGCGATAAGTCCGAAGCAAGCCGCAAGTCCCACAAAACGTGCGATCTTTTTAAATACTTTTCTGTTTTTCTTTTTCTTCTCAAATTCCTTGGCGTGATATGTTGTGTAATAATCGTAATAAGGAGATCCGGAAGACGATTTTTGATTGTTGTCGCCGTAAGTGTTTCCTGTGTATGAATTGTTCTCGAAATTGGAATTATTTGCGCTGTTTCCCGCGTCACCCGCAAATCCGTTTTCGTTGGTTTCGCTTGTGTTTTCGTTTGTGTTTCCGCTCTGTGCGTTTGCACGAGCTTCATTTCTGTAATTTGCATCGGTGTATGCCGCATAAGGCGAAGAACCGATTTTTTCGGCCGCCTCCCTGATTTCGTCGTCCGTCATGGGGCGGGATTCGAAAGAAGTGCTTGCCGTGTTTTCGGCGTTC
>CAZZFV010000016.1:19728-42230 GCA_964653855.1 uncultured Lachnospiraceae bacterium
CGTTCCGCCGTCTCTATAGCACTTCCCGAAAATACGATTTTTCCGTGGTCAAGCAAAATCCCGGTCGTGCAAAGCGATTTAACCTGCGCCGTGTTATGTGACACAAACACAACCGTCGTGTCGTTTTTCATGAGCTCCTTGATTTTTGCCTCGCTTTTTTTGCGAAAAGCCGCATCTCCCACCGAAAGCACTTCATCAAGTATCAAAATGTCGGGTTCGGTAATCGTCGCAACCGAAAAACCGAGGCGAGCCCTCATTCCGGACGAATAGTTTTTTACGGGAACCGAAAGGAATTCGTTTAATTCGGAAAAAGCGCAAATTTCGTCAAATTTCTCTTTTATAAACGCTTTGTCAAGCCCCAGCATCGCGCCGTAAAGCCAAATGTTTTCTTCGCCCGTGTATTGCATGTCGAATCCCGCGCCCAGTTCAAGTAACGGCGCGATTCTGCCCTTTGTTGTGACGCTCCCTTCCGTCGGCTTTTGAACGCCCGAAATTATTTTGAGGAGGGTCGATTTGCCGGCGCCGTTTTTTCCCATCACGGCAAGGCGTTCACCGCGCTTAACGGTGAGCGACACGTCGCTCAGTGCGAGAAACTCCCTGTATTTAAGGTCACGCTTAAAAAACCTAATAACATACTCTTTTAAATTATCAACCTTTTTCTCCGCAAGGCGATACTTAACCGTAACATTTTCCGCAATAATTGAATTCTCTTTTGGTTCATTTATCATTTTACTACGGATTTCCTTTCGAATTTATCCCATATCCTACAAATACAATATAAATTTATCCTGTGTCTTCACAAATGTCACAACACCCACAACGCACGAAACCACCGCAAACACACCGGCATAAACGACGCACCAAAGGTCGATTGCGTCTCCGAATATTGCGCTTCTGAACATATCGATGCATGCGTAAACCGGATTAAATTTAAATATCCACGCGTTTTTTTCGGTCACGACGCTGTCCACGTCATAAAAGATTGCGGACGCATACATGACAATCATCGTCACAATCGTCCAAAGATATTCGAGATCCTTAAAAAATACCGAAATTGCGGATAAAATAAGACCGATTCCGAGTGAAACAAAAAGTATCGCTACAAGCGGAATTATCGCATACAAAACACGCACCGTGGGGTAAACATGCCGCACGCACGCAACAACCGCAAGCACGATAAGAGAAATAAGGAACATTATATAATTTGAAAAAACAGCCGAGACGGGATACATGTATTTCGGAACATATACCTTTTTTATCATTCCCGCATGTGCACGCACGGATTTTAACGCTTTTTGGGTAGATCCCGAGAAGAACGAGAAAATAAGGCGCCCCGACAAAATATACACGGGGAAATCGCCCGTTCCCTTGCCAAGGAGCTTTGAAAACACAAGCGTGAGCACAATCATGGTAAGTAACGGCTCAAGAAACGTCCACAAAATCCCGAGTATCGAATTTCGGTATTTTAATTTTATTTCCTTAACCGTCAGCTGTTTTAAGAGAAATTTGTATTTTTTGAAATTTAAGACAAAACGTTTCATTGTTTTCCCGTATTAAGCGAGTTTTCGGTGCTCGAATTATTTTCGGTACTTATATTATTTTCGGCACTTGCGTCGTTTTCGGTACCTGTATTATTTTCCGTACCGGGCGCATTTCCCGTGTCGATATCTCCGCCGTTATCCTGCGTAATTGTTTCCGGTGCCTCTTCTATTTGTACCGTAATCGCGAGAACGGAATCCTGATCCACAATCTTTAGGCTGCTCAAATTTGCTTCAACAAGCGACATTATGTCAACGTTGCTTTCGACGTTTGATTTTCTGCCCGTCACATCAACAGAAATATGAAGCGTATCGGGAAGAAGTGCGAGATCCGCATCCGTTCCCGAAAATACGACTTCGGACGGCTGAAAAATTACATCAGATACCATATAGCCGCTTTCCGGTGTGCCGATTGTGTTTGCATTAAGCATAACAAGCTTTGTCTTATAAAACTCAACCGTCACCTGAAGCGTGCCCGCACTGATCGTAAAATTGTCGGCATTCATCACTTCGTCGTTTATGTCATAGATAACGGGCGTAACCGTCATAATCGTGCGTGTGCTGAGGCGCTCGACATTCACCGTTGCGGCAACATATTGAATTCTGTTTACAAGAGTTTTTGAGCCCGTAACGGAGATAACGTTGGGGCTTGAAACAATCGTTCCCACAACAAACCCGGATGCGGGATTACCGCTTGTTTCCGTCTTTATCTTAAATTCACGCGTCAAATATTCTTCGAGACTCAGTTTCATATATTGATTCTGACCGCGAATTATTTCTATGTCACTTTCGTCATAACCCGAAAATGCGATATCGATCGGAACGGTGTCGGTCACATAAATCTTTTCGCAATCGGCGGTCGCAACGATATTGTCGCTTGTTATGGAATCGCAAATCGATTTTCTTGCCTTAATCGTAATTTCGATTTCGTTTCCGTAAACAACGGCAGGCACAAGATCCTTAGATGTTAACGATTCCTGATTCACGATTGTGACCGGAATATCCGAAATCGTGACCGTTTTTATGGGGTCAAGATTGTTTACCACAACAATCCAAATAATAAATGCGGAACAAAGAGAAAAAATCTTAAGTCCAAGGTTATTCGATATTTTATTTAAAAAACGTCTTATCTTCTTTTTCATTCGAAATGCCTTTTGTAATTGTTATCTTTTAACCGAAAGGTGCTTTTTGCCGTGTTCGTCCTTTTTCTTTATAAGTTCGGTAAGCTTTGTGCGTAAGAATTCGCCGTCCACGTTGTAAACAAGGCTTCCTTTTTGTGCAAGCGAAACCTTGCCCGTTTCCTCAGACACTATTATCGTAAGGCTATCCGTAACCTCACTCACGCCGACAGCCGCTCTGTGACGTGTGCCAAGGTCTTTCGACAGCTTCATGTTGTCGGAAAGCGGAAGATAACACGTTGCCGCCGTCACCCTGTTTCCGCAAACAATTATGGCTCCGTCGTGAAGAGGCGTGTTGTGCTCAAATATATTTACAAGCAATTGCGACGTAACAACGGCGTCAAGCCTGATTCCCGTATCTTCGTATTCCTTGAGAGGTGTTTCCTGTTCGATTACGATAAGTGCGCCCGTCTTTGTTTTTGCGAGCTCAAATGCGCCCTTTACAAGCTCGTCAACCGTTTTGTCGGAAAATTCCTCACGCGCGCCCTTCGTGTCCGACGCCAAAAAGCCAAACGAAACAACGCTTTTCTGTCCCAGATTTTCGAGTGCTTTTCTGAGTTCCGGCTGGAACAATATGATAATCGCCGTGATTCCGACGCCTATAGTGTTTGTGATAAGGCATATGATTACTTCAAAATCAAGCAAATATGCGATTCCCCAAAAAACAAGAATCACAATTATGCCTTTCACGATTACCCATGCGCGCGTGTTTTTTATCCACTTCGAAATGTAATATATGATACAGGAAATAATCAAAATCTCCACAACGTCAAGAATGCGGATTTTGGGAAACGAGAATATGCTTTTTATGTTTTCTAAGATTATCGTCAAATCGCTCATTTTGGGTGTCCTGTGTCAAATTATGGTGAACAGTTACAAGGTTAATCGTTTATGTTTACTTGTTATTTTTCGTATCTTTTGTATCGTTTTCCCATTCTTCGTCGTCATCGTCAAGAACGGATTTTCCGGACTTTTCTTTTTCGGACTGTTCCGCAATTTCCTGAATGTGGGTCTTTTTTAGTGCCTTCATATGGCTTAAGATTTTATCTATTTGCAATTTCTTTATGATCTTGCCGGGGATAGTTTCGTTTTCGGAATTTGCATCCGTATTCGCATTGCCCCGCTTACTTTCCGAATCAGATTCATGTGTTTCCGTGTCAACACTCCCCGCTTTCGGTTTGCTATTTTCGCCGGTACCGTTTTTAGTTACACTTTCATCAGATTTTTCGGCTTTTTCCGTCTTTTCTGTGTTTTCGCTTTCCGTAAGCTCATCCGCTTCCGTGGGCTTAAGTTCGCCGAGAACAACACGATCAAGCTTCGGAACCGCCTTTACATAGTAATAATAGTCGTCGTCCTCAAATTGAACGGATTCGACAGCCGAATAGTCGAGAACCATTCTGAAAAACTGGACAATATAAACACACAGCATCGAAAGCATTGTGCCGAGTATTACATAGCTTAAACGTATCGACATGAATCCCGCAAGGACGGCATGAAGAATTACCATCATTGCTCCGCCCGCAAAAATCGTGAGCTCAAAGCTGTAGCTGAATTTGATTTGGCGAAGAGCCCACATTATGACTATCACAAATGCAAATATCAGCATAACAAAAAACATTTCTTTATTTTCGAATACGCAATCGATATATTTTATGTAGAGAGCGAGGATATCGTCCATTGAGGACACTTCGCTTCCGACCATTGCACTACGCGCCGCCGCAAAAACATAGTAAGACATGATTCCGACCATAGCCGGGAAAATTGCGGTGGGAGTTGCCGTCATTCCGAGCAAAAGCGCGATCATGTAGTGTAAGTTGAATCTCATGAGGAGCGGGATCGCAATCACGACATACGCAAACTTTCCCGAAAATCTTGCCGCAAAGCAATAAAGCACAAGAAGCATCACAAACACGAGAAGCGCCATGATGGGCGAAACCGAAAATATTTCGTATAACGAAACGATCACAAGCAACGCAATTGTAATTATTTGCGGCACAAGCGCGCCTATAATTCCGAAAATGAGCTTTATCCAGAATTTGTCGAGACTGTCGTTATAGGGAAGCTCCGCCACAATACGCGAATAAGCCGCAAACGATATTATAAATTTAAACACAAAGCCGATTGCCGTTTGATATTTTTGAAAAATAAGTCTTGCGGCACGTCTGAATGCCATAAGAGTTGTAAGCATTTATTGTTTTCTCCTTTTGGCGGAAGAATTTTCTTCGTTGTATATGGTTCTGAGTTTTTTGAGCATGTTGAAGTATTTTGAAAAACGGTGCCGTGAGCCCGCGAGCTTTAACATTCCGTGCACAAGCCCCGCCATCGAATAAACGGTGAGAAGCAAAACATAAAGCCCCACAAGCTGTTTTATTATGAGCGCGTAGTCAAGATTTATCGCGTTTTGAATGATATATTCCAATTTGTATACCACTCTCATGCCGGCAATAAGCACAAAGCCGATCGTGACCGCAACGAATGTCTTTAGGAAATTGTTGCGCAAATAATCCCGCCTGAAATAATTGTTTATTTTCAGGTCTTCTTTTCCTTCACCTTTTTCATATATCGCAAGTTTCGTCATTATACGAACTTTTCTGTTGTTTATCATATGTTATCTCCGCTATATAGCCACTAAACCACCTTTTATAATAACACACCTTCAGATACGGCGCAATACGTTTGGAGAGCGCCAAAATATAATTTTTCCGTAAAAAAAGGCGCCCCGCAGATCGAATTTTTATATCCGACCTGTCAGGACGCCGATTGATTATCACGTACGGCTTACTTATTTGCCTTCTTCTTTTCGAGGAAAGAAAGAATTACGTTTATGATGATTCCGAGAATCAAAGCGCATGCAACGGATGTAATCTGGATCTTGCCGAAGTTGAGCACAAGGCCGCCGATTCCGGCAATGAGGATTGAGGATGTAACAAAGAGGTTCTTGTTGTCTTCAAGGTCAACCTTTTGAACCATCTTGAGTCCGCTTACCGCAATGAAACCGTAAAGAGCTATGCAAACACCGCCCATTACGCATGAAGGAATCGAATTTACAAAAGCAACAAAAGGAGAAAGGAAGGAAATCACTATTGCAAGTATGCTTGTGGCAAAGATTGTTACAACGGAAGCGTTTCCCGTGATTGCAACGCAGGCAATCGACTCACCGTATGTTGTGTTGGGGCAGCCGCCGAAGAATGCGCCGACCATTGAGCCTACGCCGTCGCCAAGGAGCGTCTTGTCAAGTCCGGGCTCTTTTAAAAGATCCTTTTCGATGATCGAAGAGATGTTCTTGTGGTCTGCGATGTGCTCGGCAAATACAACGAATGCAACGGGAACGTATGCAACGGCGATTGAGCCTACATAAGCGCCCGAAATCGATTTAAAGCCGCCGAGTGCTCTTATGAACGTGAACTCAGGTACCGCAAAAAATGTTTTAATTGAGACACCGCCATCGACAAGAGCCTTAAATGCGGAATAATCGGAAATAAGAAGAGCGTCGTTACCGCTTATGTAACCGATAATCGTGAGAATCGATGCAAATGCGTAGCCTGCCAAAATACCGATGATAAAAGGGATGAGCTTCATGTTCTTTCCGCCGACCGTCGAGCAGATTGTTGTGACGATTAACGTAACAACGCCCGTGAGCACGGCAAGAAGCGTTGCGCCGCCCGCGGGAGCTGTTTGAAGATCCGATACGGCATTTCCGGCAAGCGAAAGTCCGATGATCGCAACGGTGGGGCCTACGATAACGGGAGGCATGAGCTTATTTACCCAGTCAACGCCGAATGCCTTTACAAGGAGAGCGATTACAACGTATACAAGGCCTGCGAAAATTGCGCCGATAATAAGTCCGAGATAACCTGTTTCAAGTGTTACGGCGCCTGCAAATGCGGATGCCATCGATCCCAAAAATGCAAACGACGAACCAAGGAATACGGGGCTCTTGAAGCGTGTAAACAAGAGATAAACAAGTGTTCCGCAGCCTGCTCCGAAAAGTGCGGCTGCACTGCTCATACCGTTACCCGTAATAATCGGGACAACGAGTGTTGCGGTCATAATCGCAAGGAGCTGCTGGATTGCATAAACGATTGTTTTGCCGAATGTCGGACGATCATTGATGCCGTAAGTGAGTTTCATTTTTTCTTCCTCCGTTTGAAAAAAAGTTTGTTTTATGCGATAAAAAAACCTTCGACATAAGAATCTTTAAAATAAATAATTTAAACGATTCTCAAACCGAAGGTTTAATATCCTGTGTGATGAACATTTATTAATAATACTAATGCGATTGATAAGTGTGTGAATTTTAAAAATAAAATGAAAAAGAAACAAAAAGAAATGTTTGGTCAAAGTCACGAGAGACTTTATTTTATGAAAATATGTTTCATAAAGCAAAACCATTTCCTTTTCCTCCTTGCACATTTCGAGGTAATATATCATAAAGTTTATAAAATGTAAAGAAGAAATTTATTTTTTGTCCGGTCAGCTTGTGCGGCGGTCATTTCCTTAAAGAAAAACACCGGTGCCGTAAAAAGCACCGGTGTGAATTTTATCGTAAAATCAGTTTGCTTCCGAACAAAACGGACGGCGAATTACTTCTGAACAAGGTGAACGGCAAATCCGCCGAAATCGTCGGCAAGATAGATTCTTACCATCTTGTTGTTCTTGTAAAGTGCGGAGTCATGGTCAAACTTGAAGCCCTGAAGCTCCATATGATATATTGCTCTCTCGATGTAGTTTGTGCCGATTGCGATGTGACCGAGAGTGCCGGGTCCCATGGACTTGTTTACTTCGATTGCGTTACTTGCAAAAATCGAAGAACCGCCGACCTTCATGTCGAATCCGAAGAATGTGCAGAACATCTTTGCAACGTTCATTGCCTTCTCTTCGTTCTCGCAATTGATTCCGAGATGCTTGAATTCAAAGCCGAGCATCGTCTTAACGGCTTCACGTGTAAGACGTGTGATTTCGTCAAACTTGCCGTCGGCGATAAGATCCGACTTTACCATCCAGCTGCCGCCGCATGCGACGATCTTCGGGAAATCGAGGTAATCCTTTAAGTTAGCCGCATTGATACCGCCTGTGGGCATGAAACGAACGCCCGTATAAGGTGCAGCCATAGCCTTGATCTTTGCGATACCGCCCGACTGCTCTGCGGGGAAGAACTTAACCGTAGTGAGTCCGAGCTCAAGTGCGGTCTCGATGTCCGTGGGGCTTGATGTGCCGGGTGTGATCGGAATGTTCTTTGAAATACAATACTTTACGACGTTGGGATTAAGTCCGGGGCTTACGATGAACTTTGCACCCGCATTAACTGCTCTATCAACCTGCTCGGTCGTGAGAACCGTGCCTGCGCCGACAAGCATGTCGGGATATGCCGCACACATATTGCGGATTGCTTCTTCGGCAGCCGCCGTACGGAACGTAACCTCCGCAACGGGAAGTCCGCCGTCGCAAAGTGCCTTTGCAAGCGGAGCCGCATCCTTGGCGTCGTTGATTGCAACTACGGGAATAATTCCGAGTTTTGAAAACTGTTCGATAATATCTGCCATATTTTTACTCCTTTATATGATTTTTAAATATTTACGCTTTTGAGATCCGGGTAAGACATATTCATTCCCAATTTCACAAGTCTTATCCTATCTTCGTTGTCATTATACTGTGTTAATCGTATCAATTCAAGATAGAATTCTTGCGGAAATGATACTGTGGTCATAGATAAAAGAGAGCACGGGATTCTCGGAAATTTTTGCGAGAATTTCCTGTCCGACCGCCGTTGCGCCAAACATCGTAACGATTCCGAAAAGCACCCATACCACAAGGAGCGCAGCACAGCCGCCGATGAGTCCTCCCACGATTTTGTTTACCGATCCGACGCCCGGGATTTTGCCGAGGAGATTTAAGGCCCCCGACACAATCGCGATAAGTATTCCCACAATAAGGAGCGTTAAAAGAAACGCGAGCGCTTTTATTATGACATTGGTTATACCCGTGCACGTGCCGTTTTCCGCTGCAATGAGCCTGTCGTTTACTTCTGCGTCCGATGACATTTCAAGCTTCGCAAGCGCGCTTTCGTCCCCGAGAATCGACTCCTGCATGCTTTCCGGAATTCCGAGTGCGCTCAATATTTCTCGTGCGGTGTTGACGCTCTCTTCACCGCCCGTCTCCGTGTCGGTTCCGTCTCCCGCTATCTTTTCCGCGATGATTTCCGCCCAGCCGTTGTTTTCGATCAACGATTCCATGCGCGCATAAACAAAATTGTAGAGCTTGTCGCTCTTAAAAAGCCACGAGCGCGTGATCGGCGAAAGCACGATCGTAAAAAATATCGCGAGGAACACCGATATCACAAAAAATATCATTTTGAGCACGCCCTTTAAGTATCCTATTATCACTCCCGCGAGCAATATTCCGACAACGACGAAAAATACCCAATTGAGATTTAAATTGTCAATTACAGCCCGTAAAGATTCCATATTTACTCCTAACCCACACGGCTTACCGCCTCAGAATTCCGACACGCAAAACTTACAGCCTTAACCGAATTCTAACCCTCAAGACTTATAACCCTGACTGAATCGCTCCCCACAACAAAATATCTTAGGTTCTTACCGTAAAAGACGTTTTTTGTGCTTTCGGGTAACGTTGCCTCAAACTTTTTTGTGCCGTTTTTTCGATAAACGGTAAATAAGTTTCCCGTCTTTATT
The DNA here is from genome assembly GCA_964653855.1 of uncultured Lachnospiraceae bacterium. Taxonomy (GTDB): domain Bacteria; phylum Bacillota; class Clostridia; order Lachnospirales; family Lachnospiraceae; genus RGIG3528. The sequence goes on from CAZZFV010000016.1 coordinate 29,140, forward strand.
ATAATTTCCGACGAACCGCCGAAAATCACGGAATCGTATTCCGCTATATTTGGCACTTCCGAAGCCAAATTAAATCCCGAATCGTAAATCAAAAGATTATATATATCGTCCTTATACTCGGTGATTAAGACATTTTCGCCCACATTTATGTCATACACGTCCGTGATTTTTGTTTCCGAAAGAAGCTCCGGGATTTCGTCCATCGAATAAATTATTACGTTGTCGGGGAAAAATATGCCGACGCGGGTATTGCTTAAAAACTCCGCCTTATATGCAGTCCCCGAAACCGTCCGCTGCCCGACTATGTTTTCGATGAAATTTTTGCCTATTTCTCCGGTGTTGTAAAACGTGATTTTAGTTTTAACCGTATCGCCGTCATAGGAAATATATTCCGTAATGATTTTTTTGCCGTCGGGGGACAGTGAGATTCCCACGGGGATTCCGTCTCGGGTGCTTTCCGTGCCTATTTCAACAAGGATTTCCCCTTCAAACGAATAAATTCTTATTATGTCTTTTAGGCCGTTTTCCATGAGAACAGCCGTTGTGCCGTTTTCCGCAACCGAAATCATGTCGATTTCGTATTCGGTTTCATAAGCGTTTGCCGTGCCGCCCTCCGAAACCACATAAACCTTTTTTCCGTCCGTTTCTGTAATCGCAGCGGCATTTTTTCTGCTCACGACATAAGGCTCGTCAAACGAATAGGAAATGTCAAACACGAGCCCGCCGTCCGTGTCGTACGCGCGCGTGCCGTTTTTGGTGCACACATAAATCTTTTCGTTTCCCTGATACACTTTTGCGGATGTGTTTAGGGCAATTTCCGAAATCACCGAATAATTTGAATAATAAGCCTTGCTTTCCGCATTTTTCGAAATCAAAAGTGCAGCTCCGATTAAAATTACCGGCGCTGCGATAAGAATAAATTTTATTGTCTTACGCATATTTCTCATGATTTCGTTGTAAGCTTGCGGCTTAAGAGTTCCGTGTTTTCGTTATGCGTCACATATTTGTTTTCACTTGCTTTTGCTTCACATGTCGGTTCTGCCGTTTAAAGCGCGAAGAAGCGTCACTTCGTCGATATACTCGAGGTCACCGCCCACGGGAACACCGCTTGCGATACGCGTTGTCTTGATTCCGAGAGGCTTTATGAGTTTTCCGAGGTACATCGCGGTTGCCTCACCCTCGATCCCCGAGTTTGTGGCGATTATGATTTCGTTTACGTCGTCCTTGAGACGCAGCAAAAGCTCTTTTATCTTGAGATCGTTTACGCCGATTCCGCGAACGGGCGAAATTGCTCCGTGAAGCACATGATAAACGCCGTTGTATTTTCCCGTTTTTTCGTATGCGGCAAGATCTCTCGGATTTTCAACAACCATAATCGTCTTTTTGTCGCGTTTGTCGCTCTTGCAAATGGGGCAAAGCTCATCATCCGTAAGCGTACAGCAGCATTTGCAGTATCTGACCGACTTTTTCGCGTCCGCAATCACATCCGTAAGCTTTTTTACGTCCTCTTCGGACATATTTATGATATGAAAAGCAAGCCTCTGGGCGGATTTCGCTCCTATTCCCGGAAGCCCCGAAAACGCTTCTATGAGTTTATTTATATGATTGCTGTAATAATCCATTTATAATCCGAAACCTCCGAGCCCGGACATTCCCGCCATGGCACCCGAATTTAATTCATTGTCGATTTCCTCTTCCGCCTTTTTGACTTCGGAAAGCGCGGAATTAACCGCCGCAATTATCATATCGGAAAGAGTTTCGATATCGTCGGGATCCACACAATCCTTTGAAAGCGTGATTTTTGTAAGCTCGTACTTACCGTTCACCTGTGCGGTTACCGCTCCGCCGCCCGCAGATGCCGTAAATTCCTTTTCGGAAAGAGCAGCCTTCTTTTCTTCAAGCTCCTGCTGCTGTTCTTCAAGCTTTCTTTGCATGCGCTGTGCCTGCTTCATGAGATTTCCCATATTGCCCGGCATCATACCGCCGGGAAAACCGCCTTTTTTACCCATTTTTGTAAGTTCCTTTCGTGGTTGTATTTTTTGGATTCAATCAATCTTTGATTTGCTTCCGAAGTTAAATTTGTTGTTTGATTTACTTCCGGAGTTTTAAACTATTCTTCAATTTCCACCGGAATGTTTTTTTCTCCGATTTCCTTCATAAGCGCAACAAAATCCGCATTTTCCGCGGGCTCGGCATTATTCTTTTTATTGTCGATGCACCTTATTTCCACTTCGACGTCTTTACCGAATTTTTTGTAAATCAAATCCTTGATATAATCGACACCGTAATTGTCCTTTTTCCAGTAATCGAACATATAAGTTGCCTTAAGATTCACAATCAGCTTGTTGTCTTCCGACACCGCCACAACGGCGCTCGCAAAATCGGCATGCAGGCCTTTGAAATCCTGTTTTATTTCGTCCCATGACGCAAGGATATTTTTTAAGTCCTCGGGAAGCGCTTTTATGCGTTCCTTTAACTTTTCCTTTTGCTCAGCCTGCTGCTCGGGCGTAAGCGCCTGATTCGGCAGTCCCGCACCCGCGCCGTATGCACCCATATTTGCGCCGTATGCACCGGCATTTGCGCTCATAACTCCGGCATTTCCGAAATTCCCGTTTCCGAAGTTTCCGTTTGCAAAATTTCCGTTTCCGGCACTAAACACTCCGTTTTCTATCTTTTTTTCGACTTCCGTGAGACGCGTAAACACCGAGTCATCCGTTTTTTCGGTCTCCGGCGCACAAAGCTTTATTACGGCGACTTCCGTTTCGACACGCTTTGCGGAAGAAAGCTTTATGTCGTTTGTAAGCTTTGAAAAAATTCTTATATAACGGCTCAGCGATTCGATCGAAGTTTCGCCGACCTCCTCTTTAAAGCCCGCCATTTCGTCCGAAGGAATATCTTCAACAAAATCAGTGTTTCCCGATGCCTTTGCGACAAGCAAATCACGCATATACCACGTAAAATCTTCCGCAAATTGCGTGAGTTCCTTGCCCGATCTCACTATTTCGTCAACCGTCTTTAACGCTGCATTCACGTCATGAACCCTGATTGCGGAAATAAGCTTTTTGTAAGTCACCGCGTCAACCGTCCCGAGAGCACCGAGGACCCTGTCATAAGTAAGTTCTTCTCCCAGATAAAAAGATATGCATTTGTCAAGCAAACTTATGCCGTCACGGAAAGATCCGTCCGCAAGAGTCGCGATGTATTTGAGAGCTTTGTCTTCCGCCGCCACATGCTCGGTATCCGTAAGAGTACGGAGACGAGCCATTATTTCTTCTGTCGAAGCGCGCCTGAAATCGTACCTCTGGCAGCGCGAAAGAATCGTGATCGGAATCTTGTGCGCCTCTGTCGTCGCAAGTATAAATATAACATAAGACGGCGGTTCTTCAAGTGTTTTTAAGAGCGCGTTAAATGCGCTTCCCGACAGCATATGAACCTCGTCGATGATATAAACCTTGTATTTGCCTTCCGTGGGCGAATATTCGACCTCATCGATTATTTCACGGATATTTTCGACGGAGTTGTTTGATGCGGCGTCCATTTCGACCACGTTCATCGAAGTTCCCGCAAGGATTTTTTTGCACATTTCGCACTCGCCGCAAGGATCGCCGTCTTTGGGATTTTCGCAATTTACGGCACGGGCGAGAAGCTTTGCCGCAGTTGTTTTTCCGACACCTCTCGTACCCGTAAAAAGAAAGGCGTGACCGACTCTCCCCGCCGCAATCTGGTTTTTGAGCGCGGAGACGATTATGTCCTGACCTTTGACGTCCTCAAAGGTTTGCGGTCTGAATTTTCTGTAAAGTGCTGTGTAAGACATTTTGTTGTCCTTTATAAATTAATACCTTGTTATTATATCGACGATATTTTTGATCGCATTGTTTGAAATGCTTTGTTTCATCGCGTTTATATATTTTTCTTTGTTTGAAAGTACGTAAGAAATCGCCTCAAGCAGGCTTTCGTTGGTAATTTCCTCTTCACGCAAAACATACGAAAACCCTTGTTTTTCAAAGGAATCCGCATTTAAAATCTGATCTCCCCTGCTTTGTGCTGCGGACAAAGGGATCAGGATATTCGGCTTATTGAGTGCAAGAAGTTCACATATCGAATTTGCGCCCGCGCGTGAAATCACGAGATCAGAAACCGCAAAAACGTCGGGAAGCTCCATGCCCACGTATTCAAAGCTTTTGTACCCCGGGAGATTTTCGTATTCGGGATTATTTTTACCCTTTCCCGTAATGTGAATCACATCGTAATTCTTTAAAAGAGTGGGCAAAACATTGTAAATCGATTCGTTGATTTTGGCGGATCCCGTGCTTCCGCCGATTATCAGGATTATAGGCTTATTGCCGTTAAATCCCGTAAACCTGTAGCCTTTTTCCGTGTCTCCGTTTAAAAGTTCCGCTCTTATCGGAGAACCCGTGTAAATGCCTTTATTTTTCGGCAAAAATTTGAGAGTTTCCTTAAATCCCGTGCAAATGTAATCCGCTTTTTTGATGCAAAGCCTGTTTGCAAGCCCCGGCGTAATGTCGGATTCATGCGAAATTACGGGGATATGATACTCATGCGCCGCAAAGGTGACCGGCACCGTAGCAAAGCCGCCTTTTGAAAATATGACATCCGGCTTTATCTTTTTTATTATCTTTTTTGCCTCAAAATAGCCCTTAATCACACGGAAAGGATCGGTAAAATTTTTAAGTGAAAAGTAACGCCTTAATTTACCCGAAGAAATTCCGAAATACGGAAGTCCTTTTTCCTCTACAAGTCCCTTTTCTATTCCGTTATAAGTGCCTATATAATAAATTTCGTATCCGCGTGCGGTAAGCTCCGGCACAAGCGCGAGGCATGGCATGACATGTCCCGCCGTACCGCCGCCGGTCATAATTATTTTTTTCATTGCGGGTTTCCCTCGGCAAGCATTGTTTTTTTGACTTTTTTATAAGTAATCACATAATATATTCCCTGCGCGATTGTGGCAAGTATCCACGAAACGGGATAGGAAATATAAAGGCACGTGAGCGTATGAACTTCGGCAAACACGGTATAAATCCAAAGGATTCTGAAGCCGCATACGAATGCCATTGTGATAAGCATGGGCGGAATGGATTTGCCGAGACCCCTGAGGCCGCCGACAAGCACGTCCATTGTGCCGCATGTGAAATACGTAAACATGATGACTGCCATTCTTGTTACGCCGTATTCGATAATCTCATTATAATCGGGAGATTCCGCCACGTAAAGTCCCAGTAACGGATAACGGAAAATATACGCAATCGCCCCGAGCACAAGTCCCGCAACCGTTGCAAAGAAAAGTCCGTTTATGACAACCTGACGGATACGCTTAACTTTTCTTCCGCCGTAGTTCTGGCTCGTAAACGAAAGCGTTGTGTGGTGGAACGAGTTCATGCCCACATAAACATAGCCCTCGATGTTTTGCGCCGCCGCATTTCCCGTCATCGCAAGATCGCCGAACGAGTTGATCGACGACTGGATAAGTACGTTCGATATCGAAAACATCGAGCCCTGAATGCCTGCCGGAAGTCCGATTTTTATCATTTGGAGAAGCTTGTGGCGTGTGATTTTGAGTTTTTTCGGATCAAGGCGCAGGCATCCGTCATAGTGAACGAGAGTGTTTACCACAAGTCCCGCGGATATTGCCTGCGACACAACGGTCGCGATTGCAACGCCCGCAACGCCTATTCCGACGACGATTACGAAAAATAAGTTAAGTACCACGTTTATCGCACCCGCAAAGGCAAGATAATAAAGCGGACGCTTTGTGTCACCCACCGCACGGAGCACGGCTGACGTGAAGTTGTAAAGCATGATTACGGGCATTCCTATAAAATAAATGCGCATATAAAGAACGGAGCCGTCGATTACGTTTTCGGGCGTGTCCATGAGCCTAAGAAGCGGACGCGCCATAAAAAATCCGAAAACGGCAAGGACCACGCCGAAAATAAGGCTCACGAGAACCGCCGTGTGAACGGTTTCCGACACATCCTTCTCGTTATTTTGTCCGTAATATTTTGCGACGCATACGTTTGCACCGACGGAAAGTCCCACAAAAAGATTTATGATGAGATTTGTGAGCGAACCGGTGCCGCTTATCGACGCGAGCGCCGTCTGACCCGCAAATTTACCCGCAACGATTAAGTCGGACGTATTAAAAAGAAGCTGCAAAAGGCTCGACAAAATAAGCGGGAGCGTGAATTTAAGCATCTTCCCGAAAAGCGAGCCGGTACACATATCTATTTCGTATTTTTTTGAATTCGAAGACATAAAAATTACCTTTAAAAACTTATTTTGTTTGCGGTAAACCAAAAAAAGATTGCCGTTAAAAGTAAGGGTATTTTAACACTTTGATAAAAAATGTCAAACAGGGGAAAGACGTGCTTCTTTACCGATTACCGGCGGAATTTTCCCAAAAAACAAAGAAACAAGCCCCTTTCCGTATAAGAAAGAGGCTTTTAAAACTTTTTCAAAGTCTGCCTGTTATTCGCATGTCCGGTGCTCAACCCGCTTAAATGTCATTTTCCTCGAAATTGTCTTCCTGCCACGAGAGTGCGGCACGCACCGCTTTGTTCCAGCCGTGGAGAAGCGCCTTACGTTTTTCGTCCGGCATTCCGGGTTCAAAGATGCATGACAAATCCCAATTTGCCCTGATTTCGTCTTCGCTCTTCCAGAATCCCGACGTGAGTCCTGCGGCATAAGCCGCACCGAGCGCCGTTGTCTCGATACATCTCGGGCGAAGTACTCTTGTTTTTAAAATATCCGCCTGGAATTGCATGAGGAAATTGTTTGCGGACGCTCCGCCGTCAACCTTAAGACTTGTGAGTTTTTTGCCGAGGTCGTGTTCCATTGCGCGCAGCACACTGTACACCTGATAATCAATCGATTCGAGCGTCGCACGGATAAAATGCTCCTTTGTGCAGCCGCGCGTGATTCCTACTATCGTGCCTCTTGCGTATTGGTTCCAGTAAGGCGCTCCGAGACCCGTGAACGCAGGCACAATATACACTCCGTCCGTGTCCGAAACCGCTTCCGCATATTCTTCCGACTGTGCGGCGTTTTTGATCATACGAAGTCCGTCACGAAGCCACTGTATTGCCGCTCCCGCAACAAAAACGCTGCCTTCGAGCGCATAATTTATTTTTTTTGACGAGCTCACGGCGATTGTGGTTACAAGGCCGTGTTCCGATTCTATCCTGTTTTCTCCAGTATTCATAAGAAGGAAACAGCCCGTACCGTAAGTGTTTTTGACATCGCCCGCTTCAAAACAGCATTGTCCGAAAAGTGCGCATTGCTGATCGCCCGCCGCGCCTCCGATCGTGATTTCACCGCCGAGGAGTCCTCTGTCCGTTTTACCGAAATTGTGTATCGAAGGATAAACTTTGGGCATCATGATTTCGGGGATATCGAGACGGTTTAAGAGCTTTTCGTCCCACTTTAAATTATTGATATCAAAAAGCATCGTTCTCGACGCATTTGTGTAATCGGTTGCGTGAACACGGCCGCGCGTAAGATTCCAAATAAGCCACGTGTCAACCGTACCGAAAAGTAATTCTCCCTTACGTGCGCGTTCGCGCGCGCCTTCAACGTGATTCAAAATCCATGCAATCTTTGTGCCGGAGAAATAAGCGTCGGGCACAAGTCCCGTTGTTTCTCTTATGTATTCGCCCATTCCCTCTTTCACGAGTTCCTCGACGATTGGCGCGGTTCTGCGGCATTGCCAAACAATCGCATTGTAAATCGGAACGCCCGTCTTTTTGTCCCAGATGATTGTTGTTTCACGCTGATTTGTGATTCCGAGCGCGGAAATTTCGGACGCATCCGCACCTATTTTTGCCATTGCTTCCGCAGCAACAGCAAGCTGTGACGACCAGATTTCCATCGGATCGTGCTCAACATAGCCCGGCTGCGGGTAAATTTGTTCAAATTCGCGCTGTGCAAGACTCAAAATATTTCCTTTTTTGTCAAAAAGGATGCATCTGGAGCTTGTCGTCCCCTGATCGAGCGCCATTACGTATTTTTTTTCCATTGTAAAAAACCTCTCCGTTTAGTATAAGATCCCGCCCCAATATACAGGCGCGCCTTTGGGACTTTAAGCCTTTCGGTCTTAAGTCTTTCATGTCTTAAGCGTTATGCCTTTTCCACGTTCTTTGTGGCAACAAGCATAACTCCCGTATCCGCTATATTATCGCAGATTACGTCACCTATTGCAACAGGCGCGGGAACGGTAATCTTTTTTATTTCCGCCATAACGTCAAAAATTTTGTCTTTCGGAATATCCGTCTTTGTTTTAACGGAAGCCTTCTTTATTATGCCGCCCGTAACAGATACGCTTGACGTAACTATGCGGCGAGGGTCGGTAACTTCCTTTTTTGCGTAATCGGCACCGCGGGGACATGTGTTTCCGGTAACCGTGATTTCCGTACCCTCAATCGTAACCGTAAGTGCGCAGCCGAGAGGACAGCCTATGCACGTAAGCTCTTTTTTGTCCATCTTAAATGCCTCCTATACAAACTTAAACGTGATTTCTTTTAAATCCGCGTTTGCCAAAATATCGTCCTTCTTAATTGTGATCTGTTCCATTTCGCCGGGCGCAACGGTGCGCTTTTTTACGCTCCGCACAAGCTTGTCACCAAAGAACACGCCTATTTCGACGTTTTTGTAAACATTGTCCACACGGAAACGCACAAGAACATCTGAGGAAAGCGATGCCTTATCTATTGTGTTAGGAACGGTGTAACGAACGCCTTTTCCCGTCGAAAGCGTGATAACGGAATCCTCAGTTTTATTTACGGCCTCGGCGTTTTTCTTCATCACATACGCCGCCGCATTTTTACCCGCATTTCCCGCTTCTTCCGAAACATAATCCACAAGATCATGCACATGAAGCACGTTTCCGCACGCAAAAATTCCGGGGATGCTTGTTTCAAGCGTATTTGTGACGTATGCGCCCTGCGTGATCGGATTTATCTTGATTCCCGCGCCCGTTGTGAGCTCGTTTTCGGGGATAAGTCCGCACGAAAGAAGAAGCGTATCGCACGAATAAAATTCTTCCGTTCCCGGAATCGGCACATTGTGCGAATCGACTTCGGCAATCGTAACGCCTTCAACACGTTCTTTTCCCTTTATGTCGACAACCGTGTGAGAAAGCTTCAAGGGAATGTTGAAATCGTTTAAGCATTGCACAATATTACGCTTTAAACCGCCCGAATAAGGCATAAGTTCCGCAACAACCTTTACGTGTGCGCCTTCAAGCGTCATACGGCGTGCCATGATGAGTCCGATATCGCCGGAACCGAGTATTACAACTTCACGTCCGGGCATAATTCCGTCGATATTCACAAAGCGCTGCGCCGTGCCTGCCGAAAAAATTCCCGCGGGTCTGTATCCCGGAATTTGCAAGGCTCCTCTCGGTCGCTCCCTGCATCCCATTGCGAGGATAACAGCCTTTGCCTTTATGTTGAACATGCCTTCGGTTCTGTTCATGCATGTAACGATTTTGTCGTCCGACAAAGACACAACCATTGTGTTTAACTTGTATTCTATCTTCTCTTCAAGCACACGGCTCACAAATCTTGCCGCATATTCGGGGCCGGTGAGCTCTTCCTTAAATGTGTGAAGTCCGAAGCCGTTGTGGATGCATTGATTCAAAATTCCGCCGAGACGGGAATCTCGCTCAAGTATCACAATGCTTTCCGCTCCCGCTTCATGTGCCGCAAGTGCCGCAGCAAGTCCCGCAGGGCCTCCGCCTATTATCACAATATCATATTCTTTACAATACATGTGAATTCCTCCCGCTCTTTAATACTTCTTCCATAGGAATGCCAAGTTCATTCGCCAAAAGTTCAACCGTTCTCGGTGTGCAAAATCCCGCCTGGCATCTTCCCATTCCCGCACGTGTGCGGCGCTTTATTCCGTCAAGTGTGCGCGCGCCGAGCGGTCTTCTGATTGCGTCCAAAATTTCGCCTTCCGTAATCATTTCGCAACGGCATACGATTACCGAATAACTCGGATTTTCTTTTATGAGTTTTTCCTGTTCCGCAAGCGGCAAAAGTGCCATATGACGGACTCCCGTGCGCGTTGCGACAAAGTTTACGTTTTTCTTTGGATTAAGTATCGGAAGCACGATTTTTGCAACGTATTCCCCCATCACGGGTGCACATGTGAGTCCCGGTGACTCTATGCCGGCAACGTCGATAAAATGAGGTGCATCCGTAACTTCTTCTATTATGAAATCATCGTGCACTTCATGTGCGCGAAGTCCCGAAAAGCTTGTTATCGTCTTTCTGAAAGCGGGCATTTCCTTTACGCTTTCGGAAGCCTTTTTAACGGCATATCCCATTCCCGCGCGTGTTGTGCACGTTGCTTCCTTATCGTCAATGTCATCCGCAGTAGGTCCCACAAGAAGATTTCCGTGAACGGTGGGTGTAAAGAGAACGCCTTTTCCGAGAGCGGACGGAAGCTGGAAAAGCGTGTGGCTTGCCATATTTCCCGCCGCCTTATCGTAAAGACAATACTCACCGCGTCTGGGTATTATTTCTATAGGCTTTTTGCTTACCATATTATGAATTTTATCCGCATAAACACCCGCCGCATTTATTACGACACGTGCGTTAATCGTTTGCTTTGTTGTCGTAATTTCGTAGTGATCGTTAAACCTCTTAATATCCGTCACTTCATTGTCGAATTCAAACTTCACACCGTTTACGTACGCGTTTTCCGCAAGCGCTATCGTGAGTTCAAAAGGACACACGATTCCGCCCGTGGGCGCATAAAGCGCACATACGACCTTGTCCGACACATTCGGTTCAAGTGCCAAAACTTCGTCATGTTCGATAATCTTCAAATTCTTTACGCCGTTTTTTTGTCCGTTTTCGTAAAGACGATTGATTGTCTCTCTTCCTTCCTCGCTCATGCAAAGAACGAGCGAACCGTTTTTCTTAAAAGCAAAATCAAGCTCTTTCGAAAGGCTCTCCATTCTTTCGTTGCCGGGAACGTTGAGCTTTGCCTTTAAGCTTCCCGGCTCCGCATCAAATCCCGCGTGAACTATTCCCGAATTTGCCTTCGACGTGCCCTCACACACATCAAGTCCTTTTTCAAGCACAACCGTATCAAGATCGTACCTTGAAAGTTCGCGTGCGATCGAACATCCCGTCACTCCCGCACCGATAATACAAACATCTCTCATTTTTACCTCCTGTAAGTTCAAAAATAAACTTTCCTTTCCGCTTTACGGATATAGCCGTGTACTCTTCCAATTACTTCCGTGGTTTTAATCACCGCATAACAAAAGAGCCACACAAAATATCACGGCCGACCGGATTAAAGAACCCTTAAAGCCGCAACATGTCGCATGACTCCAAATCTCTTGCTGATGTTTATTCGATTTTTGACAACAGACCGGCCGCTTTGGTTATCTTACACGCCTTACTTACCTTCTGTTGTTTTCTTTTCGAGATTTTATCACCGAGCCGAAAAAATTGCAATAAAAAAAGTATAATAAAACGGATTACATTATTGCGTGAATTTACCGATATAAATTTTGATACGTACTCAAAAATTTTACGGGTATGTTATTATGTACCGGCATGCATAATTTATCTAAAAACGAAGCAGAATATACGAATTAAAAGCATATAATACATTTTTAAGAGGTCACGATGAAAAAAATCAAAAGTATTTTAACAATAACCGCATCAATTGTTATACTGTCATTACTCGGCGGATGCGATATCGAAGGTGGATTTCGTAAAAGCACCGGAACCGCACCGACACCAACGCCCACAAAAACGCTTTACGCATGGGCGACGGCAACACCCGAGCCCACACGGAAGGTAACTCACACGCCGACAATTGCGCCCGATACCCCCAATGTCACTCCGATCACAATTCCCACACGTACGCCCGGAATCACATATCCGACCGTCACGCCTTACCCTACAAGCGAAGTGACAAAGACACCCGTTGTGACAAGTGTCGTTACCCCCACATCGCAAATTATCGCAACACCGACCGCCGGCATTACGGTTTCTCCGACTCGTAAACCCACAAAAGCACCGGTGCCCACGGAAAGTCCCAATACGCCCGCATCTCTTATCGCATCGCTTACAAATGCGCTCACAAACAAGATGTACAGCACGGATATTTTTATTGATATCCTTCATACGGACGAAAACGACTGCAGCGAAAACATGTATTACACAAATTATACCTATGCCGATACTTATGACAATGTCACCCACCTAAAGACTGACACTTATACAGATGTAGGCGACACACATACATACGAATGTAAAACAACGTACGTTGTGACGGAAAATAACGGGTACACAATTTACGAAAACTACGAAGACGATCCCGACGCCTGGAACAAGCGCACACAAACAGGGACCTACACAGGAATCACTTATTTTTCGGAGCTCGGTGAAATAAAGCTTTCAAATGCGACACTTGTGTCCGCAAGCCCAGACTCGGGATATGAAATAACCGCCGATTGCAAGATTGATTTAAATCCGGTGATAACAATGCTTTCAAGTGCGGAAGCGTCAAGTAATTTTAAGACAACATTTACGCTTACGGCATATTTTGATTATGAAACTTTCACACCTACGGGAATCACGATTTCGGAAGAAAACAAGAAATTGTCGTCCGCTTTTATGCTTAATTCTCTTTGGGTGAACGTGTATGATATTTCGGACGGTATAACGGAAATTTTGGTACCGGACGAAGTATACGCGGCTTCGGATTACTGAATTAAGAAGATCATAAAAATACAGAAAATAAAAACGACCGCCACTAATCCCCAAGAAAGATGAAAGGCGATCGCTTTTTATTTTCGCTTTAAAAGGGTTGGCCGTCTATCGACAACACCTTTTTCGTTTATTAATCACAACCCAAAAATAAATTCAGGTAATTTTCTTAAACTCAATCATTTACGCATAATGATATCTGTTTCTCTCTTTAATCCAGAAGTAAACCGTGAGTGTAAGAGACAAAATTTCAGCCACGATTACGGCATACCAGATTCCGTTAAGTCCAAAGAAAATCGGAAGCACAAGTACCGAAATAATCTGGAACTCTACAAG
>CAZZFV010000017.1:0-41526 GCA_964653855.1 uncultured Lachnospiraceae bacterium
ACTTCGTAGCTCTTTTATCGGAAGTTAAAAAGCAACTTCCGATAAGTTATATTATTGTTATATATATGTAACCCCGAAGGAGGATTTTTTTTGATATGGACATGACACTCAGATGGTACGGAAAGCAATATGACACCGTTACGCTCGAGCAAATAAGGCAAATTCCGGGCGTGAAAAAGGTAATCACGACTCTTTACAATAAGCAGGCGGGAGAAGCGTGGAACGCAGACGAAATTTTGGCGCTTAAAAAAGAAGTCGAAGATGCCGGACTTAAAATCGCGGGAATCGAGTCCGTAAACGTGTCGGATGACATAAAGGCGGGAACCGATAAACGCGCCGAACATATCGAAAATTACATAAAGACTCTCGAAAACCTCGGAAAAGCCGATATCCATATGGTATGCTATAATTTTATGCCTGTGTTTGACTGGACAAGGACGGAGCTTGCGCGTAAGCGCCCCGACGGATCGACAGTGCTTGCTTACACAAAGGAAGCGGTGGACAAAATCAATCCGGAAGAAATGTTTGCGCACATAAAGGATGACACAAACGGCTCTGTTATGCCGGGCTGGGAGCCCGAAAGAATGGAGCGCGTAAAGGAATTGTTCGCTTTATATAAGGATATCGACTCCGAAAAATTGTTTGAAAATCTTAAAATTTTCCTTAACGCGATCATGCCCGTTTGCGATAAGTACGACATAAACATGGCAATTCATCCGGACGATCCCGCTTGGTCTGTTTTCGGGCTTCCGAGAATCATAATAAACAAGGAAAATATTCTTCGAATGATGAAGATGGTCGACAATCCGCACAACGGAGTGACGTTTTGCTCCGGTTCATACGGCACAAACCTCGAAAACGATTTGCCCGATATGATTCGTTCGCTTAAGGGCAGAATTCATTTTGCGCATGTGAGAAACCTTAAGTTTAATTCGAAGGACGATTTTGAAGAGGCGGCGCATCTTTCCGCGGACGGAAGCTTTGATATGTATGAAATCGTAAAGGCACTTTATGATATAGGTTTTGACGGACCGATTCGTCCCGATCACGGAAGAATGATATGGGGTGAAAAGGCAATGCCGGGATACGGACTCTACGACAGAGCGCTCGGTGCGGCGTATATAAACGGACTTTGGGAAGCAGTGGAAAAAGCGTCGACAAGAGGAATATAAAAAGTACGAAAACATGCGGTAAAAGTTGAGTTCTGAAAGCAGGAATATAAAAAGGTGAGTGCGATGGAATTAAATCTTAAAAGTATTACGGAAAACAGTATCGAGTGGGAAGAAAAGGGCTATGTGCTTCCAAAGTTTGACATAAAACAGGTTACCGAAAACACGAAAAAAAATCCCGTCTGGGTACATTTCGGAGCGGGAAATATATTCCGCGCGTTTCAGGCAAATTTGATGCAAAGGCTTCTCGACGCGGGAATCACAGGTACAGGAATTGTTGCGGTTGACGGCTTTGATTATGAAATAATTTCGAAAAACTATCGCCCGCACGACAATCTTTCGATTGCGGTAACTCTCAAATCGGACGGAAACATAGAAAAAAAAGTTATTGCATCAATTGCGGAAACTTGCATTTTGGACAGCGAAAATGAGATTGAATATAACCGTTTAAAGGAAATATTCAGGTGCCCGGCGCTTCAAACGGCAACGTTTACGATTACCGAAAAAGGTTATGCGATTTGTGACGCAAAAGGGGATGTGATGCCGTTTGTGAAATATGATTTTGATAACGGTATCACTGCTCCCAAAAGCTATATGGGTAAAGTTACTTCGTTACTTTATGAGAGATATTTATGCGGGGCGTATCCGATTGCAATGGTGTCAAACGACAATTGCGCGCGTAACGGCGAAAAGCTTTTTGATGCCGTAATCGCATATGCAGCAAAGTGGGAAGAAAAGGGATTTGTTAAAAAAGGATTTACGGATTATTTAAGTGATCCGAAGAAAGTTTCGTTTCCATGGACAATGATCGACAAAATCACACCGCGCCCCGACAAGGACGTCGAAAAGATTTTGGAAAAGGACGGACTTAATCTTACTCCCGTAATCACGTCAAAAAATACTTATGTCGCACCTTTTGTAAATGCGGAAGAGAGTGAATATTTGGTTGTTGAAGATATGTTCCCGAACGGTAGACCGGCACTCGAGAAGGCGGGAGTAATTTTTACCGACCGCGAAAAAGTGACTCGCGTCGAGCGCATGAAAGTTTGCACGTGCTTAAATCCGCTTCATACGGCGCTTGCGGTGTTCGGGTGCTTGCTCGGGTTTACAAAAATTTCGGATGAAATGAAGGATCCCGGTCTTGTGCGTCTCATAAAAGAAATAGGATATAAGGAAGGACTTCCCGTTGTGACGGATCCCGGGATAATCAGCCCCAAGGAATTTATAGACACCGTCGTTAACATAAGAATTCCGAATCCTTTTATGCCCGACACTCCGCAAAGAATAGCAACGGACACGTCGCAAAAATTATCCGTAAGATTCGGTGAAACGATTAAAGCATATCAAAAATCGGATACTTTATCCGTTAAGGATTTAAAGAAGATTCCGCTTGTGTTTGCGGGATGGCTCAGATACTTATTCGGAGTTAACGATAACGGCGATACTTTCGAACTTTCTCCCGATCCCATGATTCCGGAATTAAAAAAATATATCAATGAATTCAAGCTCTTTGATATGCCGGATTTTGATACGACGATCAAAATTTTGAGCCCGATTTTGAAAAACAAAAACATCTTCGGCGTCGACTTATTTGAAGTCGGAATGGCTGAAGATGTCACAAAAATGTTTATAAGAATGTCAAGTGAGAAAGGCGCCGTGAGACGGGAAATCGAGTTATAAGATTAAAATTAAGCGGCTATGAATAAACGATTGTAATTATTCGGATGCGATTATACGTTTTTTATAAGATCTTTGATCACTTCGCCCGCAATAATGAGCCCCACAACGGACGGTACAAACGACACACTCCCGGGAACAGGACGGGAGTGCTTATTCGTGCCGTCCGTTATTTTGTTTTCTGTAACAGGCATTACCGGCGTTATCGGTTTTTCTTCCGAGTACACAACCTTTAACGATTTTATGTTCCTGCGCTTTAATTCACGCCTCATAACGTGTGCGAGAGGGCATACTTTTGTATCATAAATATCCGCGACCTTAAAGGCACACGGATCGAGCTTGTTGCCCGCTCCCATGCTGCTGATTATGGGAATGTTTTTCTCTGTGCAAATTTCCGCAAGAGCAATTTTTGCGGATACGGTGTCAACACAGTCGATAACGTAGTCAAAATCGGAAAAATCAAAAGTGTCCGAGTTTTCCTGTAAAAAGAAGACGTTGTGCGCGTTTACTTTTACGCTCGGATTTATGTCAAGCATCCGCGCGCGCATCACTTCCGTTTTGAATTTGCCTATTGTTGAATGCAACGCAATTATTTGGCGGTTTATGTTTGACTCGGACACCGTGTCACGGTCAACGAGATCAAAGCTTCCCACTCCCGCACGCACGAGAGCTTCGCATACATATCCGCCCACACCACCGATACCGAATACGGCAACGCGTGAAGCCTTAAGTTTTTCTGTGGCAGCGGTGCCGATTAAGAGTTCTGTTCTTCCAAATTGATCTTCCATAATCATAAATTCCTATTTTATTATCCCGCCGCCGAGCACCGTGTCACCGTCATATAACACGGCGGACTGTCCGGGCGTAATCGCGCGGACGGGTGTGTCAAATTTGATATGTACTTCGGTGTCGGAAACGGGTGTTACCGTTCCCTTTGTCGGAATGCTCTTATAACGGATTTTTATGTCGCACTTAAAAGGAGCACCGGGCACTTCTCCCAAAATCCAATTAAAGTCACGCGCGTAAAGCTCATCACACATTAAGTCGCCGTTTGACCCAAGTATCACATCACCCGTACCCGGGCACAACTTTGTCACAAAAAGCGGCTCCGTATAAGCTATTCCGAGCCCGCGCCTTTGCCCTATCGTATAATTTATGAGTCCTTTGTTGGGACCGAATACATGTCCGTCTTTTCCCACAAAGTTTCCCGCTTTAAATTCGTGAGTCGAATATTTTTTTATGATGTCCGTATAATTTCCGTCCGGCACAAAGCAAATGTCCTGACTGTCGGGCTTTGCGGCATTTTGAAAATTATTGTCCGCGGCAATCACGCGCACGTCCGTTTTTTTGTATTCACCGAGCGGAAATACGATACGAGCGAGCTTCTCTTGTGTGAGAGTGTAAAGCACATAGCTTTGATCTTTTTTGTCGTCGAGAGCCTTCTTTAAAACATATTTTCCGTTTTCTTTTTCGACGCGCGCGTAGTGTCCCGTAACCACGTATTCGCAATCGAGTTCTGCAGCCTTTTTAAAAAGAGCGTCAAATTTCAAATGCCTGTTGCATTCTATGCACGGGTTAGGCGTTTCGCATCTCTCATAAGAAGAAACAAAATAATCTATTACATATTTTTTAAAGTCTTCGGACAAATCAAAAGTATAATGAGGAAATCCGAGAAGCGCGCAAACACGTGCCGCGTCTTCCGCATCTTTACCGCTACCGCAGACGGAATCTTCACCCGCCTTTTTTATGTCATGCAAATGCATCGTGCATCCCACACATTCGTATCCCATATCAATCATTTTTTTTGCGGCAACGGAAGAATCCACTCCTCCGCTCATCGCGATCAGTGCTCTTTTCATAAATGCCTCTTTTTTGCAAAGGGTTTTGAAAGATTTTTGCACCATGCGATAAAAAAGTCAAGTGTTAGCATAGCCTAAACAATAAAAAGTCAAGTGTTAGCGTAACCTAAACCATAAAAAATGTGGTAAGCTTGTGTATAAGAGAAGAAAACAAATTTACGGTAAATGAATCGAATGTGAATTTAAAGATAAAGAGAAAAAACGGAGACCTATTTTCGAAATAAAAAAAACGGAGGCTCATTATGGAAAACGAAAGAGAAACAAAAATCGTAAAAACATGCATAACGGGTATAGTTACAAATATATTGCTTTCGGTGTTTAAGGCCGTAATCGGATTTATGGCAAATTCCGTCGCCGTAATGATGGACGCCTTAAACAACTTAACGGATGCCGTTTCGGGAATAATAACTCTTGTGGGAACTTATCTTGCGGGGCGCGACCCCGACAAAAAGCACCCTTTCGGACACGGACGCACGGAATATCTTGCGACGCTTGCGATTTCCGGGCTTATTTTGTATGCCGGAATAAGTGCATGTATAAGCTCGGTAAAGAGCATAATAAATCCAAAAGAGCCCGAATACGAAACGCTGATGCTCGTCATAATTTTTGTTGCGATCATCGTGAAAATAGTATTGAGTCTTTTTTACAAAAAACAGGGACAAGTTACGGAATCGGATTCGCTTACGGCATCCGGTAAAGATGCCGGCTTTGACGCAATAATTTCCGCGGCGACGCTTGTTTGCGCATTTATCTATATTTTCTTTGAAATAAGCATTGAAGCTTATCTCGGTGTTATTATCGCGATTTTCATCATGAAATCGGGAATAGAGATACTTGCGGAAACCGTGTCAAAAATCCTCGGTGAAGGTGCAAGTGTGGAACTCGTAAAGGAAATCAAAAATACGATTGCTGCACACGACAAGGTGCGCGGAGCATACGATCTTGTAATCAACAATTACGGACATGACAGGCTTTACGGGTCGCTTCACATAGAGGTTCCCGAAAATTTTACCGCGAACGAGCTTGACTGCCTGACGCGTGAGATAAACGACGAAATTTACGAAAAATTCGGCGTGACGATTGTTGCCGTCGGAGTTTACGCATACAACGAATCGGATGCGACCGTCACGCAAATGCGAACAAAGGCGACCGAAATCGCTCTTTCGCACGAATTTGTAAAGCAGGTGCACGGCTTTTATGTTGACAAAAAGAACAAGAAAATACGTTTCGACATGGTAATTTCGCTTGATGCGAAAAACAGGGCGGATCTTTATTTTCATGTGATTTCCGATCTCAAAAAGGAATTCCCGGACTACGACATATCGGGAAGCATGGATTCGGACTTTAACGAAATATAAAAAAGCTCGGACTCGGATTTTAACGAGATATAAAGAAGCCCGGATTCGGACTTTAATGAGATATAAAAAATATATACATATTTTATTGACAAATTTTTGTCAAATGTTATACTCTTTTTATGAACACGTTCATTAAGGAGTGACACATGCCCAAAATTCTTGAAAATGTGAGAGAAGAACTCATAAAAGAAGCAAAAAAAGAGGTCCTGGAATCGGGCTATTCGCTTCTTACGATAAGAAGCGTTGCGGCGGCATGTCATATAGCTCCGGGGACGGTTTACAATTATTTTAAATCGAAAGACGCGCTTGTTGCGGCATTCATGATTGAGGATTGGAACGAAAACGTTGCAAAAATCAAAAAGGAATGCGAGTGTGCAACCGATCCTTTATCCGCAATTACTTATATGTATGACGGAATAAAGGAGTTTTCCAGTGCTTACGGCGCACTTTTTAACGATGCGGAGGCAAAAAAAAGCTACAGTTCCGCTTTTGGCTTAAGACACGGAATGCTCATAAAACAGCTTACGGATATTTTGGAAAGTTTTTGTAAAAAATACGCAAGAGAGTATACGGATGCCTTATCCGAATTCATAGCGGAATCGTTGCTTTTGTGGTGCGTCGACGATAAGAAAAAAGATGATTTTTTAGCCGTTGTCAAACAATTTTTTTAAGAAACTTATGGATCATAAGTTTAAGTTTAAAGCGGAAAACTTGAATTTTAAGCCGAAAATTTAAATGTAAAGCGGAAAAACTTAAATTTGCCGATCCTCAATAATTTATTTTTTAGGAGGTACTTATGAGTAGCTTTGAAAACCTGCGTGTAGTGGACAACTTTTATCAGACATCGTTGTTTTTCCCGATGCCGACCGTCGTAATCAGTACGCTTACGGAAGACGGAAAGACGACACTCGGTCCCTATTCCCTTATTCAGCCGTATTATGTTGCCGGTAAGGATTTTTATGCAATGCTTTTGCAATGCAGAAATTCGTCAAACACCGCTCAGAATATTTTGAGAACGGGAAAGTGCGCAATCAACTTCGTTCTTGACGACAAAAAGACATTCAAGGAGTGCGTTAAGCTTTCATGGCCGGGAGACAAGCCGGAAGACAAGATGCCGAAGTGCAATTTCAAACTCGAAAAGAGCATGATCGAGGAAACGACGGGCGAAAAGCGTCCGGAAGTTCTTTCGGATGCGTTCCAGGTAATCGAGTGCACATGGGTAAGAGAGCTTGACGGTGCGGAAGGCGACAAGGCAGGCATTACCGACGGATATGAGCCTCCTTATCACAACTTCAACGGAATCACAAGCAAGTTCGGCGCGCATTTCATTCTTAAGGTTGACAAGATCCTTATGAAGAAGAGATATTCGGACGCCATCATAAACGGAGTTACGGCACGTGATTTCCCTCATGCTCCCGTAGATTACGGATACAGGGATTCAAAGAACTTCTGGTTCCATAGACACAGAAGGATGATCGCCGAGCTTCTTCCGATCAGAAAGCAGTCGCTTGATTCGGTTCGCTATGCGGCAGACAGAATCGACGACGTTGTTAAATTCTCGGATGATGCGCTTGAAATGATATTGAACGTTCCGAGAGTATTTTTGCCGACCGTTCTTCGCGGATGCGTTTCATGGGCAAGAGAGAACAATTGCACATATATTACCGCTGCCGAGATGAAGATAATAAACGACAAGCGTTCAAAGGAAAAGCAGAAGAAGTAAATTGCTGAAGAATTTATACAAGGAGGAAAATCATGAAAGTTGTACTTGCGGGCGCATTCGGTAATCTGGGTGCGGAAATTTTAAAAAAGCTTGTTGCTGCAAACTTTGATGTTGTTGCCGCAGATTTAAAGGAACGCGATGTGGAAGGACTTGAAAAAAAGTATGATTTCAAGTCGATCGACGCAACAAACGCGGAAAGCCTTAAAGGTCTTTGCGACGGTGCGGATGCCGTAATCACGACAATGGGACTTACGGGAGCTTCGACTCGCGTTACGTCATACGATATCGATTATCGCGGAAATCTGAACCTTTTAAACGAGGCAAAGCGTGCGGGAATCAAGAAATTTGTCTATATTTCGGTTATTTCCTGTGAGGATCCGGAAGCAAAGAAAGTTCCGATGCTTGACGCAAAGCATATGTTTGAGGAAGAACTCGTAAAGAGCGGAATTCCGTATGTTATTCACAGACCCACCGGATATTTCTACGATATCGTCAAAGTTTTCCGTCCTTATGTGGAAAAGGGCGAAATGCAGCTTTTAAAAGGCTATGGCGATGTTAAGGCAAATGTTGTCGACTGTCCCGATTTTGCCGATTTTATCGTTAAGCATATCGATGACGAAAACAAGATTTATGAGGTCGGCGGCAAGGAAACATATTCTTATGTCGAAATGGCAAAGCTTTGCTTTGACGCAGCCGGCAAGCCTCTCAAAATCAAGTGGGCTCCGATTTGGCTTTTCGGAATTCTCGCAAATCTTCCGAAGATCAAAAAGGCCGGCAAACACGATATCATTCTTTTCTCCAAGTGGACATTGTCGCACAACCTTGTGGGTAAGGACAAAACGGGCGACGCAAGCTTTGCGGCTTACATAAAGAAGTGCTTCGGAAAGGAGAATTAAGATGGGCTTTAATTTACTTTTGATATTGTTTATCGTGAGCCTTATCCTCTCATCTGAAGGATTTTACAAATATGTTTATTTCCTCTCCGTCGGATACGGACTCTCGGTTGCGGGAATCGGTGTAGCGCTTATCGTTATGGGAATTGCCGGAATTTTCCCCGGAATGCAATTGCCCCATTACATACTTTCGGCACTCTTTATAGTTTACGGCTTCAGACTTTCGGGATTTTTGATTGTCCGTGAAGTAAAAAATGCGGCTTACAGAAAGACGCTTTCGGAAGCTGTCGGAAGCGGAGACAAAATGCCTCTGTTCGTAAAAGCCGTAATGTGGATCGGTGTTTCCGTACTTTATACGGCGCAGACATCGGGCGTATTTTTCAGGCTTTATAACGGTGCCGAAGTCGGTACACTCGTATGGGTCGGAATCGTAATATGCGTTATTGCGATAATCATTGAGTCGGAAGCGGATCGCGAAAAGTCCGCGCAAAAGAAGAAGAGACCCGACATGGTTGCAAAGGAAGGCTTGTATAAGATTGTAAGATGCCCGAATTATTTCGGAGAAATCTTATTCTGGACCGGAATTACGGTTTCGTCGCTTGATATTTTGAAGGGTGCGGGACAGTGGATCATGGTTATGGTTGCGTATGTTTGCATAGTTTATATCATGTTTAACGGAGCGCAGAGACTCGAAAGGCGTCAGATGAAGAGATATGCCGACAATGCCGAATATCACGCATATGCCGACAAAACTCCGATTATCATCCCGCTTATTCCGATTTATCACTTAAACAAAGAAGCAAAGAAAAAGTAATGCGGAGGACGTGATGAAAGAATACTCTGTTGTAATGTCGCTTGTGGATTTGATACCCGTTGTGCTCTTCGCGATTACGGCGATAATTTTGCAGCGCGATTTGTATTATAAAATGTCAAAAGGCGCGTTTGCACTCTTTTCCGCGGGTACGATAGACATAATTGCGGCAGGAATGCTCAAAGCTCTTTATAAGCTTCTTTACGCACTTAAAATTTGTGATTTCGATAAACTTAACCAAATGTTTTTCCCTGTTCAGTCGATAGGCTTTTTGCTTGCGGGAATCGCAATAATCGCGATGCTCGTGCATAAACAGGAGCCGCGTGTAACTGTAATGAGTACCGCTCCCGCGCTTTTTTCCGGCACAATGATTTTTGTCGTATGCATGATTGCGGGACTCGGATGCATAACCGGCGGACTTTCTTATATCGCGATCAAAATGAAAAAGCCGGCTGCGGTTGTGCTTTTTATCGTTACATTTATTTTGCTTTTGTGTATGGGCTACCTTTCCACAAAGGATTTTGACAAGGCTTACATGAACTGGATGGCCGAAATCATAAATGTTGCGGGACAAACGTGCTTCCTTTTCGCTGCAAGGATACTTCACAAAAATAAGCTCGTGGAGTTTGAATTAAACTAAAATAAGGGCGCATGTTTAAAATACATGATTGTAATTCGGATATGCAAAAAGTATGATGTTACCTAAAAAAGGATTGCCTTCTTACAGGCAATCCTTTTTGTATTGTTGACGACTTCAAGAACGTAAAAGTTTATCGGGATTGGCTTTGTTTATGATGAGCAGGCTGCCGAGTGTCGGCGCAATTACCGCAATTATTGTTGTAATAAATATTATTGCAATTGTTTCTACCGAAAAGGTAAGAATATCAAAATTGAATAATAAATTCGTGATATTTTTTATTACAGCGGATATTATGAATGATAAAGCAAGTATTCCGAGTAATTGAATTAAAGCTTCCGAAAGTGCTATTTTCAATGTTTCAAATTTGTTTAATCCGTTTGCCTTTAAAACGGCAAATTCATATTTCCGTTTTATTGTATTGTTAATATATATAACGCTCATCAAACTCAAGATTATTATAAGTATGACAACAGAAATCCATGTGATGGTTTTTTTGATACTTGAAAGCATCTCGTTTAAAGAAACGGTATCCTGATATTCGCTTTTTGCTTTAAAGTTTGGATTGATTGAATTAAGCTTGTCTATGGTTGATGCGACATCGTTAAAACTTTTTGCATATATTATATATGAACTCGGGCGCCATTCGCTGACGGTATAATCTTTGTTCAACGAGGACAAATCAATGCTTGATTTAATTGAATTCATATAATTAATCATTGTATCAATCGGCATATAAATAATGAAATTGCCGCTTGCGGAATGATTGTTGGTGAAATTTTGGTCCGTTATTCCCGAAATGTTTACGCCGATTGATGAGGTTATTGAAGTGTCAACATCGGCATCGTAAGATATACCCGCAGAATTAAACATATTTACAAAGGTCGTTCCGACAGGAATTCCGACGAAAAGACTGATTTTAACAGTTTTTGAATCGGTGTTTAAAAGTCCCAAGAAACTTGCAAGTTCATATGAAATATATATTTTTTCGCCGGAATTGTTCGAAAATGCTTGAATGGTTCTTTTAACTATATTATTTTCGTTGCAGTAGGGCGCAATTACAACTTTTTTTGATCCGGCATCTTCGGTATTAAAGGAGTAAGTTTTAGAGAGTGAATCGGTCGTTACGGTTACGTCCGAAAATTCAAAAAAAGTATCATTTACAATGTCAAATCCCGTCTGTCTGAATTCAAGATATGGATAAACGGTGTCGACGGTGCTTATTTTTTTAATGGCTTTTTCATCGTCTTTGGATATCGACAAGTGTTCATCGATGTCGACCGGACTATATAACGGTGCGGTAAAATTAATCAAAAAAATTTCTCTTTCCGAAAGATTTTTAAGAATGCTCGTCTCGTAATCGATAAGCCCGTCACCGATTCCCGAAGCACTTGCGGCCAGGGCTATTGAAACGGCACATAATATTATCATCAATGTTACCGTAAACTTGGAACGCTTAAAGGTTTTTAAGGTGTACTTAAGGGCACTCGGAAAAGAAAACTTTTTTTTCGCAATGGGAGCGTTAATGGTTTTATTTTCATCGATTAAATTTCCGCGCTTTAAGACTATATTTTTGTTTTCGATTTCATAGACAATATCTGCATTGTCGGAAACGGTTTCGTTGTGAGAAGCAATGACTACTTTGTTGTTATTTTGTTTTACAAAGGATTTAAATGCGTCGATTATGATAAGACCGGTTTCTTTGTCGAGGGCGGAGGTCGGTTCATCCGCAATAATCAAATTGGGCTTTTTTGCCAATGCACAGGCTATGGCAAGTCTTTGACGCTCACCGCCCGAGAGAGCGGAAGGATATTTTGAACCGGAAACGTTCAATTTGACAAGGGACAAGTGTTTGTTTAACTCTTCGTCCGTTATATCGTAACCCGAAATTCTTGCATAATACTTGATATTGTCAACAACCGTTAAGTTTTCAATAAGTGAATTGTCTTGAAATACATATCCGATTTTATTTTTTTTGATATTGCATGTTTCAATATCGGATTTAAGATTGATTGAATGTCCGTCAAAGGAGTAATTATAGGCAGTATTCGATGAAATGAGCCCAATCAAATATAACAGAGATGTTTTACCTGTTCCGCTTTGTCCGGTGATTACCGTTATTTTGTTGTCGGGAATCGTTACGGAACCGTTTTCGACAAGTATACGATCAAATATAAGAGATATATCGGATAAGAAAATCATGTCGGTTTCCTTTCTGTATACACCTTTGGGAACGCTTTGTGCAGGTGATTATTTGAAGTTATGAATTATGGATTTTGTCAATAAGTGTGTGTGAAGGTTTCGGTGGTACTTGAAAAAGAAAGTGATGCCCATTGGGTTATCAAGCTTGAATAGATGGTGTAGGTACCTTTGGCAAAGCCTGTATTGCCGATTTTGTAAGACCAGACCGAGTCGTAGGTAAATGCATTTGGCCAGTGAGAATGGCTTCCGGAAAAATATTTATCGTATACATCTCCGGTGTCGGTATTACCTTCCGATACGAAAGCAATATACGTACAATTTGAGTGAACTCTGCAGGAAAAATAACGTGTAGTCGTTTTTTGATAAATTGTCGCAAATGTATTTGTTGTACCTGTGAAGGCAAGCAGCAGACATAAACATAGGGCAAATATTCTTTTTGAAATGCGCATTAATTAATCCTTTCTGCGTTCCCATCGATGCAGACACTTTGATTATAACGGCATGATTTTGTGGGTGTCAAGGAAAAAATTTACGGAAATTTTATTTATTTGAAATTGCACGTGATTTTGGTTAAAGGACTGCGAACAGGTTCAATAATTGATTATCGGAAGTGTTTTTTTGGCTTTTTTTCAGGTGATTTAATCAAATAAAAATTTGTTTTAAATTTAACAATTCATAGGTGCATTTGTTGACATAAGTGATATAATAATACCGATTATTGCGGTTATCCGATATGCGTGATTTCGCAAGCAAAACGACCTTGAAATCTTATTTTATAAGGAAAGGAAAGAAAATGTACAAGATTGTAAGAAAAAGAATTTTGAATCCTACGGTCACACAGATGGAGATAGACGCTCCGCTTGTGGCAAAGAAGGCAAAGCCCGGACAGTTTATCATCTTAAGGGTTAACGAGACGGGAGAGCGTATTCCGCTTACCGTTGCGGGCACAAATCCCGAAGAGGGAACGGTTAAGATCATTTTCCAGATTGTCGGTGCAACAACGGAACTCTTAAACCACAAGAATGAAGGCGAATATATTCAGGACTTCGTAGGACCTTTGGGTGTCGCAACTCATACCGAAGGCATCAAAAACGTATGTATTGTAGGCGGCGGTGTGGGATGCGCAATCGCACTTCCGATTGCCGAGGAATTCCATAAGCTCGGAGCGCACGTAACAAGCATAATCGGTTTCAGAAACAAGGATCTTTTGATTCTCGAAGACGAATTTAAGGCTTGCTCCGATTCTCTTACCGTTATGACGGATGACGGCTCATATGCAAGAAGCGGTAATGTTACGCTTCCCTTAAAGGAATTTTTGGATAACGGTGAAAAGTTTGACATGATAATCACAATAGGCCCCATCATCATGATGAAGTTTGTTGTCGCAACCGCAAAGCCGTTTAACGTACCGGTTACGGTTTCCATGAACCCCATTATGATAGACGGCACGGGAATGTGCGGCGGATGCAGACTTACGCTTAACGAAGACGGCAAAAAGGTAACAAAGTTTGCCTGCGTTGACGGTCCAGATTTCAACGGATACGAAGTGGATTTTGATGAAGCGATGTCAAGAGGACGCATGTATGTTGACTTTGAAAGAAAAGAGCATGAGCATGTATGCAACCTTTTAAAGGCTAAGGCAGTTGATTAATTTGTAAAGAGGTAAAAAACAATGGCAAATATGAAACTTGAAAAGAACCCGATGCCGACTCAGGAAGCAAGTGTACGTGCACACAACTTTAACGAAGTGGCAATGGGATATACGGAAGAGATTGCGCTTGACGAAGCCGCAAGATGCTTGAATTGCAAAAATATGCCCTGTGTATCGGGATGTCCCGTAAATATCCATATTCCGGAATTTATTTCGAAAATTAAGGAATGTGACTTCGAAGGCGCATATGAAGTTATTACGAAAACATCCAGCCTTCCCGCTGTATGCGGACGTGTTTGTCCTCAGGAAACACAATGCGAGAGCAAGTGTGTGAGAGGCATAAAGGGTCAGCCCGTAGGAATAGGAAGACTTGAAAGATTTGTTGCCGACTGGCATAACGATCACAATACAACACATGCCGTTCGTCCGGAATCAAACGGACATAAGGTTGCGGTTGTGGGCTCCGGTCCGTCCGGACTTACTTGCGCAGGCGACCTTGCAAAGAAGGGATACAGTGTAACCGTTTACGAAGCACTTCATACGGCAGGCGGCGTTCTTGTATACGGTATTCCCGAATTCCGTCTTCCCAAGAAGATTGTTGCAAAGGAAGTCGAAACATTGAAGGAACTCGGCGTTGACGTCGAAACAAACGTTGTAATCGGAAAGACACTCACAATCGACGAACTTTTTGAAATGGGATACGAAGCCGTATTTGTAGGATCGGGTGCGGGACTTCCGAACTTCATGGGAATTCCGGGAGAATCCTTAAAGGGAGTTTATTCCGCAAACGAATTCTTAACCAGAAGCAATCTCATGAAGGCATATGAGAAAGAGCCCGTTACACCTATCATGAAGGGCGGCCGTGTTGCCGTTGTCGGCGGCGGAAACGTTGCGATGGATGCCGCAAGAACGGCACTCAGACTCGGTGCGGAAAAGGTTTATATCATTTACCGTCGTTCCATGGACGAACTTCCCGCAAGACGCGAAGAGGTTGAGCATGCCGAAGAAGAGGGCATCGATTTCAGACTTCTTTGCAATCCCACAGAGATTCTCGGATACAACAATCCCGAAAATCCCCGTGACGAGAAGAACGGCTTTGTAACCGGAATCAAGTGTGTAAAGATGGAACTCGGCGAGCCCGACGCAAGCGGCAGAAGAAGACCCGTTGCAATAGAAGGCAGCGATTTTGTTCTTGATGTCGATACGGTTGTAATGTCGATCGGAACATCACCGAACCCGCTTATCAAATCCACAACAAAGGGACTTGAAGTAAATAAGCACGGCGGAATCATCGTAAACGAAGACGGCCTCACATCGAGAGAGAACGTTTATGCGGGCGGTGACGCGGTTACCGGCGCGGCAACCGTTATATCCGCAATGGGAGCCGGAAAAACGGCCGCTCATGCGATCGATGAACTTTTGTCAAAGTAATCCGGAAAGCTTAAGATAATCCCGGAAATTAAAGTAATTCGGGGAATTTTAGATTAAAAACAGTTTTTATATAATCATAAGCACATTTATCAAAAGGGGACTTTATGTCGGAAAGACTTTTAAACATATTAGCCGATTCTTTTTTGAAGATACTTGTGCCCGGAATTAAAATAACCATTCCGCTTACAATTGTTTCATTTGCAATCGGAATGGTTATTGCTCTTTTGGTGGCAATGATAGAAGTGGCAAAGGTACCTGTACTCAGGCAGTTTTGCCGCTTCTATGTATGGATAATAAGGGGTACGCCGTTACTTGTTCAGCTTTATGTCATATTTTACGGACTTCCGAGGCTCGGAATTTTGATTAGTCCGATACCTGCGGCAATAATCGTTTTTTCGGTAAGTGTGGGTGCATACGATTCGGAAACGATGAGAGCGGCGATAGAATCCGTAAGCCACGGACAGATCGAAGCGGGATATTCGGTCGGCATGAATTATTTTCAGATCATGCGGCGCATTGTGCTTCCGCAGGCGTTCAGAACGGCTTTTCCGCCGCTTTCGAATTCGCTTATCGGACTCGTAAAGGACACGTCGCTTGCCGCAAACATTACCGTTGCCGAAATGTTTATGTGTGCCCAGCGTATCGTTGCGAGGACATATGAGCCGTTTGCGCTGTACCTTGAAGTTGCGTTTATATATCTCATTTTTTGCACCGTGCTTACCAAAATCCAAAGTGTCTGTGAAAAAAAGCTTTCTGCTTACAAAAAAAGATAGGATACCGAATGACGGAATTTAAAAATATCACAAAAAAATATGGTGACAATCTTTGCCTCAAAGGGGTAAGCCTATCGATAAACAAAGGCGACGTGATTTGTGTGCTCGGACCTTCGGGTTCCGGGAAAACGACGTTGCTCAGATGCATGAACTTTTTTGAAAAAGCGGATACCGGTACGCTTAAGTTTGACGATAAGGAATACGACCTTCATACGATTTCAAAAAAAGATATAGCATACGTGCGCATGCATACGGGATTTGTTTTCCAGTCGTATAATCTTTTTTTAAACAAAACGGCGCTTGAAAATGTTACGGAAGGCCTCATTACGGCACGAAAAATGCCGAAAGCGGAGGCAACAGAAAAGGCAAAGGCGGCGCTCACCCGTGTGGGACTTTCGGACAGAATCGATTATTATCCCGAAAGCCTGTCCGGCGGTCAGCAGCAGCGTGTGGGAATTGCGAGAGCACTTGTCACGAACCCCGAAATAATTTATTTTGACGAGCCGACATCGGCACTCGATCCCGAGCTTATCGGTGAGGTGCTTTCCGTAATCCGTGATCTTGCGGCCGACGGAATAACGATGGTTATAGTGACTCACGAAATACATTTTGCGAAAAATGTGTCAAACAGAGTCGTATTTATGGAAAACGGCGAAATTCTGAAGGATATGGGTTCAAAAGAATTTTTTGAAAATCCGGATGACGAGCGAATAAGAAATTTCTTACGACACTTATCGTCCTGATAAAATAAATTTAAAGGAGATTACTATGAAAAAGATTAAGGCTTTAATCGGTTACTTTTTGGCGGGTGTTTCCGTTCTTACAATGTGCGGATGCGGTAAGACGGAAGAGGATATGCTCGAAAAA
Source organism: uncultured Lachnospiraceae bacterium (assembly GCA_964653855.1). Lineage (GTDB taxonomy): Bacteria > Bacillota > Clostridia > Lachnospirales > Lachnospiraceae > RGIG3528. The sequence goes on from CAZZFV010000017.1 coordinate 17,052, forward strand.
ATTCAAGATGCGGGAAAAATTGTGATTGCGACCGAGGGCACATGGGCACCTTGGACATATCACGACGAAAATGACAAGCTTGTGGGCTTTGACATTGAGGTTGCGGAGAAAATCGCGGAAAAACTCGGTGTGGAGGCCGAATTTGTCGAGGGAGAATGGGACGGAATACTTGCGGGGCTTGAAGCGGGACGCTATGATATTATGGCAAACGGCGTTGAGATTACGGAAGAAAGGGAATTAAAGTTCGATTTTTCGGAGCCCTACGGATACATAAAAACGGCAATCATTGTACGCGGTGACGATGATTCGATAAAAAGCTTTGAAGATTTAAAAGGAAAGACAACGGCAAATACGATTTCGAGTACGTATGCGGCGCTTGCGGAAAGCTATGGCGCAACGGCACTCGGCGTTGACGATCTTAACCAGACGATCGAGCTTCTCCTTGCGGGAAGAATCGATGCGACATTAAATGCGGAAGTAACGTTTTACGATTATATAAATGAACATCCTGAATCAAATTTAAAGATTGCGGCATTAACGGAGGAAGCGTCGCTTGTTGCGATACCGATGCCTAAAGGGGAAAGTTCTGATACGCTTAAGGAAGCCATAAACAAGGCAATAGAGGAACTTCGCGCGGACGGCACTCTTTCGGAGATTTCGATAAAGTATTTCGGAACCGATATCGCAAAATAGGATTTTTGGCACACTCAGAAACTTTGTATCGGGGGACTGCAAAAAAATGGCATATACGGAAGAATTTACGGAAGAATTGCTTAAAAAATACATTGAAGACGGGGAATTCATGGTTTATTTGCATCCGCAATACTCCGTATCGGAAAACAGAATAGTGGGAGCGGAGGCGCTCGTGAGAAGAATCCATGAAGGAACAACCATTTCTCCCGGTGCCTTTATTCCCGCTTTGGAAAAGAAAGGACTCATAACCAAGCTTGACAGATATCTTTGGGAATGTGTCTTTTTTTTACAATCGGAAAGAAAAAAGAGCGGACATACATTGATTCCGATTTCGGTAAACGTGTCGAGGGAAGATCTTTGCAACATCGATGTGTTTGAGACAATGAAGTCTTTGAGCGAAAAATACGATGTTGAGCCTAAATATATTCATGTCGAAATTACGGAATCGGCATTCGTAAATGACAATGCACGCATAAACGAATCGATAAACGGACTTAAATCCCACGGATTTACGATTTTGATAGACGACTTCGGAAGCGGATATTCGGCACTCAATATTTTGAAGGATATCGAGGCGGATGTCATAAAGCTTGACATGGAATTTTTTGATCTTACCGAGAAAAACAAGGTGAAGGGAAAAAATATCATAGATTCCGTAATCGAGATGGCACACCGTCTTAAACTCGGACTTATCGCGGAAGGCGTTGAAAACACGTATCAGCTTGATATTCTTAAAGAAGCGGGATGCGACGTGATTCAGGGATATTTTTTCTATCGCCCGATGAGTGTCAATGACTTTAACACTCTTATCGACGGAATGCGGAATGATTTTTTGGAACAGACGGAGGAGGAAAGCGCGTTCGGGCGTGAATGTTATGCGGAGAGCAGGACTCTCGCTTCAACCGGAAAGTACAATAATGCGCTCACGCTTGCAAAGCGTGCGGCAACACAAATAAGTCCCGAGAGCGATGCGGCATTGTATTGCGATTTGCAAAATTTAACGGGGGCAATATACAGCGCAATGGGAAATGAGCTTATGGCGCTTGATATGTACCTTTCGGGGCTTTCCGTTGCCGTGCGTAATAACTTTCACCTGGTTACGGGAAGATATTACAACAATATAGGTGCCGAATACACGAGACTCGGTGACACGGAGCATGCGATAAAGTACTTTGAGCTTTCATTAAAGGAATATGAGGAAGAAAAAAAGTCCGGAAACACAAATATCGAAATAATGCTTTTTAAGACAAATCTCAATTTGTGCGTCGAGTATATCGAAAGTAAAAATTATGATGAGGCAGAAAAGCACTTGGAGCAGGCTTACGCATATATTGAAAATCCGAGAGCGAAGGAACTCGACTTCTATTATTATACCGTGCAAAGCGTTCTTTTTATAAAAACAGGCAGAGAGGAAGCGGTCAGAAAAAACTTTGATGCGCTTGTAAAAATGACTCTCGGAGCGGAAAACTGCTTTAACAACTGGGACAGCGTTGAAAGGCTTGGAATGCTTGCGCTTGAGCTTAAGGATTTTGATACCCTTAAGAAAATTATCGAGGCGATGGACAGGGAATTCGGAAATCTTCCCGACGAAATGATCGAGCTTGATATTCTCGTGAGAATCAAGGAATTCCGCATGGATTATTATGAAGCGACGGGTGACGAAGAAGCATTACGCCGTGAAGAAAAGGAATATATTAAGCTTTGCCGTAAATTGTGTTTACAGACAAAGGCGGACAGGGCAACAACAATTGACTATAAGATTTTGTTGAAGACAGAAGCGGAAGCGCAGGAAGAAAAGCGGAAAACACTTGATATCGATTCGCTTACGGGGGTCGGAAACAGGTATAAGCTTGAAAAGGACTATAAGCTCCTACAAAAAAATTCCGATGAAAACTCGGAAAAAATTTGCCTCGGAATAATCGACGCGGATTACTTAAAGGACGTAAACGACACATACGGACATTTGCAAGGGGATTATTATTTAAAGGTAATAAGCAAAATCATAAAAGAGGCGGTGGCAAGCGCCGGCGGAATTTACCGCTACACAGGAGATGCGTTTGTTGTGCTTCTTGTCGACGTGAATGAGGACACGGTTTTGGAAATCGCAAAAAAAATACGGGGCGGTATGTCGGAAATGAATCTTTTGAATCCCGCTACCGATAAAAAGATACAAACCGTTTCGCAAAGCTATGTTATGACGGACAGAATCAAGAATACCGAAATCGGACAACTGTTTTCCGTATCGGAAAAGGAACTCACGGCGGTTAAGGAAAACGGCGGAGACGGTGTAAGGGTTACGGAGTAAGGACTATGAAATAACGGCTATGAAATAATGGCTATGAAACGTCACAACAGTGATATTTTTTGAGGCAATCGCTTTAATTGCCTCTTTTTTCTTGACACATGCGTAGCTTCTGTTATAATGCACGGGTGGCAATTGAGGGAGTGCTCATCGGTGGGAGCAATGCAGCACGAAAATAATTGATTTTTTACATGTAAACATACTTGGAGGGACACTTATATGTGGTTTGTATTTACGATTGTAACAACTTTGCTTTGGGGACTTGCCGAGCTTTTTTACAAAAAAGGCGCAAGACCGGACGAAAAATATGCGCATCTTAAAATAAGCATATGCGTGGGTGCCGTTATGGGACTTCATGCGATATTTACGCTTCTGACTCAAAACATAGGCTACGATCCCGTAAATTTGCTCAGATATTTGCCTGTTTCCATGCTTTATATAGGTTCGATGACATTGTCGTTTTTCGGAATGCGTTTTATCGAGGAATCGATTTCGGACCCGATCGAAAACACGTCGGGAGCGTTGTGTTCCGTGCTTTGCGTTATATTTTTGCATGAGGTCTTAGGCGTCGGCAGCGTTATAGCAATCGTTTTGATTGTTATAGGTATTTTGGGCGTCGGCTTCCTTGACAACAACGGAAAAACTGACAGAAAAAAGATTTTGGGACCCAAAATGGCAATAATCGCATTTTCGATGCCTTTTATGTATGCGATTCTCGATGCCGTAGGTTCGTTCCTTGACGCATTTTATCTTGATGATGTGGCAACGACTCCGCTTGTGGGAGTTACGGAAGAAACACTCGAAGAGGTTGCAAACACAAGCTATGAGATTACGTTTGCGATTTTTGCGATTATCCTCTTTATCTTCCTTAAAATCAAAAAGGTTAAGTTTGAGCTTCCTAAGCAGCGTGACAAGGGACTTGCCGCCGTATTCGAAACAGCGGGACAGTTTACGTATGTATACGCAATGAGCGGAAACGGTGCGATTGCGGCTCCGATTATTTCGTCGGTATGCGTTGTTTCGCTTATTTTGTCACGTATTTTCTTAAAAGAAAAGCTCACCAAAATGCAATACCTGTTTATTTTCCTTGTGATTGCGGGAATAGTGACACTCGGAATAATCGAAGGGGAATAATTTCTTATGATATTTGAAACACATGCGCACTATGATGATGAAAAGTTTGATACGGATCGCGATGAAGTGCTGTCGGGATTATGTGCGCAAAATATCGGAACCGTAATAAATGTCGGTGCAAATATGCAGGGGAGCGCAAAGTCGCTTACTCTTGCCCACAAATGGGATTTTGTTTATGCGGCTGTCGGCACGCATCCGGATGATGCGGATAAGATGACGGATAAAGACTATGAGCGGCTTCGTGATATGGCATGTGATTCTAGGTGCGTCGCAATAGGCGAAATTGGGCTTGATTATGCGGGAGAGTGTGTGGACGTAAGTATTCAAAAGGAGTGCTTTAAACGACAGTTGAAACTTGCGTTTGATATGAATAAGCCCGTGATAATCCATTCGAGAGATGCGGCACAGGATACGTTTGATATTTTGACGGAATATCATAAGCTTTTAAAAGACAATATCGATACGCATAAAGATTTATATGAATGCCCCGGCGTGATACATTGCTTCTCTTACGAAAAGGAGCTTGCGAGAGAATATATCAAAATGGGATTTTATATCGGTGTGGGCGGTGTGTGCACATTCAAAAACGGGAGAAAATTAAAAGAGGTTGTGACTGATATTCCGCTTACCTCGATATTACTTGAAACCGACAGCCCCTATCTTTCACCCGAGCCTTTCAGGGGAAAAAGAAACGATTCCGGAAAATTAAAATATGTTGTCGCGGAAATCGCAGCATTAAAAAATACCGATATCGAAATTGTAGAAAATGTCACATTTGAAAACGCAAAACGGATGTATAGGTTAAAATAGCCTGTACATCCGTTTTTTTAAAAACTTAAATTCCTGTATTCCGCGGGCGAAATTCCGAATGATTTCTTAAACGTTTCGCAAAAATAGCTTGTGCCCGCAAAGCCTGTGAGTTCAGATATTGATGAAACCGTTTCCGATGTGTTTCTTAAAAGGTAAAGTGCACGCGTGAGACGGTATTTTGTAAGATAATTTATCGGCGAAGTGTTCAAAAAATCTTTAAAAAGCTCGGAACACTTGCTTTTTCCGCATCCGCCGGCGTCGGATATTTGATCGAGTGTAATTTTTTCTTTAAAATGCTCATGGATATACAAAAGCACGATTTTTAACGTATATATGTTTGTTGTTCTTTGGGCGTTCAGCATTGAAGGCGCCGCAACATTAAAGTAAAGAAGTTCAAACATGCGCATATAGAGAATTTGAATCGCAAAATAATTCCAGGGATCGTTTCTGCTTTCGTATATTTGCTTTATCGTTGTCAAAATTTCCGACTGCCATTCGGTATCCTGTGTGAGGTATAGAAAATCGCAGCCCGATGCTCCCGTAAAAGGCTTCACATAATTTGAATAAAACATGGGACTTGCGGAAAGAAGCGACGGATTTAAACGGATGCGAATGTATGTGCATTCTTTTTTTTCTGCGTTAAAAGCGTAGTTCATCCTGTGGCTGTTTATAAAAAGCCCCGTGTTTTCGGTGAGAGAAACATGTGTGCCGTCTATTACATATGTGATGTCACCGCTTAAAACATAAACAAATTCGGTTTCGTTGTGCCAAGCGTTCATTGTCACAAAATCGGGATAGCGCGAAAGTGCGAGCTTTTTTACTTCGGCGGGAAACTCCGGATTATCGTAGGCTGTGTTTTCGGACATGTCAAAATCAAATGCGGAAAATTTATCCATATTGTGTCACCTCGGAAAATTGTTATACAAATGATACATTTTGACGGGTGTTTTGTCAATAATCGGGATATGCAAATGCGAAATGACAAGGTATAAATCATAATGACGAAAGTAAAGATAAAATGATGAGGAAAAAGTAAAATGACGAGCCCAAAGACAAAATAAAAAGCCCGGGGGCATATTGCCATCTCGGGCTCTTTTTAAGAAAGGATTCTTACAGGCTATTTAATTTTTTTGCTTCTCATGTATGCGAAAACGCCGCCTATAACAGCCGCAAGTACGGCTATCAATATGATGATTGCGGCGGGACTTGAGCCCGTAGACTCACTGTCCTGAACATCCGAAGGAGAAGCGGTGGGATCGGGCATAGGAGTATCATCGGTTGTGACGGGAGCGGAAACCGTGGGTGTTGCAGTGGTTGCGGAATCCTGTTTATCCGTGCTATCCGAAGTGCTTCCCTGTGTCTCAAAATTTTTGAGCGCCTCAATGCGTGCGGGATCGTCAAAGTCAATCGAGACAGCGCTTGCACATTCAAGACGTGCACCTGCGTCTGCGGGCGCCTTGTCCGTAAGTGTGAGAAGTCCGTTCATTACGATCTGACCGTCCGCGTTTCTTGTGGGAGCAATGCTCGTGTCAAGGCTTACAAACCAGTCTTCCGAAGCCTTTACGCTCTTTGTGTTGCCGTTCGGCCAATAATAGTTTGTTTCGCCGTAAACTTTTGATTCAACCTGTGTGCCCTTTAAGTCGATGTTGTCAACAGTGCCGTTATCGTTTCTGAACGAAATGATTCCGTTTGCGGAATAATCGGTATTTTGGGCATCTTTGGTATAGAATGCAACGTTGTAGCTGTGGTTATTGAAGCTTGTGCAATTTGTTACCTGAACATCCGGACAGCTGTTTGAATCGATGCCCTTTGTCTTGTTGTCATAAGCTATGCAATTTATGAGTTCGTGATATCCGGAGATGCTTGAACCTCCGAGCTTAAAGCCGTTTCCGTTGCCGGCTACGGTTCCGTCCGAAAGATATCCGTTTCTGTATGCGATACAGTTCTTTATTACAACGCTTCCGATCGAGCCTGTTTCCGTCTTTGCGTAAAGATCCCAACCGTCGTCGGCGTTGCAATAAGCGATACATCCGTCAAATACGTTGCCTACACCCGTTGTAAGTTTGCATGCAAATCCGTCCGCGTCTTCGTATCCGGGGTCTGCGTTGTCGTGAGACGTACAATTCAAGATAAGGTTGTATGTCGGCCAGTATTCGGATGTGTCAAGCGAATTGAGTCTTGAAATCTGAATGCCGGTGTTTCCGTTGTTGTATGCGTTTACGTTGTCCACAACGCAATGATTTCCGGAAATCTGAAGCCCTTTTTGGGAAGGACCGGAGTTGCATACGTCAAATCCCGCAAGATACCAATAATCGCCGCCGATTACGATGCCGGCATAATAATTTCCGAAATCGAGAACGGGTCTTTCTGTTGCTGTGGGATCGGGAAGCACATAAATCATGTTGCCTTCCGTACCGCCCTGACCGCGTCCGACGCTTATCTTGGATTCCATATTGTAGGTGCCGCCCGCAAGATAGATTGTCTGTCCCGCATGTGCGTAGGAGAGAGCGGCTTGCAAGCTTAAAGGCGATTTCTTTGTGCCCTTGCCGTAAGCGCTTCCGTCGGGAGATACATAAATTATGTCACCCGAAAGAGGCTCATAGTCGACTTCAAATGTTTCCGTCTTTGTGCTGTAGTCGTCAAATGCGGAATATTCTCCGTTGGGCTTAAAGCCTTCGGTGGGTGTGAATTCCATTATGAGACCGTTTACACCTTTTGTGAGAGTGGTGTTTATCTTTAAATATTCACCCTGTTTTACTGCCGCGTTTTCAACGATAATTTCCTTTGTGGCACGGTTTGTGAGCTTAAGTGTGCCGTCTGAGTTTGCGTAGAAAATGAATGTATAATCGGGAGAACCGACAGCCTGTGCCGAAATTCCCTTTATTTGTGTCTTATAATATGTAATTTCTCTGCCCTCTGCGGGAGCGTCCGTTTCGGGATTCGATGTTGTAAGCTTGATATCGGAAACCGTTATGTCAAATGTTCTTGATGCGAAGAAGCCGACATAGATGTTTTCTTCGTCGATTCCGGTTAAGTTTTCACGATTCAAATCGTAATAAAGCTTCGAAGATTCGTTGCCCTGCTCATCGATATAGGTGAGAATATAACCCGTGTTGTTTCTCGTGAGGCGGAACGTGAAATCCGTGAGCTCTTTATATGTTCCGAGTTCATCGGAAGGATTTGATACGTTTCCTATGATATTACCCTTCAAATAAACCTTACCCGATGTTTCGAGTGTCGACATTGTTGACTGAAAAATGTTTGTCGCAAAGTTTGATGTGTTAACAAGGCCTTTATCGATCAAATATTTTGTAACGCCGATTTTTTCCTGTGCGCCGAGACCGAGTTTCATCTGAACGCTCTTTGTTGTGTCGCCTGCGCTTGAAGGCATGATTTCGCCTGTTTCGGTGTCAAAGTAATAAACAACCTTTGTACCGGTAATCATGTAGGAGTTGTTCCAGAATACGGATCCGTCACCGTTTTCGGCAACGGCGTCACATGCCATAAGTCCGAAACCGTCCTGGCCGTTTGTGTATTTCCAGGAATTTACGTGAATTTTGCCTTCGAGCACAAAGTTCTCGGTTGCCGCATTTATTGTGGTGTAATAAAAAGCAAGTCCGTCGGTGGAAGAGGATTGAAGTTTTCCCTTACTGTTAAGCGAACAAATTCTAACGGATCCGTCGCCTTCGTTGGCGCTTCCCGTGTAATAGTTGTTTTTGGTGTCAACGCCCGTTCCGAATGCGGAGAATGCCCATGCGCGGCGAGCGTCCGATGTCATTGTTGCGGACAAAGTTTCACCGAAATCCGCAATTTCGTCGTTTCTCTTTGACTTAATCGCAAAATCGTATTTTGTGCCTACGGTGAGTCCTTTTACCGTTCCCGTAAGCTCCGTCGATGTTGTGCCGTAAATCCACTCCAAGTCGCCCGTTACCCTATAATAAATGTCGTAGGCTGTGGCTTCCGGTGTTTCAAGGTAAGCTATGCTTGCCGTTCCGTTTCCCGCGCTTGTCGCCGACAAAACATTTGTCGATTCGAGCGGAAGAATGAAGTCGATTGTGTCGCTCATCGTCATCATCTTCGTTTCACCTTCACGGATGGCGTAAAGCCTGAATGAGTATGTGTCCGTTGCGGGCGGTGTGAAAACAAGATTTCCGCTGTCACCGTCGATCGCACACGTGAGTGTGTCGACCGTTTTTCCCTTGCTTGATAACATATCGATCGATACGTTGTCGGCACCGTCATAGCCGATAACCATGTCAAAGTTTACGGTTATTGTGCCGTTCTCGGTTGAGAGACTTGTGATTACGGGGGCGGCAACATCCTTCCAAAGTGCGCGCGGTGCACGTGCGCCTGCGGAATAATCGTTGACCGTAATGCCGAGAAGTCTGACACCGCGGTTATAGTCCGCATGATAGGGGGATTTTACATAATATGTTCCTGCGGGAAGTCCCGTGTAGGAAACAATTGTTTTTCCTGTACCGGAGCATGTTGTGACGCCTTCGTTGTTTGCGATTACGTTACCGTTTTCGTCCGTTAAAGCAAATGCGGAAACGTTTGTGCTTCCCGTTGATGCAACGGACAACGTGACATCGGAATTGCCTCCCGTCGTAAATGACATGCTTCCCGTGTCCGCCTTACCTATTTCGATTGCGAAAATCGCATCGTTTTTGGTACGGTATGACATTGTTCCGTTTGATTTAAAGTAGCTTGTTACAAAGGATGTGCCGTCGGGAATCGCTTCCTTGTCCGCAACACCCGTCGCATCGATGTCGGCGGGATCAAATACGAATTCTCCGTCGGCTGCAAGTGCCTCGTTTCCGTTAATTGCGCCCGTGATTCCGATTGCCGTAAAAAGGCAAACGAGAAGCGCAAATACGGCTTTTAGTTTCTTTCCCATAAGAAAACTCCTCTCTTAAATTTTATATAAAACGCGATCGGCGCGTTTATATATACGTATTTATGATGTTGAGGTCAAAAGGCATTTTGACCTCAATGATACACGGATTGCTATGTGCGTTGCACTCTCGCAATCCTGCAAACATTCGTAATTCGCTCGTTTTTCTTTCGAAAAACGGCTACTTACTCATGTTTTGGTGGTTCAAAATGTCAAAATTTCTCATGCAAATAACTTTGCATCGAAATTTTGAACCTTTTGAACCTTGTATCATATCTAAAATTCATCGTCAAAGGAGCCCAAGCGTCCTCATGATTACGATGGTTATATATATTGTAACAATTGAAACGATACTTGTCCATACAACAAGTTGGGCGGCAAGACGTCCGTCGTTTTTCATTTCGTCCGCCATAACCGCGCTCGCAACCGCAACGGGTGTACCGAACAGTGCGATTATCGAAGGATATTCGGTAGCTGTGAACGTAAAAAAGTCCGTATATTTTGATAATATTACCGCAAGGAATATTGCGAGAGCGGGCGATATTACCGTTCTTGAGAGAACACCGATTATGATTTCCCTTAAGCTTCCGCGTGTTGTCTTTAAATCAAAGCGTCCGCCGAGCACAATGAGTGCGAGAGGGGTAGCCATTTTGGATACACTTTCGATTGACGTATACAAAAAGGGAAGATTTCCTTTTAAAGTGAAGCCGAATCCGAAAGAGCGTATGATGAGAGCAACAACTCCCAGAGCAACGCCGATTATAAGCGGATTGGTAACGATCGAGTGAATTATTGAGCGTACCTTTTTTTTGCCGTTACCGGATTCGCCCGACCAAATCGATAAAGCGAACACGGACAAAATATTGTATAAGGGAATGGTAAATGCCGACAATACGGCTGCAGCTCCCTTTGCCGCGGCGCTTCCGAGAGACTCGGCAAGCGGAATTCCGATTATTGCGAAGTTTGACCGAAAAACGCATTGAAGGATGACTCCCTTCTGAGAATCTTTCGGTATCGCAAACTTTACAAAAACGAGGCCTGCGGCAAAGAGCAGCGATACAAAGCCGATGCAATAAAGAACAAACGAGAAATTAATCTCTGTCAACGAACCTATTGAATAAACGTTTACAAAAAGGAGACACGGAAGCGCAACTTTAAAGACGAACGAGTTTGCGTTTTTTAGGAAATCTTCCTTTAAAAATCCTATGCGTGCGAGAGCATATCCGAGATATACCTGAATCAGTATCGGAGCAATGGCATTGAAGGCAAAATAAAGATTTTCCATTTTGTTTAAGTCTCCTTGTATATATAAGGATATAGATTACTTTAAGCAGCTCTTAAAGGCTTCCATGGCGCCGTTTTGGCGGATGAATTCGAGATTCTTGATCGTTGCGTATTCAAATCCGGGAACCGTGCCTAAATCCCTGCCCCAGAAAGCGGTGTTTGACATAACGTCATGAACGAGCGTCTTAACGGATGCGTTTCTTCTCTCATAATAGAATTCGAGAACAAAACGATCGTCTTTTACATAATATGTGTTTCCGAGAGGACGGCGGCACTTAAGACCCGTGTCGTCGAGATCCTGTATGTCGGAAGAATAGTGAGCGATAAGGAGTGCAAAGCTCATTGTGAGGCACTTCGGAAGCTCGTGCTTCGTTTCCACATATTCGATGAAGCTCGGATAGTTTCTCGCAAGCCACTTGGAGGTGGAATTGAGTGTAATGCTGAGAAGCTCGTGGTTTACGAAAGGATTGTTGAAACGATCCTGTACGGCTTCGGCAAAATCACACAAATCCTTTTTGTCAAGCGGAAGAGTGGGAATTACTTCATCATAAAGCATTTTGTTCATGAAGCCGCGGATGTTGTCGTCATGCATGCAATCGCGCACAATGTCAAAGCCTGCAAGATATGCACCCGGAACAAATCCCGTATGTGCACCGTTCAAGATTCTTACCTTACGCTTCTTGTAAGGAGTTACGTCGGGAACAACTATGCAATTGACGCCCGCACGCTTAAAAGGAAGCTTTTCGGCAAGCCATGCGGGTCCCTCGATGTTCCAGACACCGAAAATTTCGCCGACGTCGATAAGCTCGTCGTGATATCCGTTTTCTTCTTCGAGACGCTTAACTTCTTCGGCGTCCCTTATACGTCCGGGAACGATTCTGTCAACGAGAGTCGAGCAGAAGAGACACTCGGTGTTTACATAATTCTTGAATTCGTCGCCCAAATTCCACTGAGCGATGTACTTGTTGACGCAGTTTAAAAGCTCTTTTCCGTTGTTGTCGATGAGCTCGCACGAAAGAATAACGACGCCGGGCTTCTTTGCAAGGAATCTCGCATAAAGCACCTGGGTAAGCTTTCCGGGGAAAGAAGATGCGGGCCTGTCGTCCTTGTTGCAAGCGGGATCGTATGCGATTCCGGCTTCCGTTGTGTTTGAAACGATGTATTCGAGGTCACTTGACACAGCAAGACGCATCATATCGTCAAAACCTTCTTCGGTGTAAGGGTTAAGGCAGCGTGAAACAGACGAAATGACTCTCTTTTTGTCAACCTTTTCGCCTTTTTCGCGTCCGCGAAGATAAAGAGTGTAAAGGCCTTCCTGTGCGTTGATGAGGGGTGTGAGTCCGTTTCCGATGGGCTGCACAAGAACGATTTTGCCGTTGAATCCGGCTTTCTCGTTTGAGATGTCAAACCAATAATCGACAAAAGCACGAAGGAAATTTCCTTCTCCAAATTGCATGACCTTTTCCGGAGCATCTTTCAAAATGTAGCCGGAATAGCCGCTTTCCTTAAGAACTTCGTAGTTTAGTGTTTTCATAATCGTTCCCTTTCTTTATTATAGGTTGTTGTGCAAATTGCACAAAAAAGGATTTCTTGTTAATCATGCATATTATATCGCTCTTTTTTTGAAATGAAATAGCGACTTTTGCCTAAATACTATGTGTTTATTGCGGTGTTTAACAAAAAATAGTGCAAATTTTACTTTTTTTACACTTGTTTATATTGCGAAAGAGGGGTAGAATAAAGAAAACCTTGCAAAAAATGAAGCCTATTTACGAAATTTTTGACTGAAATCACGGGCTTCCGTATTTTACATCGTCAAAATAACATTGTTTAATTTGCACGGCAAATATATATAATTTGTAAAAAATAAGTGTATTTATTTTAAACAAAAAACAAGTTTCGCATTGATTTACGGGCATTTGAGGCCTTCACATTGTTAAAATGTCGAAAATTTTTCGGAAACTCCGAGCAATTTTCACAAACCAAAAACGCAAGTATGACAAACGAAAAAAGTTAAAAACACCTTGTTTTATCACAAATTTTATGTTAGAGTGTTCGTGTTAAAATTATACAAAAAATTTATAAATACATTTATCCAATCTGTGAAGTTTTCACAATGGCGGTAAATGCTTACAAAATACAAAAAAGGAAAGAACTTATCGATGGCTAATTTAAGTTTGAAACAGGTTAACAAAGTTTATCCGAACGGATTCGCCGCTGTCCATGATTTTAATCTCGAAATCAAGGACGGCGAATTTATTGTTTTTGTCGGCCCGTCCGGATGCGGAAAGTCGACAACGCTTCGTATGATTGCGGGACTTGAGGAAATTACGTCGGGCAGTCTTTTTATAGGAGAAAAGAGAGCAAACAATCTTACTCCCAGACAGCGCGGAGTGTCGATGGTATTCCAGTCGTATGCGCTTTATCCCAATATGACCGTATACGAAAACATGGCATTCGGTCTCACACTTAAGGGCTATGACGAAGAAATAATAGAAAAGAGAGTAAAAGATGCCGCGCGCACGCTCGGACTCATGAATTATCTCGACAAGATGCCCCGTGAACTGTCAGGCGGTCAGCGCCAGCGTGTTGCTGTAGGTCGTGCGATAATAAGACACGTTGACGTGTTCCTTATGGACGAGCCTCTTTCAAACCTCGACGCAAAGCTTCGTGTTACGATGCGTTCCGAGATCACGGCTATTCACAAAAAGGTCGGCGCAACAACGATTTACGTTACGCACGATCAAACGGAAGCCATGACAATGGCGGACAGAATCGTTGTTATGAAAGACGGATGGATTAAGCAGGTGGGAACTCCCCGCGAGCTTTATTTCGATCCCGACAACATATTCGTTGCGGGCTTCATCGGCGAACCTCCGATGAACTTCGTAAAAGGAAAGATAGACAACGGCAAATTGATCGCAGAAGGCGGCAAGCTTTCGATTTCGTTAAAGGAAGGCTTTAAGGAAATAAACAAGCTTGAAGGAAAGAACGTAACGCTCGGGTTTAGACCCGAAGCCGTACTTCCCGCATCAAGAAAGAACGGAGAGGGTGTAACGCTTGACAGCTACGTTACGCTCACGGAGCTTCTCGGAGACAGCGTAAACGTTTATGCGACCATCGGCGGTCACGACCTCATATTCAAGCTTGAGCCGTCCGACATGCCGAAACGAAAAGAAAATACGGATTATTTCATACCGTACTCGGCAATGTATCTCTTTGATACCGAAACGGAAGACAGGTTGAGGATTTGATGGATACAAACAAACCAACAATAAGCTTTAACGTATACAGGACAACGGATCTCATTACGTTTACGTTTATTGCATGCGTGCTCGAATATTTAAACGTATTTGTATTTAAAAACTTTTTTACTTCCGAGCTTTACACATTGTCGATAATGCTTCCGATAACGCTTATCGTAATGCAAAGGTGGAACGGGTACGCACTTGTTCCGGCAATTTTTACGGGACTTGTGTACTGCATCGCAAACAAGGCCGAAAATCCCGCGACTTATATTACCTATATTGCCGGGAATTGCTTCATTATGATAAATCTTGTGTGGCAGAAGGCGGTCGGCAAAAAAAAGCTCGAAAAAAGTATTTTATGCCAGATACTTTATACGGTTACGGGATACATTCTCATGTCGGTGGGCCGTGCCGGAATCGCGGCGATATTCGAAGGGAGTTTCTTTGCGAATCTCAAAACATTTTTGATAGCGGACGAAATAAGCGGTGTCATCGGAATAATAATCGTAATCGTTGCCGCGCGTCAAAAGGATCTGTTTAAGGATCAAAAGGAATACTTAAAAGAACAGGCCGAAGGGAATACGAAAAATATTCCTGAACATGACAAAATAAGCCGTTATACTGCAGACAATAATTTTATTGAAGAGGAAGATATCGATGAAGGAAGAACAGATGATGAAACTTATACCGGATGAGCAAACACTCAAAAGGGATGAGTTTGAAAAGGACTATTGGAAAAACAATTGCATCAGGATTGCGAAAGACTGGAGACTTTACGTGCTTTTGCTCCCGCTCATACTTGTATTTTTCTTCTGGAGATACATGCCCATGTACGAACTTTTAGTTGCGTTCAAGGCGGGTACGAAAGAAGGCGTTACGGTAATCAGCGTAAATGCGCAGGACTTTGTCGGATTTCAATGGTTTAAGCAAATGATGTTCGGTACAAACGCACCGCAATTCTGGAGAGCGTTCAGAAATACGTTCGCACTCAGCTTTTACGGAATGATATTCGGATTCCCGATTCCGATAATCATCGCTCTTTTCTTTAACGAAATCAAATCGGACGGATACAGAAGCATTTTGCAGGTTTGCTCATATCTTCCCAAATTCGTTTCGACGGTTGTTATGACATCGCTTGTAAGCCTGTTACTCAGAACAGGTTCCGAAGTTTCAAACTATGGTGTCCTTTCACAGGCACTTGTCGCAATGGGACTTATCACGGACGAAGCGGCAAAGGGCGGACTTCTTTATTCGCCTCAATACTTCAGAGCAATTTATATCATATCAGGTATCTGGGAAGGAAGCGGATACGGATCGATTGTATACTTTGCGGCAATAATCGGTATTTCACCGACGAGCTACGAGGCGGCTCAGATGGACGGCGCAAACAAGATGGCTCAAATCCGTCACGTTGTGCTTCCGGGTATCCTTTCCACAATCACAATCATGCTGATACTCAGAATAGGAAGCCTTATTACAATCGGATACGAAAAGGTTCTCTTACTTTACAACTCATATACGTATGAGACTGCGGACGTTGTTTCGACATTCGCGGCAAGACTCGGCGGACTTGAAGCGGGCGGAAGCTCACAGCCCGGACTTGCGTCGGCATCGGAAATGCTTTCTGCCGTTATCTCGATGCTTCTCGTAATGGGATCGAATATGATAAGTAAGCGTGTTTCGGACACGTCCTTATACTAAAGTTAGGAGATATTTAAAGTGAAAAGACTTGAGATTTCTGAATTGATTTTTAAAATATTTGCATATCTTTTCCTTACCGTGTTTGCCATTTTCTGCTTATACCCTTTCGTATATGCGATTTCGGCTTCGATAAGCGGAATGGATGCACTTCGTGACGGAAGCGTTATTCTTCTTCCCGTCGACATACAGTTTGACGCATTTAAGTATGTGCTCGAACAAAAGGAATTCTGGACATGCTACGCAAACACGCTCTTTGTTACCTTCTACGGTACGATTTGGGCATTGTTTATCGCAATAGCCGGTGCATACGCACTTTCCAAAAAGAGACTTTTGTTCAGAACGGGCTGGAACTTTTTACTTTCGTTCACGATGTGGTTCTCGGCCGGAATCATTCCCACATGGCTTAACTACCGTGCGACACAGACGGTTTTTCAGAGCGTCGGAATCACGGACGACAAGTGGCTTATCGTTATTGCGATGGGTATGAACGCATATAACACGATCCTTCTCCGTAACGCATTCGAAGGCGTTCCGAGCGAGATAGAAGAGGCCGCAATCGTAGACGGTGCATCGGAATTCCAGATACTCACAAAGGTTTATGTTCCCATGTCGAAATCGGCAATCGCAACTGTTGCATTGTTCTTCGGAATTTCGAGATGGAACGGTTACTTCTGGGCAAGAAAGATGATCGGAAACTCAGCCGAGTGGCCGCTTCAGGTATTCATAAGAGATACGCTTGAACAGTTCAATACAACGGAAACACAAGCATTCGACAACTTTGCGACGGATTCCGTAATTTATTCCATGATTATCTGTGCGATAATCCCGATTCTCATTATTTATCCTTACATCCAGAAGTATTTCGCAAAGGGTGTAAACCTTGGCGGCGTCAAGGAGTAATACTTTAGATCCTAAACGACGGATAGTCCGCGTTTACGATAAATATTAATTTTATATTGGAGGGCTCTATGAAATTAAAGAAAGTTATTTCAATGGTTCTCGCAAGTGCAATGGTAGTGGGAATGCTCGCAGGATGCGGCAATAAGACAAATGCCGATACGACACCGACACCCACAGCAACGGAAGCACCTGCAGCAACCAAGGCACCTGCGGCTCAGGCTACGGCAACACCCGTTCCCACTGAGGCACCTGCCAAGATCGAGGAGAAGACCATCAGTGCAGCAGCAGAATCTTTGCTCAAGACCGCACAGACAGACTTCGGTGGCACACTTTACTTAAAGGCTCTTGACGGCGCTTACAAGAGAATGCTTTCGGGATCCTATTCATCGACAAGCACTGCTACGGCAGCAAAGGTCGGCGATAAGACAAAGAATGTCACACTCAACATGTCCGTACTTTATAACGCACTCAGAATGAGCTATACGCTCGACAAGGCTTATGAAGCAGCAGACGGAAACACATACAAGAAGGGTGACCTTCTTCCGACATGGAAGCAGTTCCAGGAGAACTTAGGCTTCACAATCAACGATGTAACGTCAACCGAAAGCTCGGTTAACAACAACTACAAGGTTGCCAAGGCAGCAAACTTCGAGAACATCGACGTTATCTGCGGTAGTGCCGCATCGTTTAACGAAGACGGACAGACAGGCTCTTTCATCGCTCTTGATCTTTATCTTGATTACATGCCCAACTTCAAGGCATTCCTTGAGGAGAACGAAGTAGTTAAGACAACAATCACAGCCGGTGACGGACATATCTATTTCGCACCTTACTTCGACGGTTACAACGATATCGAGAAGACATTCCTTGTTCGTATTGACTGGGTTAAGGCTCTTCTTAACGGCGATTATGATGCATCCAAGTTTGACGGAACATATTCGGGTCAGATGACATATACAAACTATATGCCCGATTCCGCAACAGGCAGCGAAGCAATCGAGGTTTCGGTTGTAAAAGCTGACGGTTCAGGTGTTGAAACGGTTACAAAGTCTTACGAGAAGAACATCACAAACATCTTAAAGGATCTTTCCGATAAGACGGGTGCTTCGATGGTTAAGGCTCTTCGTGACTACATCGACACAACTTACAACGGCTACTACGGCGAAAACAGAGCAGATCTCTTCATCGGCCAGAATGCGGCTTACGATGCAGATGAATTCGTAGCTCTTATCCGTTGCGTTGTCGCTAACCCCAAGTACCTCACAAACGGTGAAAGCGATGTTGTTTACGGTCTCTTCGGACGTGAAGCTACACTCCAGAGAACACCCGACCTCATCACACTTTGCTGCAACCTCTTCGGCGTACGTGGTGCGGATTCCGAGAAGGATTATCTCTACTTTGACGCTAACGGAAATCTTTGCGACGGACGTCAGTCTTCCGAAATGTACTATGTAATCGAAAAGATGAACCAGATGTACACAGACGGCCTCATCCTCACCGACTTCGATAAGGAAGGTGCGGGCGGTGCTTCCGGTACAAAGGTTTACGATACAATGTACAACAAGAACTTAGGTTTCGGTCTTTATGACTATGTTCAGACTCAGACAGCTTACAACAACACCGTATCTGTAGAAGGTTTCGACCTTGAGTCCATTATCAACCCTGTAGCTTATTGGTATACAACAGCCGATTCCGAGGGCAACCTCGTAGGTAAGTGGACAAGATTCACAGAGTCTTGGAGATCCGTTAAGACAGAAGGTTGGGCAATCACAACAGGTTGCGCAGCAGACGCAGATAAGCTTGCAAAGGCTCTTTATCTCTTTGATTATATGTATTCGACAGAAGGAAATACTCTCATGAGCTATGGTCCGGATGCTTGGATCGAGCATGATTCAAAGGGCAACATCGTTTATATCGATTACCAGGGAACACAGGTTCCGAAGCTCTCCGAAGCAGCTCTTAACGAACTTAAGACTCTTGCAAAGGGCAACTATACCAACTACTATCGTCAGTATCTTGCAGCTACATTCCCTATCGGATATATCAAGCAGCAGGGTATGGAATATCAGTGTACATCCGAAAACGGTAAGAAGGGTCTCGAAAAGATCAACAACGCACTTGTTTACGGCGTACTTGAGCATGTTCAGGTTAACAGCGAAGATTGCGAATCTCCTTTCTATCGCATTATCCCTACAACATTTGCAACAACATCTTCCGAGAACTCAATCATTTCGGATAACTGCACAAACCTTTCCTCTTACTTCTCAAAGACAAAGAAGGAATACTCCATCTTTATCGAAGCTGTAAAGGTTGGATTTGAAAGTGCCGTTTCGGCAAAGAATGCTCAGTAATGAACACGGATTTATCCGTTAAATAAAGATTTTTTGCGGGGAGTACCCCTCCCCGCAAATTTTTAACAAAACCAAAGGAAACAAAAATATGCAGGCACAAATGAAATTTCAAAAAATAACAGCCGTATTTGCGCTAATCACGTCGGTGCTTTTCTTCGTATTTGCACTCGGATTCTGTACAGATCTTTATTACCTTTCGTATTACATCGATGAGGCAAGCTTCATGTATGTTGAAGGAAGTCATCTGTATTACGAGGTTCAGGAATTCAACAAAATGGCGCTTATATATTCGATAGTTGCACTTATACTTGTCGGTATCATGTATATGATGCAAAACACAAAGAGAAGAAAATATTATGTAACAAATTATGTTTCTTCCGTACTTTATATAGGTTTCATCATTTGGCTTGCAATCTATGACATGAAATATTCCATGCTTTACAAAAACGAATTTCTCACAAAGGTTGATTTTGCGACATGGGCCGAATGGGATTCATGGATGCCTACGTCATCGTACACGGAGTCGACTTTTTGGTTTGATTGCGGAAACATAGTCGGTGCAATCGGAATCATTTCCGCGATACTTATTATTCTTAACTTAATTTGGAAAACGGTCTGGATGGTTATGGAAAAACAGGCCATTGCACAATTGAAGGGCAAGGAGGCATAAGATGAAATTAAACGTAGAACGCATGCGTTACAAAAATGACTCATTCTCCTTTTGGATGTGCATGTTGAGCCTTATATGCGATGTTATCCAGTTTATGTTTATATATTCCAACATATATCTTCAAACACTTACCGGAAAGGGAGAGTTTAAGTATTATATGATCGGAGTGGATGTGGTTGTAAACATTTTGTTTATGCTTGCCGCATTCTATATAGGTGAGGAGCTTAAGACTTATCACCGCAATTGGGCATTTGTTGCCGCACTTGTCGGGATCGTTCAACTTGTCAGAATCGGTATTTTCCCGGCTCAGCTTTTGCAATTTGAATTTATTACAAACGCACTTCATACAAAAATAAAGATACTCATGATTCTTTCGGCACTTTTTATGTTTGCCGCAGCCGTAATCAGCTTTATAAAATCAACAATGCTTATGAATTTCCTTAAGAAAAAGGGAGAATTAAAATAAATGTCGGACTTACAGCTTAAAAATTTAAACAAAGTATATCCAAACGGAGCACATGCGGTATATGATTTCAATCTTGACGTGAAAGACGGAGAATTTATCGTTCTTGTCGGACCGTCCGGATGCGGAAAATCAACAACGCTTCGTATGGTTGCGGGACTTGAAGATATTACGACGGGTAAGCTTTTTATCGACGGACGCGATGTTACAAACGAAGCTCCGAAGGACCGCGATATAGCGATGGTTTTCCAGAACTATGCTCTTTATGCCCATATGACCGTTTATGAAAACATGGCATTTTCGCTTGTTCTTCGTCATGAAAACGCGGACGAAATCCACAAAAAGGTTATGGAAGCCGCAGAGATTTTGGGACTCACGGATCAATTAAACAAAAAACCCCGTAATTTGTCCGGCGGTCAGCGTCAGCGTGTTGCCGTGGGTCGTGCGATTGTTCGTAACCCCAAAGTTTTCCTTTTTGACGAACCTCTTTCAAACCTCGACGCAAAACTTCGCGGTTCGATGAGACGCGAGCTCATGCTTCTTCATGACAGACTTAAGTCAACGATGCTTTATGTTACGCATGACCAGACGGAGGCTCTTACTCTTGCCGACAGAATCGTATGCATGAGCGAAGGCTATGTTCAGCAAATCGGTACTCCGACAGAACTCTACGATACACCGGCAAATGTGTTTGTCGCAAGCTTCATAGGACTTCCTCCGATGAACTTCGTGGATGTTGTAATTTCAAACGGCAGAATCGTGAATGACAATATCGATATCGAAATTCCCGCAAATCTTAAGAAACCTCTTGAGAATTATGACGGAAAAGAGGCAATACTCGGTATTCGTCCCGAAGATATCACAAAAGACGGGGATATCGATTTTAAGGTCAAATTAAACGAAAATCTCGGTCAGAATACTCTTGTTCACGGGTTTATGGGCACCAAAAAGCTTACATGTAAGTTTAAGGAATGGTGCGATTACAAAGAAAACGACACGTTGAAAATCGGTTTCAAGCCCGGCAAGATTCATATTTTTGACAAAGAAACGACGAAAGCGATCAGATAGGAGAGCACAATGGCTTTTTTGGCTGCAATAAAAGAATTTATCAGAAAAAAAATAGTACACCTTAAGAGAAAGCCTGAAACACTTCCTTTTTTGGCAATTATAATAAGCTGCATGGTTTACACGTTCAACCTTTCGACGTTCTCGATGGCTGCAATTTATTGTAACGATTATTATGTTGCGATACTTGTGTTTGTTATTACGCTTATGTCATTCCTTTCGATTTTTACATACATGAATTCGCATGACAAAAAGGGCGTGAGAATGCCGATGATTATATTGTCTGTCGTTCAGCTTGTTGCGCTTTTTGTATGCGACGTTCTTTGCTACAAAGTACTTCACAGAGACGCAATTGCCGAAACGGAGAGAGTTCAGCTTGCCGAAGCCGCAAGCAAGTCCGTTACACACATGGTTTGGCTTGTGATTTCGATACTTCTTATCGTGCTTAAGCCGCTTTATGCAAAGGCTTTAAACCTTATCAACACAACGATTAAGGACGACGAGTTTGCCGGAGAAAAAGAAACCTCTGATGAGGTAATTGCAACGGATGAAGAATAATCAAAACAAAAAGCTTAATCCATACAGTGTAGACAAGCTTGCCATGGTTCCGCAGCCCGTGAAGGCGATTTTTATCAAATGGTGGTTTGCGGGAGCGGTGTTCTTTTTTGTGGGTATGGGAATTCCGGCACTTCATAAGGCAGACAACCTTGACCTTATTGCCGCACTCGGAATTGTTCTCGGAATGGTAAACGACCTTCTCGTGAACAACATTTTCCGCTACATGCGCACTGACCACAACGACTACGACAAATGGATGGTATTTCCGAAGAGAAGTCTTATTTCGTTCTTTTTGAATATTGTCTATTATTTGATAGTTTCCTTTGTCGTATATGCCATGTACAGCTCGATAAACATGTTTGCGGTGAACGTGGGATTAAAGGCGGACGGAGAGCTGCTTCTCGCCGTTGAACCCGTGGGTTACGGTATATTTGTTTTAATTGTTGATTTGATTGTGCTTTTTATAAAATACATTTTCGGAAAATTATTTTTAAAGGGAAAGAAAGGATAACCCGGAGGTTAACATGGCTACAAAGCTCCAGACATACAACCCAAGACAGGTAATGTGCCGTAAGGACTTTGAAATTCAGCATAAAAGAGATACTTATCTTCAGGATGTGGAACTTCATCATCACGATTTTTACGAAATTTATTTTCTTGTGTCGGGTGACGTTACATATTCGATTGAAGGCAAAATCTATCGTGTTATGCCCGGAGACGTTCTTTTTATAAGTCCCAAGGAACTCCATCAGGTTTTTATAAAATCCGATACGGAGCCTTACGAAAGATACGTTTTGTGGATAGATCCGGCAATGCTTTCGCGTCTTTCCACAGAAAACACAAACCTTGAAAAATGCTTAAATCCCAACAAAGAGGATTACAATAACCAGCTTCGTGCTCCAATCGAATATATGAACGACATAAGAAATCTTATGGACAGCATTTACCGTGAATCCGATTGCGAAGGATACGGCGGTGATGTGATGCAAGAGAGCTTGATTGCGCAATTACTTGTGCTTTTAAACCGTATTTCGGATTCCGAGGGCGAAAAGAACGAAGAGTATGCTTATACAAGTGCTCTCGTTGCCGGAGTAATCGATTATGTCAACGAGCATTACGGCGAACAGTTGTCTCTTGATGAAATGGCTGAAAAGCTTTATGTGAGCAAATATCACTTGAGTCATGAGTTCAGAAAGCAAATGGGCACGGGTGTTTATCATTATATTCAAAAAAAGCGTGTTCAGATAGCAAGACAGTTTCTTGCCCAGGGTGAGCGTCCGAACACGGTATACCGTCGCTGCGGATTTTGCGATTATGCGGGATTCTATCGCGCATTTAAAGCGGAATATGGTTCGGGTCCGAGAGAGTTCGCTTCATCAATAAAATGATATCGGTGATAAAACATGTTTTTGGCCGGTGTTAAATTATAAAGACCAATAGTTTTTTTATATCCGGCACCGCGTGAAAGCACGGTGCCGATTTTAAAGAAACGTTTAATTCCATAGAATATAATCAAAATGTTCGGAGGTTTTATGAAATTTAATCTTTTGTATGTATCGTCGGTTTCCGCGTGCTTTGAACTTGAAAACACATTGCCTTATTATTCCGAAAGAAGCTTTGATGTTGTTTTAAACGGCGAAAAGGTGTCGGAAAATGTAAAGACGAATGTTTTTTCGGTATTTGATTTGACACCGGACACAGAATACACGGTTGAAGTTTTGGGAGATAAGTGTATTTTTAAAACAAATCCCGAAAGCGTATGCTTGTCGGTTCACGATTTCGGCGCCGTGGGTGACGGAAAAACGGACGACACGCTTGCGATTCAAAATGCGATTTATGCGTGCCCGGCGAACGGACGAGTAACAATAGAAAAGGGGACATATTATGTGCGCCCGATTATGTTAAAGAGTGACATTACTCTTGAACTTAAGGAAAACGCAATATTACTCGGTGACACGGACGAATCCCATTATCCCGTTTTTCCGGGAAGCGTTATTGATCCCGTAACACAATCGGAATTTCACGTTTCTTCGTGGGAAGGACTTCCGCACAAGTGTCATCAAAGCTTTATAAGTGCGTTTAATGCGAAAAACATAAATATTGTGGGACGGGGAATCATAGACGCAAATGCGGAAAACTCCACGTGGTGGATAAATCCGAAGAACAGGGAGGTTGCACGTCCGAAGCTTGTATTTTTGAACAAGTGTGAGAATGTGGTTTTTCATGGAATTACGGGACAGAACTCTCCTTCGTGGAATTTCCATCCTTTCTTCAGTAAGAGTATTTACTTTTACGATACGGCGGTCATTGCTCCGAAGGTGAGCCCCAATACCGACGGCTCCGATCCCGAGTCATGCGATGACGTGAGATATATAGGAATGCGTTTTGCGGTCGGCGACGAT